>CAYYKP010000089.1:0-1125 GCA_964468055.1 uncultured Caldisericales bacterium
CTGAACGATGACGGAAGTTTTGATTTAAGGGACAAAGGGAACGATGTAATTTACAAATCGGTGAACTACTTTGAGGATGTTGCTGATGCAGGGGATGAGTACAATTTTTCTCCGCTTGTAAAAGATAAACCACTTACAAACCTGGGGCAGCATGCAGATGTAATATCAGTTGAGGACCACGGTTTTTTGAAAAAAATAGCAATTGGAATAACAATGAAACTCCCCAAATCACTTGATAGCTCCAGAAAATTTAGATTAAAGGAACAAGGCACACTCGTGCTTTATGTACTTTACAAACTTTACAGGGACCTTCCCAGAATCGATGTGGAACTTGTGTTAAACAACACCATTTTGGATCACAAATTAAGTTTTGTGGTTAACCTACCTGAAAAACTTGAAGAAGTTAAGAACGATGGCTACTTTGGCATGGTTTCCCATCCTGCAGATATTAGAGTTTATGACAATTCTTACACAGAAGAGAAAATCTCAAGATATGCGATGGAGAGTTTTGCAGCTCTCATTGGAAACAAAAGCAAACTGGTTGTAGCGACGCGTGGAATTCATGAGTACGAAAGTCATCTGTCAGAGAAAGGAACCAGTTTGAATTTCACACTACTTAGATCTGTGGGCTGGCTCTCACGCGGGGATCTTCTCACAAGAAGGGAAGAGGCAGGTCCCGAAATTGCAACTCCGGAAGCACAGTGCATTGGAGAATACCGATATCATTACTCTTTTATACTACTGAAAGATGCAAAAGAATCTGAAGGATATAAAGCTGCAAGAGATTTTTTACTTGAACCGGTAGCGCTGCAGATTTCAAAATCCCAGGAACAAAAAGATACTTTTCCTGCATTTCCACAATTTACATTTGAAGACGGTGCATTTCTTTCGGCGTTCAAAATCTCCCAGGACGGGGAATTTGCGGTAATGCGCTGGAACAATGCGTCCTCAGCGGCAAGTGTGGCAATTAATTCGGTTTACGACCTTGAGGTTCGACAATCAAATATGGGAGAAAATGTAGTGGAAAGAATTGTTTCCGGGAAAAAGATTGTTTTGAAATCTGAAAAAGGTGAAATAAAAACAGCATTAATCAGATTGAAAGAGAAATAATACCGAAGAAAACGG
>CAYYKP010000089.1:1225-4626 GCA_964468055.1 uncultured Caldisericales bacterium
TGTCTGTTAAAAATTTTCTTTCGCAGAGCTTATGAATCATTCCGGCCATGAATGCGTCTCCACACCCGGTTGTATCGACTACACGGGTTTTATATGCGGAAACGTGCACAATGTCTTTTTCGACAACATAAGCACCATTTTCTCCGTCGGTAACAATAGTTTTAACTCCTATCTGCTTTATTGCATCAAAAATACTTTCTGAATCTTCAAGATTAAAAATTGCTTTGGCGTCTTCAAGGCTGCATTTGACGATGTCAGCCAGTTTCCATCCTCTTACAAGGTTCTCAATATAGATTTTTTCGTTATCCGCAACGTTAGGCCTGTAATTCGGATCGAATGTAATGAATTTTCCAACTCCTCTGGCTTTATTTACAAACTTTAAAATATTATCAGCTGCAGGTGTCGCTAAAATAATGGAGCCAAAGTGGATGGCATCGAGACTAGTTAGCTCTACTCTTGAAAGCTCTTCCCATGTAAGGGCCGTATTCGCTGTACATCGATTCCATATTGCAAATGCAGGAATTTTATTTCTATCCACAAACGCAAAGGCAAGCGTTGTATGTAATTTATCATCGGTTGAGCAAAATGATAAGTCTACTTTTTCTGATTTTAAAACATTTTTTAGCATCTCTCCAAAGAAATCGTAAGAAAACCTGGTGACGAAGGATACATTTTCTCCAAGACGGGAAAGGCCTACGGCGATGTTTAATGGAGAGCCGCCTGGATGTACTTCGAATTTACCGTCGATTTTGAAAAGATCGACAAGATTTTCTCCTATAACCCCAATATTCATTGCGTTCACTCTCCTCAATTACATGTGTTGTCTCATATAATTTTCTATGCAAAATTCATCTGGCTGTTTCTCCAATTATATACGAAATTGTTCTTCTTCAAAGGGGACGAATTGCCCCACATGGCAATAATGGATACAGCATGGCACCAAACAATGCCTAATTTTGCTTACATTTATGCATTGCCGTACGAGTGGTACAAAAAATACCACATCAGGAGATACGGCTTCCAGGGTACATCTTTGCTTTATGTCGCAAAAAGGGCAGCTGTACTTCTTGGTAAAAACCCGCTTGAAGTAAACCTTGTTTCCGCACACATTGGAAACGGAGTAAGTTTCAACGCGGTGGAAAACGGACTTTTCGTTGATACAAGCATGGGATTTACACCTCTTGAGGGCGCAGTAATGGGTACACGCGCGGGAGACCACGACGCAGCAATTGACCTTTACATGATGGATAAATTGGGACTCTCCACAAAAGAAATGAATACAATCCTCAACAAAAAGAGCGGTGTACTTGGAATTACAGATAAGTATACCGACAGAAGGAACATTGAAATTGCAGCAGAAAAAGGCGATGAACGTGCAAAACTTGCCATTGCAATTGAAGGATACAGAGGTAGAAAATACATTGCAGCATACATGGGGACTCTTGGAAGAGTAGACGCCATCGTGTTTACAGCTGACGTAGGAGAAATGTCACCCGTCATAAGAAAAGAAATGACAAAGAACCTGGAATTCTTTGGGGTAAAAATAGATCCTGCAAGGAACGAACTTGCACACACAAGAAATGCAGAAATGGATATTAGTGCACCTGACTTAAAAGTAAAAGTATTCGTTATCCCAACAGACGAGGAACTTGTAATGACAGAGGATACAGTTGCACTACCTGAAGGAAGATATGATATACACACAAAATTCACTTATTCGTTCCAGGACCCTCATTACGTAAACAAATTAAGAGAAGCGAGTTTCCAAAAAGAAGTCCAGGAAGTTCCAGAGCTTCTCAAAGTACGCGCAAAAGCTCCGGGACTAGAAAAAAATAATTTTTAATATTCAACTGAAAAATTTATGCCCTCCTTTTTGGAGGGCATTTTTATTATCTGCACTTAAATACCGTAAATGAGCTCTTTAACTTGCTTTCAAAAACTTGCTCTTTATGTAGCCATGCTTTGCAAACCATTCATAAGTATCCTTTAAACTGTTTTCTATTGGGCGCACTGTATATCCCAATTCCTTAGCAGCCTTGTTATGGCTAATGTAAGAATTTGACGCAAGCACCCGAATAGAATAAGTCGTAAACAAAGGTTTTGTCTTTGTGAAGTAATAATATATAGGAGTAAGCGGTGCAGTAAACAGTGCAAGTGCATAAGGCATTTTGTACGCGGGTTTTTTAATACCTGTAATCTTTTCCAGAAGCGTCAGCAATTTCTCAATTGTTATTCTATGCCCCGATAAAATGTAATATTCGCCCTTTTTGCCTTTTTCAGCAGCAAGTATATGGCCAGTTGCAACATCTCGTACATCTGCAAAATCATACGCACCGTCGATATACGCCTTTAACCTTCCCTCTATAAAGTCCAGCATGAGCTGGCCCATCTCAGAAACTTTATAATCATAAGGGCCGATAATTCCACTGGGGCAAAGAATCACTGCATCGAGCCCATGCTTCTTTACCGCATCCAATACCAAAAGTGACGCTTTCGCTTTTGTTTTCGCGTAATCCCCAAGCACCTTATCAGGAGCAAAAGGCATCGTTTCATCTATTATTGTCCCATGCGGTGGCTCCAGAATTGCGTGGACAGAGCTCGTATAGATAAGCCTGTCAACATGGTTTTTAAGCGCTGCAGAAATCACATTTGTAGTTCCCTTTACATTAACTTCTTCAAGAAGAGCTCTTTTCCCTGACGAAATGTTTACTGCACTTGCGAGATGATAAACCACGCTCGCTCCATTCAATGCTTCCTCAATAGATGGCAAATCCGTTACATCTCCGTAAACTACTTCCACATCGAAACCTTTAATTGGGGAAATGTTGTCATCTGGAAGAGCAACTACTCTCACCTTTTCTCCCATTTTTACGAGCTTCCTTACAAGGACATTGCCAAGGTGCCCTGTTGCACCGATTACTACGTTAAGCATCTATGCCACCTCCAATGCCATGCCAAACTTTCTCAGCAATTTTACGCACATTAGGTTTTCCATTTTTGAAACCGACTTCTACCCACAGAGAAAGTGTTACACCCCACAAAAGCAGTAAATCCTCATTTGAACACTTTCCGTTCTTTAAAAGCTTTAAAAAAGTGCAAATCGCTCCGCGCACCTCGTTTTCAATAAAATTGCTCAAAGAATCATCTTTCAGTTCAAGAAAATTCACATCCCTTAAACCAATTAAAATCCCGGAGATGTACATCTCTGAAAGTTCAATATTTTTTCTGAAAAATACTTCAAGCGTAAAAACAGGGTCTTTTTTATCCAGAGCCACATTCCCTATTTCTTTTATAAGAGCATTCACAGAAGAGCGGACTATTTCTTCAAGTAATTCATCTTTCGACTTAAAATACACATAAAAACCGCCTTTTGATATACCAACACTTTTTGTAATTTCATC
>CAYYKP010000090.1:0-4562 GCA_964468055.1 uncultured Caldisericales bacterium
AATTCCTCGGCAACAAGCCTTATTGGAACAAATGCCCTTGAATTCTTTATGATAGGTCCGGCATCTGACGTCTTCTCAAATCCATTGAGCATGTAAGATTTTTCACCAACTTTTAAAATTAAAGAAATATCCTTCAAGCTTGTTTCGTTTGCTCTCACAAGCCCAGGAAAGCTTGCAAGAATAAGAGCAACAACTGTTAAAATAACTAAAAATCTTTTCATACTATACCTCCTTATTTTATTTGATACCTTCCATCATGATGGAAGATACTTTTAATACTGTTTCATCCGGAATAGCATTTTTTTTATTCCAGATAATCCAGTGTACGCCCATAAAATGCCCCATTCCCATAAGGGAATAAGCAAGAACAGATGGTTCTATCTTTCTTATTTCGCCCCGCTTCATTGCTGCAGCAAGAGCTTCTCCGTATGGTTGCCCAATCCTTTCGTAATACCACTTTCCAATCTCTCCGTCCACAAATTCAGATTCTCTCACAATTCTGTAAGCTTCCCTTTCCTCTGCAATAAAATCAGCAAATGCTTTTAACGCCCTCACTTCTACCTCTTTTCTGTTTTTAGCGCCCAATGAATAAACCATGGCGTTTTCCCTTAATTGCTTATTTATTTCAGTAACAAGGTACTTTAGCAATTCTTTTTTGGAATCAAAATAAAGATAGAAAGTGCCGGTTCCTACGTCTGCCTTTTTAGCAATATCCGAAATTTGTGTTTTCCAATATCCCTTTTTTCCGAACAATTTTTTTGCAACATATGCAATCCTTTTCTGTGTTCTTTCACCTTTCGTTGAAGATTCGGCTTCCTTTGGTCGAACTTCTTTCACCTGCCAGGAAAGAGAAGGCCGAAAATTTTTATCGGGATCAATTCCGTTCAAAACAAAATCCGAAACAACTTTTGCAAGATAATCAAAATCCTTTCTCTTATCCCATACTATAAATTTCAACCCCACAAAATAACCTGCTCCAATCAATACATCATTTAAAGCATCATTGTAATACTCAAACCTTTCAGGGTACCTTTTTTTCAATTCCTCACCTAACAAAGAAAACAGTCTCGCGTAAAATGTTTGTTGGATACTATCATCAATAAATTCTACCTCTCTAAAAACTCTAAATCGTTTTAAGTTATGTGAGATGAACTTGAAAGTGTTGAGATAAAAATTAAATATTTCTTCTTCAAGATTTTTTGATTTCCCAATACCCCTTAAAATTTCTTTGTACATGTCCAGACTCATAGAATCTGCGATGTGAAGAAAAATATTTTCCTTATCATGAAAATAGTAATAAAATAATGAGTTGCTAAGATTTGATTTTTTCATAATTTGGGAAATACTCGTTGCATTATATCCGTTTTTCTCAAATAGTGTCTCCGCAGCAGAGAGTATTTTAGTTTGATTATTCACAGTTTGTTTTATTTCCATTTAAACGCAACTTCTCCCATTGCAATCCCGGCACCAGAGGTAACCATCAAAAGGTTATTGTCTCTCTTATTTATATTCACTTGCATTTCACATCCCATTGAGACAATGATCTCCGGACTCCATACTTCGTATAAAGCCTGTACCTTTTATCCATACATTTCTCATTTACAGCGTTAATCCTCCGTCAACCTGCAAAATATGCCCGGTAATAAAAGATGCTTCGTTAGAAGATAAAAATAGAACCGCATTTGCAACTTCTTCTGCTTCTCCCATTCTTCTTAAGGGTGTTCTTTTAACCATATAATTAATAACTTTCTCCGGTACTTTTTTTGTCATTGGCGTTTTTATAAATCCTGGAGCAACTGCATTCACCCTTATACCACTTCTAGCAAGTTCTTTTGACCATGATTTCGTCATACCTATGATCCCTGCTTTTGATGCAGCATAATTTGTCTGTCCCATATTTCCATAAATGCCTACAACAGATGCAATGCTTACTATGCTTCCTTGATTTTTTTCTTCCATTACGGGTACAACAAATTGAGTACAATTAAAAGTACCTTTCAAATTCACATCAATTACAGCATCCCACATTTTCTCATCCATCTGGGTCAAAAGCGCATCACGAGTAATACCTGCATTATTGACAAGAACATCAATCTGTCCAAACTTTTCTTTAATTTCCGCTACACCTTTCTGTATTTCTTCCCTATCCGTTGCATTTACTTTCTGCCCCATTGAATCTGTGCCAAAGCTTTTGCATTCATCACTCACTTTTTTTGCATTTTCTTCATCCATGTCCCATATCACTACTTTTCCGCCTTCTTTTGCAAATTTCAAGGCAATTGCTCTGCCTATCCCTCTTCCGGATCCTGTAACTATACATACCTTGCCTTCCATTCTTTTCATTGTTTTGTCTCCTTTCCAATAAACTCTTTAAGGCACTTCATAAACTCCTTAGGATTTTCAATCATCGGCGAATGGGAGCTGTTTTTAATTACGCACTCTTGCTTGTTTCTAAAAGCATTGAATGTTTGCCTCATCCAGTCCCATAACGCAACAGCATCTTTTTCTCCATGAATGAAAAGCGTTGGAGTGTCAATCTTTCTTAAATCGTCCAATACATTAATATTACATATAGCATCTACCGTATCCGTATATGCCTGAGGAATGCTCCTTATCGAATCATGAAGAATAACATTTTTAAAAAATTCCTTATCCTTCAAAAATGCAACAACCCTCTCTCTTAAATTTGTTTCGAGCATTTTTCTATCATTTATTAAAAGTTTAAAATGATCCTTTACAACGTCTGCCATGGGAAACCCGGTTGCAGGAAGAGTATCCTCTAAAATAAGAGATTTTAACTGATCATTAAATTTTAATGCATACATATACCCAATAACTCCGCCTAAGGAATGCCCAACATAATGGAAATGCGCAATACCCATTTCTGTGACGAATTTATTAATATCTTTTGAAAACTGCTCAATTGTATAGGGCTTTTGATTATCACTTTCACCAAATCCCCTTAAATCAATAAAATAACTACTCCATTCTGTTGGTAGCAAAGGCTTTATCTTATTCCACCATTTTTCTGAAGAACCATTTCCATGAACAAATACTAATGTTTCTTTGCCTTCCCCTACCTTTTCATAATGCATTTTCCATCCATTCATACCCAGAAACGGCATTTTAAGACCTCCTCCCTACTCTATCCACTTAAATAAGGCAGCAGACATTACCATACCGGCACCGGAAGTAGAAAAAGCAACGAGATCATTATTCTTTATTTTTCCTTCTTTTAATGCATCGTGCAGTGCCATAAATACGCAAGCAGAACCGGTGTAACCAAACTTATCCATGATATAATGTGTTTTTTCCATCGGAAGGTTAAGCCCTTCCATTGATTTCTCGATGTCTATAAGCCTTACCTGCGTAAACAGAACCATATTGAGGTCATCTACAGTGTATCCGGCTTTTTTTGCAACCTTCTTAACTAAAACCGGCCACCTGCTATAGTTTATATCCGGCGGATACTTATGTAGGTTTGGATGAAATCTTAAAAGATGTTCCTTTTTGTCAACCATTTCTTTTGTAATTGGATACTTAGTGCCCACGTAGATGCCGTAGCTATCCCAATAGCTTCCATCTGCAAGCATTGCTGAAGAGAGGAATCCCGGTTTATCTGAAGTGCTAAGAATGACAGCCGATGCCCCATCTCCAAACATGGGTGCAAGCACTTTATTGTCCCAGTCAAGCCATTTTGTCATTCCATATGATGCAACAACAAGCACGTTGTTAATTTCAGAATCCGTTGTGATATACTGTGATGCAACTGTCATACCAATTACTGCATCTGCACAGGCTCCATTCATATCAAATGCTGCTGCATTCTTTGCGCCTAATTTGTGCTGGATAATCAGTGAGGTAGGGGGAGTAATAATATCCGGTGTGTCTGTAGTAAGAATTATAAGATCCAGGTCTTCTGCTTTCATTCCTGCATTCTTCAGGGCTTCTTTTGCTGCTTCAACAGCCATATCTGAACTGGATTCGTTGGGTGCTGCGATGTGCCTCAGTTTGATTCCGGACAGGTACTGCGAAACATCAAATCCCATCTTTTTGCTTAATTCTTCGTTTGTAATTACCTTCTCCGGTAAATACATTCCTGTTGCAGTAATTTTTGCAAATCTTTTTCCTTCCATAATACCTCCTTATATTTATTTTATGATATAAATTTGATACCTGATTCAGTTTTCATTATAAGTACTTTTTTCCGCTTGTCAAGTATTCGAAATTTATTACATAGAGATTTTGATATAAAGATAAAAAATGGTTAATTTTGTACTTCGTGTAATATAGAAGTAGTAGGATTATACGGAAAACGAGGAAATAAAATTAAATGAAGAGAATAGGGTAAGAGTATATAAATCAAAAAGAAGAGTCTTAATATAAAAATAAGCAGGGTTATGTCTTGAAATGTAAGATTTTTCGATTATGGTAGAATCATAATAAAACCATTAAGAATAGAGTTTTAAGGGACGCTTAAAAGCGTAACGTGTGCCCTTTTATTGTTGTAAATAAAAAACGAGATTCTTTGGAACATAAACAGTTTTTGTCCGGTTGGTACC
>CAYYKP010000091.1:0-4553 GCA_964468055.1 uncultured Caldisericales bacterium
GTGCCCATTGCAATGAGAAAAATAAATGCATTTATTTTAAATTTCATAAATACGGCAAACGCGATAATTGCCATTACAAATGGAACAGCCGTGTGAAATCCGCCTTCGATAATCAAGTATATTGCCCCTACGAGTAGCGCAATAATTACAGGCTTTATTCCGTAAATAAATGCCCTGTATATTGCCGAATTGCTGATTTTTTTAAGGCCTGCCGCAACCACCGTAATTATAATAAAAGATGGCATAGCAACCCCTGCTGTAGCGGTAAGTGCACCTAAAAAACCGTCACTGCTGTATCCTATAAATGTGGCCATATTTATTGCAATCGGCCCCGGGGTTACCTGAGAGATGGATACAAAGTAAAGAAATTGTTTCATTGAGACCCAATGTAGGTTTGTTACAAGCTCTCTTTTTAATATCGGAAGCATTGCCTGTCCACCTCCGAATGTTACAGCCCCGATTTTGAAAAATTCGAGGAATATATTAATGAGGTGCATTTTTTGAAAACTCCCTTGTTTTGAAAATTATTCCCAGTGCACCACCTATGAGGATTACATATATAGGGTTTATTTTAAGGATAAAAATTTCTATAAGAGAAAGTGAAAGAACAGCATAGAAGAAGAAATCTATTTTGGATTTTTTCCATATGTCTATTACAACGTAGGCAATTTCTGCGACCACGCCGGTGAGTATCCCTATGAAAAATCTGTGCACAAACACGTTTTTTGTAATATTTGTGAAGAAAAGGGAGATTAGTGTTATAATAATAAGCGACGGAAGTATTACTCCGACGGTTGCAAAGATAGATCCGAGAATACCTGCCTCTTTAGATCCTATGAATGTGGCCATATTTACGGCAATTGGCCCCGGGGTTACTTGAGATATGGCAAACATCTCGTAAAAATCTTCATCTGAAAAGTATCGGTGTTTTTCCACAAGTTCTTGTTTCATAAGCGGAATCATTGCATATCCTCCGCCGAGTGTAAATAGTCCTATGTAAAAGAAAATCCCGCTGAGTTTAAGCAGTTTTTTTAACATTTTTTAGTTTTTCAAGCAATGTTTTTACGGTTTCGCAAAGAAGTGGATGTACCCAGCATGGCTCAATATCAGAAATTGGTTTTAATACGAATTCTCTATTTTGCATATCCGGATGAGGTATTTTCAGATTCTCTTTATCAATCACTATGTTGTCAAAAAATATAATGTCCAAATCTATTATGCGAGGTCCCCAGTGGATTTTTCTGACACGTCCCATTTCCTCTTCTATTTTTAGTAAAGCTTCGAGAAGTTTTTCCGGAGCAAGTGTCGTATCAACTTCCACTGCTGTGTTTAAAAAGGTAGGCTGATTCGTGTATCCGTAAGGTGCAGTTTCGTAAAACTTTGCATATTTTACCGTTTTTATTTTATTCTGCCCCATTTTTTTAATCGCAGTTTCTATATTCTTCTTTTTATTTCCCAGATTTGTGCCGATCGCAATGATTGCTTTATGCATTCTTTATTTCCTTAAGCATCTTCAGCATTTCTTTATGTTCTTTTACGTCGTGAACGCGCACGATATTTACTCCGTTATCAGCAGCGTACATATCTGCGGTAAGTGTTCCTATAAGTCTTTTATCTATGGGTTCATCTAATATGGCTCCGATAAATGATTTTCTGGAAAGTCCTAAAAGAATAGGTGTTTTAAAAACTGTAAATGCATTTATGTGTTTTATGATTTGTAAATTATCCTTAATCCGTTTTCCAAATCCGATTCCAGGGTCGATTATAATTTTGTTTACACCTTGCCCTTTCAGAGTAGTAATTCTTTCGGAAAAGTATTCGAGCAGTTCTTTTATTACATTTTCATAATACGGGTTTTTCTGCATATTTTTTGGAGTGCCTTTTATGTGCATTACGATGGCAGGTACATCATATTTTGCCGCGACTGCAGGCATATTTTTGTCAAACTGTAATCCGCTGATGTCATTAATGATGTTTGCTCCGCTTTCCAATGCTTTTTCTGCAACTTCTGCCTTGTATGTGTCTATTGAAATTACTGCATTTTTAAATTCTTTTCTTATTGCGTTGATGACTGGTATTGTACGCTCTATTTCTTCTCCGGTGAGGATGTGTTCTGCTCCGGGACGTGTGGATTCTCCTCCGATATCTATGATGTCTGCGCCTTCTTTCAACATTTTTTCCGTATGTTTTAATGCGCTGTTTATATTGTTAAACTTTCCTCCGTCTGAAAACGAATCAGGTGTTACATTTAGAATCCCCATTATGAAAGTTTCTTTGTTGAAGTCAAACTCTTTTCCGTTTATATTAAAAGTAGGGAGTTTACTTTTGCTCAGCAGTTTTATCAGTCTGTTCCTTATCTCTTTAAGTCCGAAGAACGGCTCGAATTTTAGTTTATCCGTAACCCTTTCAAATACTTTCTCGGTTCCTATGAGAAGGCAGTCCGTTTTCTCCGCTTTCCAGCTTGCAACATCTCTGTGCACGGCAACGTCTCCGCCGGCACTGAGAAATTCCTGCTTTAAAATGTTTGCACCTTTTCCGTTTATTCCGTAAAGTTTTATGAGGAGCATATTGCTCTTCCATTCGAAAATATCGAATGCCGCTCTGTCTACTCCTATTTTTTCAAGTTCTGAGTCAAGATTTTCCCTGTTTATAATTTCTATAATCATTTCTACATTCCAAACAAAGATTTTAAGGCAATGGGCAAATGTGCTTTCCAATTTCCCCAGGAATGCCCGTCATTCCACTTTTTGAATATCACGTCTGCACCTGCTTTTTTGAATTTTCTTGCAAAGAAAGCGTTTGTGTAGGATATGTTCATGGAAATATCCGTATGAGTTTCGTATTTCCCCGTGTCCAGATAAAGCCGTTTTTTCTTTAGAGGTATAAATGAAGCATCTTCCGGGAAAAGCAGTGCTCCTGACTGGGAGAGTGCACCATTAAAAATGTTAGGGTACTTTATAAGCGCATCTATGGAAACAAATCCGCCTAATGATGCCCCGGCTGCGTATTTCTCGGAAAACTTTATACCGCTCCGTTTTTCCATGTAAGGTATTGCGAGTTCCGCCAGAAATTCGCTGTATTTTGAGTGTGCCGAATACTCTTTCATCCTATTCTCTTTTCTTATGTCGATAAATATTGCGGCAATTTTTGGTATTTCTTTTTTATATATAAGGTAGTCCAGTGTATTTTTTGCGGCACCGAACAGGATATACTCGAGTCCGTCCTGAAAAACTATAACAGGTAATCTGTTTTCTGTCTTATATGGTAGGTAAAGGTAAAAATCTCTTTTGTACTTAAAATAAAGACTATCATTTATCATACATTTTCTTATTTCTCCATGAGGTATGTCTTTGTAAAATTTTGTTGATGCCGGGTAATGAAAACGTGGCATTCTCAGTTCTGAGCTGAACCCAAAACCTCCTTCGCTTCTGAATGGATTGTTTGTGTCAAGTACCTCATTCCCATCCGCTATGAATTTATAATCAAAGCGTGCATTTTGAGGAAATGTTTTTTCCAGCATCCAATCATTCTCGGAGATCTGTATCATGCGTTCTTTGTGCCAGTTGTTAAAGTCACCCGTAAGGAACACATTTTCCATACTTCCTTTGTAAATAAATCTCGCCTTGTCTTTTTCTATCTCTATCATTTTTATTTGCCTCATTTAATTATAAAATAAATGTATGAAAATAAAACTCATAGCGGTGGGAAAGTTAAAAAAGCAGTATATAAAAGAGGGTGTGGTTGATTACATATCAAGGATAAAGCACTACATTCCTTTTAAAATGAATGAAGTAAAGGATGGGCGCATTCTCGATTTTCTCTCTAAAGATAATTTTAATATTCTGCTTGATATGCGGGGTAAAATGCTTACCTCGGAGGATTTCTCGATTTTTTTGAATAGGCATATTACGCATTCTGCAAAAGATATGGTATTCTTTATAGGAGGTGCCGATGGTTTTTCTGACAAGGAACGTAACTCTGCGGATATGCTTATTTCGCTTTCTAAAATGACACTTCCTCATGAAATTGCGCGTCTTGTAACACTTGAACAGATATACCGTGCATTTACAATCATAAAAAACGAAAAATACCACAAGTAAAACGCGTATTACAGTCAAATATTTATGTATATGGAATACAAAACCCGTTTGAGCACTCCCATAACCCTGATTGTAACAAGCACTATCTCTATTTTGTGTTGAATGTAAAGGTAAATACAAATTGTGTATAATTCTGTGTATAACTTTTGTATGATTTCGGTAAAAGTGAGATATTGTTTTTAAATGCTGGCTTATTTGGTTGTGCATTTCTGTTTATGACCTGTGGATAAAGAAATGTTTTATTTTTCAGGTATCATAAAAATACAATTTTGAGTGATTGGCGTCAGCATCGATAAATACTTATCCACAAACGGTTGTGGATAATGTGGATAACTTGCCAAAATGCTCTAAATATTACTTTTAAACTCTTATTTTCATATTTTAATGTAGAGTGAATTTTCCGAATCACCCAGGATTTTTAAAGTTGAAACGATCCCTACCGCTTTGTCATTC
>CAYYKP010000092.1:0-2717 GCA_964468055.1 uncultured Caldisericales bacterium
CCAGTATTTGCGAGCTATATACTGAGGACTACCATGCGCATTAAGCAGTATAAGCCCATACTTTTTGCTCCTCATCGCTTTAACAAAATTATTTTCAGATATAGGGACATCGCAATCAAAAAAGGAGGAATTGGTCCCTGCTTTTTCATACATAGAGAATGTCGTAAATCCGGCAGGTTTAAGATAGTTGTCACTTGCAAAATTTAGAGCCAATGCCCCATCCTGTCTACTTGTTTTTTCTTCTCCATAATATAACATTGCTCCAACGAGAAGAGCACTCTTCCTGAAAGATTCTTTTTCTTCCTCATATGCAATATCATCTTTAAGAACTTTCTGAACCTCCGAACTCCTGTTAAAAGGGATTCTTCCTACAAAAAGATCTGGATAGAAATCCTCAACAGACTTTGTGTCCTGATTAAATTCTCCTGGAAAACCATTTTTATTCGCATCCCAGTCGGAAGTAAGCTCAGCATAATAAAAATCAGTCGGAGTTCTACCTATAGGGCGAGAGAGACCGTTTTCGTCCCTTTTTTCACCTGCTTTAGGATACATATAGCACATAGGAACAGAATGGGGAGAGCCAATAATAAGTAAATATTTTAAACCCCATTTCAAGTAATTTTTTCTTAAAAAGTTTCTTACCTTATCAGGTACCGTTTTCCCTTCAGAAGAAACTTTAATCACATTCATAGTAACAACTTTTACCAAAAGGCCATCAACCTTCTCCTTATATTCAATAAAATTAGATAGGGCAGGAATCATATTTTTATTTGGAACAATGATAAGATAATCATAATGAGTTTTACCCTCAGGAGTATACAAAAGAGGCTTGTACCACAAAGCGGCAGAATCGAAATTTTCAAATACAATATTCGCAACATTACTGAAAGTATCGTCACTAACTAAAGTAGATTGAGTTTGGTCACTCAACTGGAAATTTATTCTAAAGGAGACACTATTAATGAATTTTAAACTATTGGAAGAAGACAACGTAAAAGGCAGGACAAAAACCTTCACAAATCTATACTGTCTGAATGTTCCTGGTTCCCATAATATATAAGGAGCATTAGCAGAATGGAAAAAGCCATTTTTAGTATTAACAGAGTAACCGCTAAACTCTATTTTCCCTTGTAGTTTTAAGGTTTTATAGGTAACATGCAATACTTCAACACTTTTAACTACTGCCCCGGGAGGCAGTAAATAATTCTGGACTTTCACAGGCAAGTCCTTGGATAAAGAGGGAATGATTTCACAACCCGGGGCAATTACTTTATTTTCATCGAAAGGAGAAATATTAATACCACTCACATTAACAAAAGCCTTTCCTTCAACAAAATTCTTACAAACTACAGCATTAACAGCAGAAATGCCTCCTAAGTCCAGTACAAGTAAAACTAACAATAAAATAGATACAAAATATTTTCTCATTCTATGTTCCACAAATTATGGATAAGTTTCCCCAAAATGCTGAGCGAGAACAATTAAATCTTTTCCATCAATAACACCATCAAAGTTAAAGTCTGCAAGTGGAAGGTAATTTGAATCCTTTGCCTCGCTTCCGAAAGCTTTTCCAAACATAGCCAGATCCTTCCCGTCAACTTTTTTATCTCTATTTAGATCCCACGGATTATTAGCTTTTTTAACTGTAATATATCCCGGAGAGAATACGCATGGTATAATATTCCCCTTGTCATTTACCACACTACTGTTTCTGAAGCCAAGACTGGTACTTCCAAATAACCTACCTGAAACTTTCAATTCTACGATAGACCCATTACCAGTAATGTATTTTCCATTTTTTGTTTCAATACTTATTTCCACTTCACCCGTAACATTGTCAACTTTTGTACTAAAGTCAACTGAATCCGCAAGCTGAGTAACAAGGTTTCCTGGTTCTACGCTCTTAACACTTATAACATTAGGGTTGAAAGTAAAAACTGTTTTGAATTTTGTAATATGCTTTTCAGAATTAAAATTCAACGAGGTTCCTACAACATCTGCCTGATAAAAAGTATCCTTTTCGGCTTTTACTGAAACGGTAGTACTCGGGGCATTAACAACCTTAAATGTACCTTCAACCTTTGCTGCATCTTCGACTTTCGGATTATTCTCATCATTATTTGATTCAACGGCAGCAACAACCCATTTATACGTCCCGTCTTTAAGGAAATAATTTCCATAAATGTCTCGCCCATCCCAGGTAAATTTGTAGGTACCGAGCAACAACAGTGACTCCTGATATATTACACCAAGCTGCTTGCCACTCAAATCTTCTACTCTTATTTGCATTTCATCAATAATATTTGAGTTTGTGGGCCTATCTTTGCGCTCAGCTGGTGGAATTAAAGATCCGGATCCAAGAGTAAAACTAAAACTCATTGTACTATTTTCTTGACCGAGTGGAGATATAACATCAGATGAAGATTTTACATCCGATAGTTTCTTAGGGATTTCCACATCACCGTTCCAGAAGATAAAAGGAACATGTAATGTACAATCTTTAGATTTAAAATAAACCAGTCCTTCATGTGGACCCTGAGTAATCTTTTCTGTATCAAATGTAAAGTTAACCGTTATATCTTTTTTGCCTTTACCAGGAACAATTAGCCGGCTTTCTTTAGGCAGGTTAATTCCGTCTGCTTCTCCGTTCGTTAACGTAGCACTTACATCAAAACTAACAGGAGACTTTGATAGGTTTGTTACTGTAAATGTAATTG
>CAYYKP010000092.1:2817-4477 GCA_964468055.1 uncultured Caldisericales bacterium
TTAAAATAGAAATCTGAAGTAGGGCCCATAGACGAGAACGAAGCCATAGTACCCAATCTTGAAATTTCTGTAAATTTGATTTTCAAGCCTTGAGCTATCAAATTTTTAATCAATAAACCCTTGTCTTGAGTAACAAAAATAGCTGGTATATATTTTTTATTCGCATCTTCCTCAGTTACTTGAAATGTAGGTGAAACGATTCCAGGTAAATTATTATAAATAATAATTCCTGCAGCACCAGCCGCTTCTGCATTTAAATCTTTATCTCTAAAATACAGGGCATTTGCGCCAACCGGGCCCCTGCTTACAAGCGCAATTTTTCCTTTTAAGTCCACACCCTGAAAATCAGATTTTCTTCCATATCCACAGTTTACCACTTCGAATTCTTTATCAGAAGGAAATTCAGGGGAAAGATCAGCATAATTCCCCATAATAGTCATCATATTTTTAGGAAGATTAGCAGGAGACGTAACTGTAATTGCAGGATGTAAACCATCATCAGATGCAGCTACTGCAATAGCTTTAGGAGCACCAGCAGGCGAACCTAACGGATACGGCGTTGTTTCACAGCGAGACCCCTGATTGCCTGCTGCTATAGCAGCAAGCACCCCAGCATCAGCTGCATTATCAAATGCTTTATTTTCAGGATCGTCAGGGTCGGCTGTTCCCAAACTGCCTGTACCAAACGATAGGTTAACAGTATTACAACCATCTTTTACTGCTCTTTCAACAGCAGCTATAATAGCAGAATCAGAAGCACTATCCTGGCCACCTGGAACGATCTTGTATGCCATAAGTTTCGCTTCCGGTGCAACACCTTTGATCTTTCCGTTTGCAGCAGCAATACCAGCAACATGAGTTCCATGCCCTTCGAGATCCATCGGGTCAGGATCTTTATCACCAAAATCATACCCACCAACGACTTTGTACCCAGGGCCGAATCCACCGCCAAGATCTTTATCATTATAGTCAATACCTGTATCAATAATGCCTATAAGCATCCCTTTTCCATCTATAGGATTGCCGTTTGCATCCTTTATCTTCCAAACCTCCGGTGCGCCAATAACTGAGTCACTGAGGTCACCTGCTATATGATATATGTGAGTAGGAAATATCTTCTTAATTTCTTTTATCTTAGTAATTTTTTCTACGTTGCAACCCTTAATTTTTAATGCAAAACCATTATAAGTGTACTGATATCTGTATCCTATCTTTGCTTCTGGGGCAATTTTCACAATTTTATAAAATGTAGAAAGCTGTTTGTTTGTCAGCAGCTTATCATACGATTGCGAGGATGTGCCTTCCCCAAAACTTTGTAAAGTATTTCGATTTTTACCAAGTTTAAAAGGAATTACCGGTTCGTCCTTCAATTCAACAATAACTTCGATAAGTTTACTACTACTCAATTGTTCTGCAGAAAATTCCTTCGAAATTTTCTGAGACTGGCTCTTAGCAGTTACTTTCGGCATTATAGACGTAAAAGAAAGCAATAATGCCGCCACAATTGTAACTACCAAAAGCTTCTTAATAAAATTTTTCATAAATTCCTCCTTTCTCATTTTTTAAAATTTATTTCTTTCACCACACAAATAATTATACAACAAATTTTTCATTCTACAAATACTATTGTAATTGTTTTTGTTGCAGGATCCCAATCAAC
>CAYYKP010000093.1:0-4385 GCA_964468055.1 uncultured Caldisericales bacterium
GTATACTTTTCTAGATCGACAACTGAAGGTAAATATTCAACTCTCTTAGCACCAGATTTGAAAGCTCGCTCCGCTAAATAATCGTTGCCAACAATCACTACTGCTGCATTCCTCATTACAGAGTCTATTTTATTTTTTAAAAAAGCTCGTACTAATATACTCTTATTTAAATCGTAATTGTGGAAGATTGCATCATCATAGTCCACAACATAAGGAATTTTTAACGCGGCCAATATTTGCTCACCCCAAGCAGGTAACATAGGGAACAACTCTTTCTCTATCCATAATAAATCATATCTTTTAATTCTCGTAAGAGAGATTAATCGCCTAATGTATGCTTTCATGGCAAGAGCTATCGGTTTAGTCCCAAACTCATAAAAATTTCTTATGTATTTATCACAAAATAAAGGCGAAATATCAACCCTAATTCCGTTCTTGTCCAAATAAGGAATATATTGAAATGATCGGATCCTGCTACTTGCGCCAAGATTACTATAACGACTTAAAAGTAATACTTTCATATAATTACCCCCCATTTAATACTGGTTTTTAGGATAGCAGACCAAAGTAATTTATATGCTTTTAGCGTTTCAACAATGTCAATAAGCGAACCTTTTACAATTGCAAAAATAATTCTTGTTATTGGTTCAATTGTTAATGTACAAAGAGCAAGAAGAGTTGCTGAAATCCAATTAAAATGTTTGTATTCATACAATAATAGGATCTTCATTTTTTGGTTATTATCTTTTCTCACCATATGCTTCCTCAAGATAGAGGATACATAGCACTGGGTATGGTGATATAGAAGTGTATACTTAACTCTTTTGATAAAACCAAGAAGTTTTGTTAAAACAAAATCTACAAACAGATAGGCTTTATTCTTCCACATGGTTAATACCGTAAAAATCAAGATATTGTTTAAGAAGAAGTTTGCTTGGGTAAAAATTTTTTACAAACTCTTTTCCTTTTTCGACTAAATTAGCAGCAAGATTAGGAGATTGAACAAGCCTCAAGATTTGTGAAGCAAGAGATTCCGGATCTCCTGGTCTAAACAACAAGCCCGTTTTCTCCGAAAGAACTGTTTCCCTTAAACCAGGAATATCTGTTGCTATAACGGGGATCCCAGCATCATATGCCTCTAAGGCAACAAGGCCAAATGACTCTTTCCTTGACGGGATAATAACTAGATCGTACTGTGGAAGAAGTGAACGCACATTATTATGTGCTCCCCTGAGCTTAATCCTTTTTCCCAAATCAAACTTAGAGATTTGAGCTATCAACTTCTCTTTTTCCGGTCCTTTACCAAAAATGTCGCACGAAACTGTATATCCTTTCTCCATCAAAATTTTTACAGCTGGGATAAGTACATCAAACCCCTTTTCATATGAAAGTCTACCGATAGCTACAATTCGTAGTTCAGAGTTTGATGCAAACACCTTCGCTTTTCCATCATCAAAGTTTTGACAATAGCGCGGGTAGATCCAATTTCTTATAACCACAACCTTTGTTGCATATCTTTTTCCCAAACGTCTTACTACTTCCTTTTTAAGATCCTCAGATACGCACGATATTCTGACACAAAAATATTTCCATATCAAAGTTTCTATCCATTTCTTCCATCCAAACAATCCTGCAGACCCTGTATCGGCAAATTCACGCACAGTAACTACAAAGCGTCTGTGCTTAAACAATATCATTGATGGTAATGATATCAATGTCGGGAATCTGCCATTAAGATGAATTATATACGCTTCTTTCCGTCGTCTCAAAAATTGAAGGAAATTGAAACTGGAAGTGATGGAAGATGTAACTTTATATGAAACATTAAGCACAGAAAGTGGCAAATCCTCATGCCGAAGTTGATCTTCCAGCCATCCAGAGCTAGGACACACAACTGTATCTAAGAGGTTGGCGCTCTTAAGTAAGCGTGCCAAGTTAAGCACGTTAACAGAAACCCCTGCTATTTCTGTGGTGGAAGGAAACAATAATATTTTCTCTTCGGTTTCTTTTACTTTACTCATTTCACTTTACTCCTTAATGAAAGAGAAACAGATCCATATAGAATTAGGAAGGTACATCCGCCATAGAACGGATCTACTAAAACGTTTCCAAACATTGAAACTGTTAGGGCTACAGAAACAGCAACAATTGCTGTACCAACTACTACACGTTCCTTTGTTTCTCTTATTACCTTTATCACTGGCCATAATAAAAGAATTATCATAAGGATGAGACCTACTAATCCCAACCAAAGAGCAATGTTTAAGAAAAAATTATGCGATGACTCTGCTCCTATTAAGCGACTGGATGATCTAAATCCATAACCCATTAGAAAATTGGGTATACTATTTAACCAAGCCTGAATTCCTTTGTGCCAAAGAACAAATCGAGTAGTAACAGATACATATTCATTGCTTCCAGGAATAAACGTTCGCGATATGCGATCTACTGGCATCAAATAAACTGGACTTATAATAATGCCAGCACCAACTGCCAAAATAATAGCACTAAAATTGATTATTCTCCTACTTATCTTGCCACTAATTAAGAGCTTCGTCAAATGAGGAAGAATCAATGCAAAAGCACCAATAACAAGTGCAAGGAATGCGCTTCGCGATTGCACAAGGACCAACCCCATGATATTTAAAGAAAAACCGATGACAAGAACAATGAATTTCCATCGCTGGAAATTCTTCTTGGTTAAAAACAAGTAATTCAAAGCGAGAAGAGCAGCAAGCGCGTATAAAGCTCCAATTTCATTAAAACTAGCCTGCCTGCCAAATCCTTCGCCCCCCGCTGCAGAAAAGAAGCCTGCTATCCGCTGTAAACCATGTTCTGTAAAGTGTAAATAAACAGAATATAAAGAAAGAGCACTCCCCGCTATTATGATGTTTCTATTCATAATATTAAGGTCTCTATTTTTTCTTATGAAGGATAATGCCAAGCCACCCCATAGTAACATCTGAACAAATCTGAGCAATGGAGCCCATTGAACTTGGTAATTTGGTAAATAAGCTAATCCAACGAGTGAAACCACGAAGAATGATGCTACCATCCCAAGGAAAAGCAGCACTCCGCGATGGATTTTACCATGCAGAAGTGTGTATTGCAACCAAATTACCCATAGTAATACAAACAATACATCGATGAGCCTGATGGATAATCCAAAAGGGTTGGCGATTTCCCATACATTTGTAAGCGAAATAAGAGGCATTAGCCCAAGGAGCCTAATACCAAAACGTCTGATAAAGCTACCAGATGCATCAAAGGCAACACTCATAGTTTTACTCTTCAATCCTGTGTAGTTAGTCATCATTATCTAAGCGGTGCTGGCAGCGATAATCAATTAACATCTTTTCAGTGATTTTTTCTGTATGTGGTGCATCCCTCAAAGCATCCATCATAGTATGACGCAACACATTGGGATGAACACCTTGTAGGTACTTCTTTCTTTGCAAACGGTATTTTAGCGGAAAGAAGAAATTTAAATATGCTTTGTATGTCAGAAACCAAAATTCAAATAACCCTCGTGATAGATTTCTCCGCTGATAGAGGATTTTAGAGAGAGTGTCGTTATAGATATAAGTCGGATCAGTACATTCGTGGGAACCACTTGCCTCGTGATACGCTGAAAACTTAGGATTATACAATAATCGAAATCCCGCTTTTTTGGCACGAGTAGAAAACTCTCGATCTTCTTTCCCAAAGAAGTACACCTCTGGCAACAGACCTATCCGATCAAACACCTCTCGTTTAATCAGCATTAGGGCGCCCGATATGAAATCCCGCTCTGCAATTTCATCATATTGTCCTTTATCCACTTCTTCGTGACCGATATATCTCATTCCACCCCAAAACGTGGTGTATCCGCCAGTACCCCAGATACGTTTTATATCAGGCCAAAAAAGCAATTTTCCTCCAACAATGCCACATTGGGGATCAGATTCTGCTAATTTTACCCCATAGTGAAGAAATCCTTTATCATATACAATGCAATCGTTATTCAAAAGAAGGATATAATCGCAGCCTTTATCTAAAGCTTTTCTGATTCCTCGATTGCATCCGGCGGCAAAACCAAGGTTTGCTTTATTAAAGATAAAGTGTACTCCCCTATCTTGAAATTGCATACAGAGTTTTTTCCCTGAACCATCTTGAGAATGATTATCTACTAAGTAAATAGTGTAATTAGGATATACTATCTTTTCTAGAGACTTAAGACATCTATAGCTATCAACATAGTTATTCCAGTTAAGGACAATGATTGCCACCTTAGGCCAGATTGTTTGACTTGCGAGGTCTTTTAATTGCTTAATTTCATGTTCCCTATTTGCCATTGTTATTATCTCCTTGGCTTGAAGTCCATCCTTTAACTAAAATTTTAGAAC
>CAYYKP010000094.1:0-4359 GCA_964468055.1 uncultured Caldisericales bacterium
TTCAAAATTGCTAATTTAAGCCCGTTTACGGGGGTTATAAGGGTAAAAGGTATAATTACCTACAAGGGGTCTCTCGTGCAAATTTGAGGGGTCTATGTTGCAAATACGCGATGTTTTACATGTTATAAAACTCTACTTCGTTTTAGTTGCTTGAGAATAGGAAACTCTCTATAAAAAGTGGAAAAAACACTTGGATTATAGTTGTATAAAAATAATATATGAGTATAATATAAGTATGAAGTGAGTATAAAATGGATAATAAACACACAAAGAGAGTTCAAGTTTTATTTACAAAAAAACAGTGGGAATTAATTTGTAACCTGCAAGGAGAAATGGGCAATTCAGACTCCGATGTCGTTAGGAGTATAGTTATTGCTTGGCTTACTGAGAAATCATTTATAACAACATCAGCAAAAAAGAAGATGGAAAAAGGGGAGAAAAAATGAAGCAAACTTATCACAAATTATATTTTGGCGATTGTAACGAAATTATAGATAAACTTGATAAAGATAGTGTGGATGTTGTTCTTGCCGATCCCCCATATAATACTGCCAATAAAAATACAAAAAAATTAAAAGGAAGAAAAGCATTATCGAAAGATTTTGGTAAGTGGGATTATTTTGCAGATTCAGATTACTTAGAGTTTAATAGAAAATGGATTTCACGCGTTAAACGTGTTTTAAAAACCTCAGGAAATCTGTTGATATTTTGTAAGTTAGAATATATAAGTGACATAAAAAGGATCTATGAGAAATTAGGTTTCTACCATCATGCTACTATTATTTGGCATAAAACAAATCCAGCGCCACAAATCAGAAAAACCGGATTCTTATCTTCTTGCGAGGCAATTTTATGGGCAGTAAAAGGATATGATACAAAAAAAGTTCCTTACACTTTTAATTTCAAATCGCAAAAAGAAATGCATAATTTCATCGAAACTCCCATATGTATGGGCAAGGAGAGGACCAAGCATCCAACGCAAAAACCAAGGAAAGTTATTTCTCACCTATTAGATATATTCAGCAATCCTGATGATACAATATTAGACCCATTTGCCGGAAGTGGAACCACAGCTGAAGTAGCTATACAGATGGGAAGAAACTCTATAAGTATAGAGAATAATAAAGAATATTTTGAAATTATGAAAAAGAGAATAGACAAAAATGAAGAAAAGTTAATAAAAGATGCAAAAGTCTATATCTATGAATGATTAGGTTAATTCTTCCTTGGTAAAACTAAGTTCATGGCATCTAAAGTTTCTTATCTTTTGGGGAATATTTAAATTTCCAGTGTTACTCAAGTAAGCAAATGCAAATTCAATTGGTAGATCCAGAGCATTTTCCTGTGATAGCTTATCATAGTCCACAGCAATTTCCGGACCTCCTTCAAATTTTTGACATCTGAAGCATATGAAATATAACGAATCAGGATTATTTGCCAATCTCCGAAACTTTTCAATGTCCTCGACTAGATCTGTTTTCTTAACTTTACATTCAACTAAAAGAATTTTTGTTTGATCGTCCTCTTTCTTAATAGCAACTATATCAGGATGATAGCTCGATCTCTCTATATTTCTAATTTGGGGAGGCTTTGGAATAGTAAAAGGTCCTTGTCCATCTGGTGGATGAACGGCAATTATTTCCCACCCATTGTTTGCAAGCTTAGTTGCAGCTGCCTTTGTAATATATTCTTCAGTTATCATTTTAGTAACCTCATGCTGCTGATACTAATATCAGAGTCTTTTATAATATTCATACGTAATAATGTAGGCACGCCAAAAATTATTTCGTATTTTTTTCCCAGCTGCATATGCCTTCTTACTACAATCATGTCGGAGAAAAGGATATGACACCTAATTTCTTTTATGAATTCGTACATCTTAAGGTTTTTCAAAAGCCAAATTAATTTATCTTGTCGAGAAAGATCTGTTTTCCCTCTATATTTTCTTTCAAATACCTCATCAATAAATTTACTTATAAATTTATGTTTCTCGGCAGATTCCCCCTTAAAGTCTACTAAGAATATAAGAGGCTTAATTCTGTTGAATTTAATCAGATCCTCATCCTTATTTAGGTCCCGAGTAAATAAGATATCTCTAACTGCGAGGTTTCCACTATAAGGGTCATATAGTCCTCTTGTCGGCTGAGTATTATATATCTTATAGATGTGAGATTTTGAAAACTTTTTTAAGGATTCCGAATAATTTGTAGGTATTTCTGCACCATCAGATAATAATAAATTTAAAAATTCTGAAGTGCTGCAAGAAAAATCCCCACTATTTATGGAATCTATATCATTTATATTTGATATTTCTTTGTACCATCCATCCTTTAGTCCTTCGGTCCAATATTCCCCTGGGTTCATTACTTTTTTTCTTAAAAAATCCTTGCTATAATCTTTTTCAATACAAGCATCTACAAAGTTAAAGAATAACTTAATTTCGTCTTTTTTATTGCCTCCAAATTTATGAACTACTCCAGTTTGGCCTGGTTTAGGTGGTAAATTCCGGTAGGATAAATATGGATTCGACGAATCATTAACAATATGGACTAGACCATTCGTCCGGAATAAATTTCTTAGGTTGCTCTGAAGTTTGAAAGGAAAGGTAGGAACCCACTTAGAGGCTAAATTAAACCATTCTAAAAGCATAGAATCAGTAACCTCTGGTTTTCTCAAATATGCTTTATAATAACGACTACCAACTTTATGATAATATTCCACAGGAGGAATATTGCTTAAATGTACTGTATCCCCTTTACCGTCTATAAATTTTTCCAAAAATATTTGTAATCTTTTTATAGTATTCTTCGAGACACCCGCTATTTTCCGATAATCACCCCTCCTTATTTTTTCTTTCAACTCTTCTATTGAGGTAATCCCGTTATTATAGGTTTGTTCGCCTTTTACCCACAGAAGAGTTTCGCAAAAAAGCAGGAATTTCTTTTTAGCTGGGTTTTTCTCATTCAAAATTTTTTCTATTTTTGTTTCATTGTTGGCTTTTTCTATTTGATAACTCTCTAAAGGAAACAAATAAGCCGAAGGTACTTTATTTGCAACCGCCGACCAAAGTCTAGCAATTCTTTGTTGTGCATTAGTACCAAATGCTTGTTGTTCAGTTATTTCTATCGAAATAAGTGGCTTGTTCTTATTATCTGTAACTATTAGATCTGGTTTTTCCAACGATAACAATGAAACAATAGACTCTGGAATTGCTGATAAATCGGCACTACACCTTCTTGGCAAGCTCCGCCCCCTTAAGTTCTTACTAAAAGAAATTAGCCATTCTGCCTGTCCTAAAGTTCCAGTATACCATACAAAAAAATCTGGTTTATTCGGTATTAATGTCGGAGGCAAAAAAGTAAAATCTTCGCCCATTTTTATCAAGCCTTCCCGCTTTTTTTGACAACTAAACTTAACCTTTTATTTGCTATCTCAACATATTCGCTGTTTATTTCACAACCTATATATAACCTATTTAGTTTCTTTGCAACAACTGCAGTAGTCCCAGAGCCCATAAAAGGATCGAATACAATTTCTCCCTCTTTACTTGTTGCTAATATAATCCTCTCAAGCAACCATTCCGGTTTTTGAGTCGGATGCACTCTTTTCCCCCCCGCCGTCTTTCCTCTGGCCCAAATACTCCTCATCTGTTTTCCACCATTTATTTCTTTCATTACAGAATAATTAAAAGTATTTTTGTTTCCTTTTCTGGCCCATATAAAATTCTCGTGGTCAGCAACAAATCTAGTACAAGACAGATTTGGTGTAGCATCTGTTTTATGCCACAATATTTCGTTAAGTATAGTAAATCCTAATTTATCCATAAGATAACCCATTAAATAAATATTGTGATATGTACCAGAAACCCAGATTGATCCAGTATTTTTGAGAATTCTATAACATTCTTTTAGCCATTTCTTCGAGAATTTTTCGTACTCCTCTCTACTTGAAAAACTATCCCAGTTTCCTTTATTCGTGTTTAAATCATGCCCTTTAGATGCCATCTTTGAGAATTTAATCTTAAAGTTGCTTTTGCTAAGATTATACGGTGGATCTGCAAAGATTAAATCTATTGTATTATCTGGTATTTCTTTTAAAAAAGATAGACAGTCCGCATTATAAATTTTATTAAACTGTATCCCTTTATTTAATATTAAGTTTTTTCTAAATTCTAAATCATTACTCATGTTTTAGATTGGTCCTTTGTAAAAAATTTGTGGAGTGAAATTTTTCTGTTAAACACTATATTTCTATTTAATCTTTTTATTTCTCACCTCCGTACCTTTTGTTTCTTATTGTATGCAAAATAGAAACATAGTCAACAAAATAAAAAAAGTTATTTTATTATCACCTAATCTG
>CAYYKP010000095.1:0-4284 GCA_964468055.1 uncultured Caldisericales bacterium
CTGCCGATAGGGTAAAACGGGAAACTGTTTTGCCTACCAATTTTGCAAAGGAGGTTTATATGAAAAAGGTTTTTGTATTATTAATTGCATTAGCTTTGATTTTCTCAACAGGATGCGGAAAAGCAGCTGCGCCAGTGCAAAAAAATGAAACGCTTGTCGTATATCACGCAGGTAGTCTAACAAAACCTATTAGAGAAGTTGAAGCAGAGTTTAACAAAGAAAATGGCGGGAATATCACGTTTAAGGACGAATCGGCGGGCAGTGTAAAAGTGGTAAAATCTATTTCGGAACTCAACAAACTTACTGATGTTGCGGCAACGGCAGATTACAAGCTCATTCCGGAGTATCTTATTCCTAAATACGCAGATTGGGTGGTGCAGTTTGCAACTAACAAACTTGTAATTGTTTATACGAAGAATAGCAAATATGCAAGCGAAATAAATGCAGATAACTGGTATGACATTCTGCAGAGAAAAGGCGTTGAATTCGGATTTTCGGACCCTAACGCAGATCCCTGCGGGTACAGAACCCGTCTTATGTTTATGCTCGCAGAAAAATACTACAATGCTGCAAACATATCAGAAGAACTTATAAAAGCAGTAGATCCTAATAATATAAAGCCAAAAGCAGTAGAACTCGTTGCACAGATTCAATCGGGAGAGCTTGATTATGCATTTGAATATCTTTCCGTTGCGGTACAAAATAATTTAAAATATATAGCACTGCCTGATCAGCTGAATTTTAGCAACCCAAAGTATTCGGATTTTTACAAGCAGGCGAGCTTTACGATGAAAGACGGTAAAGTGGTAACAGGAGCTCCTATCATTTACGGTATTACGGTGCCGAAAAATGCACCTAACAAGGTGCTGGCCGAAAAGTTTGTGGGTTTTCTTCTCAGCAATAAAGGAAAAGAAATTTTCGAGAAAAACGGACAGCCCTTCATTACTTTACAATCTAACATACCGGTAAATAAGTTACCTCAACCAATAAGAAACTCATTTGGAAAATAAGAAACACATTTTTTACGGGATATTGTTTGTTTTTGCAGTAATTTTAGTTGTATTTGTGCTGCTCCCCCTGCTGAGGCTTCTTACCTTGCCCTCAGCAGGGCTTATCCTTTCGACATTCAAAGACAAATCTGCAATAAGTTCCATTGTAAATAGCGTAACATATTCGTTTGTCACTGCTATTCTTTCACTTATTTTCGGCATTCCGCTGGCATTTCTTATGGCAAAAAATAGTTTTGGAAAACTGGAAAAAACAATTGAAACAATTACAGATCTCCCCCTTGCAGTACCTCACACCGTGGCAGGTATTGCACTACTTTTTGTTTTTGGAAGAAAGGGGGTCGTCGGTAGCTTATTTTATAACAGATGGGGTATAAAAATGACTGGCAGCGGAATTGCAATCGTTATCGCAATGATGTTTGTATCACTCCCGTATCTTGTAGATTCCGCACGTGACGGATTTAAAAATGTAGATTATGAATTTGAAAAAGCATCTTCTATCTTGGGGGCATCTCCGTTCTATACGTTCAAAGCAATATATCTGCCACTATCATCCAAATCAATTGAAACAGGTTTTCTTCTTACATGGGCGCGTGCAATCTCTGAGTTCGGCGCAGTAGTAATTTTAGCCTATTACCCTATGACTGCCCCGGTAAAAATATATGATGCATTTACTCAATATAATCTTGCGGTTTCCACGGCAATTGCAGCAGTACTTCTCTTAATCTGCCTTACAATATTCCTCGTCCTCAGAGTGGTGATTAACAGGAAATGAGCTTACTAAACGTAAAAAATCTGTCTGCACGAATCGGAAAATTCGAGCTGAAAAATATAAATTTTACCGTAGAAAACGGGGAAATCTTTGTAATCGTAGGAGAAAATGGGGCAGGAAAAACAAAACTCCTTGATACAATAAGCGGATTTCTGCCTGTAAAAAGCGGGCAAATCATGTTGAATGGAGAAGACATCACTCAAAAACTCCCTCAGGAAAGAAACATGGGATACATATTTCAGACACTTGCTTTGTTCCCACATCTTACTGTAAAGGAGAATATCATTTACGGAATGCGTTTCGGAAAGATAGATGATAAAAAAGAACGCTTCAACAAAATTATTTCACTTTTTAAAGTGGAACACCTTTTGAACAGAAAGCCGACACGGCTTAGCGGCGGAGAAAAACAAAAAATAGCACTTGCAAGAACTTTAATCCTACAACCCGGAATCGTGCTTTTGGACGAACCTACATCTGCTCTTTCCCCTAACGAGCGGGAACGCATGGACATAGAGATTAAAAGTATACTTTTTACAATGCACCAAAGCGCCATATTCGTAACACACAACATAGGCGAAGCGTATCTGCTTGACGGAAGAGTGGGAGTAATGGAAAACGGGAAACTCATTCAGGTAGGTTCCACAAAAGAAATTGTTTATACTCCAAAGACAGAGCGTGTTGCAACTACATTCGGAGAAGTAAATATATTCGACGGAAATGTTATAAAATGTGAGGAAGGTATATGTTCTGCATATTTTGGAAACCATATAATACATTTTTTAGGAAATTTCACACCTAAAAAGCGGATAAAGCTCATCGTACGCCCGGAAGATATCCTCATAAAACTTTCGAAAAACAAAACCAGTGCAAGAAATAATTTTACGGGCAAGATAAAAAATGTCTCCTTCAGAGGCCCGCTTGCGAGGATTATCGCAAATATAGGAAAGGATGTTTCAATCTATATTACAAAGCAATCATTCGAAGAGCTCAATATAGAAAATGGAAAAAAGGTATTCATAAGCTTTAAAATAACCGCAGTGCATGTATTATCCTAAAAAAGACTCTTTTTTAGTTATTAATTTGTCTATTATGAGGAACGGTACAATTAGCACGATTTCAGTACCATTCAAAACAAATTTATTTGAAAGAACGGGAAGCACAAACTGCAAAAAATCTACCAATGTTATAACAGCAACAAGTAAAACAATTTCAATACCTTGAATATTCCGCGTCCTACTTGTAATAACCTTATCTTTATATCGTTTATCCACAGTAAGATACATGATAATTCCGATTACTACCATGAGTCCTACACTATAATACACATTTAGAGGGATACTATTCATTGTTTCCTACCAGGAAGTTTGTGGTTTTCAGAAGTATGAGTTTTCTGAAAGCAAGAATCGTACCGTGTCCGATTGGTAAATATGTGATCTTGGCGTTTTCTATTTTTTCGTAGAGCTTTTGAGATGCAAAATGCGGAATAATCGGATCCATATATCCGTTAAACATTATTACTTTTCTGGGCGCAATAAACGGAGCAAATGTCAAAGGATCATAGAGAGTTGCAACACTTACGCTCTCTTTTCTGTTATCCGAATTACCTTGCTCTTTTTCAAATGCATATACATGCTGCCTAAAAACCCTCATAGAAAAACTCTTCCAAAAAATTCCCTTCACATCTCCTCCCGCAAGAACAAAAACGCCTTTACTAATTCTTTTATCGGAACCCATTGCAACCGTGGAAATCATTCCACCGACGCTGAGCCCCAATATTGATACATCCTCCACGTTTCCGAAAATACCTTTTTCAGAAAAATCAATCAATGTACGTACGTCAATAACTGACTGCCTAAATCGCGTTAGCATGCCGATCGAATCCAGTACAAAAAAGCCCGTACCATCGGCAACTCCACGCACTCTGCGTTTTCCATGAAACGGAAGAGTAAGCAACACCGTTGTAAAACCGCTCTTTGCAAGCCCTTTAGCAAAATAAAACATAGATTTAAACCCTCTGTACCCGTGACCATGCACAATAATGCAGAGCTTTTTGTTTACCCTCTGTTTGGGGGCAAAATAATACGCGTATACTTTATTTACCTGCCGAATAGAAGATTGAATTACACTGTCAAACGATACTTCAAATTCAGTGGAATTCATATCCTCCGAAATCTTCGTTATTTTCGGTAGAGTTTCAATCCTTTTATACTTGTAAACTTCCCGAGGGTCATTCACCTTTATTCTATGCATGTCCATTATTATTTATTTTACACTAAATGCTTGCAAATAAAAACACCTGCTATTTACTTTAAAAAAGAAAAAGGCGCTGCTGCACCTTAAAACAATTATTGAAAATCCGGATATAAAACTCTAAACTCATCTAACTAAGAAAGCTTGCAATACTAAAAAAAAGTACTAAAATTTACCGAATAAAAGGTACTTATATTAGAAATAAATTAGGAGGTTAAGATGTCTGCTGAAAAAGAGATAAAAACTTTTGAAGAA
>CAYYKP010000096.1:0-4248 GCA_964468055.1 uncultured Caldisericales bacterium
CGTTCAGCATGTGGTGAAAATATACCTTTCAAAACACTATTTTTGTCCAAAACAATCAGCATAGGACTGCCCACCAATCCAATACTATTTTGAAATATCTATCTTTAGTTTTGTGCCGTGCGCTTTTGAAAGCCTGACCAAAAATTTACAGGTAGTATTTTACAGAAAATACTGTTACAAACGTTGATAGCATAAAAGAGTTTTTATCGTGATATTTCGGCATATTGCAAAATCAATTAATAGTACTATAATTAGCACTGAAAATAGTACTATTAAAAGTACGGAATGGAGGTGAAAAGAATGGTAATTACTGCAAATGAAGTTAAAAAACGGGGTATATCGTATCTCGTAAAAGTGATTAAAAATAGTGCTGACGAAATTTTAATTACGTTGAGGGGTAAAGCGCAGCTTGTTGTTGTACCTTTGGATGAATATGAACGGTTAAAAGAAATAGAACTTAAAGAGGCCCTGAATGAGGTAATGAGCGAGTATAAGAGAGGTGAGTTCACCGAAGAAACAGCAGAAAAACATATAAGAAATTTAGGTATTTAAGTATTTTATGAATAAATATAAGCTTATTTTTACCCCGTCATTCCTGAAAAATGAAAAACGTTTCCTCAAGCGTCATCCGGATATCAGAGACAAATATAAAATGGTCCTCTTGCTACTCCAAAATAATCCTTACCATCCTTCGCTAAGGCTTCACAAAATTATAGAAACTGACAAAGACGATGTCTATTCCGTATCAATTACACTGAAGTATAGGATTATTATTATCCTTATCGTGCGGAATAAAAAAATCGTCTTCGTCCGTGTTTGGAACACACGACGAAGTTTATAAGGAGTAAATTAATTTCTTTTCATTCACTTTTTATTACTTCAACAGAGTTTATTTGAGATGCAAAGAGAGCAGGGAGGAATGAGAAGATGAAACCAAGTATAAAGGCAATGTATGTAACCAATTTTTGTTAGTATATTCATATTTTACCTATTCCTTTAAGAGAATTTAGCATCTTTATCCCCAACAAATGCTGATAAATACGGGACGCATTTCAAAATCGTTAATTTAAGGTCGTTTAAGGCCTCTCAAGCCGAAAAATCGGGTAAATATACCTGCAAAACGCTCAGAGGGCCTTATTTTAGCGCATGTAAAAATGGCAATAAAGTCTGTTTTAATCAGTGTTTTGTAAAAATCAAATTAAAATTATCAATTCGGATAAAATTGGTGAAATCACAAACCCGCATAAACACTATGTTTCTTGAATGTCAAAATCGGGCAAAATCGGCTCAATTTACGAAAAAATGTTCATAGGTGTAAAAACCTGGAAACTGCCTATTTTATCCACTTTTATGCAACAAATGCCAATAAGTGCAAGTACAATCACTTGTTTATATTTGCCGAAAAATTGGCTCTCTTAACAGGCACATTTTTGGGCCCTTCCTCTATCATCTGCTCAATACGTCCTTCCCTGCGCCTTTTTTCAGGCAGCTTGAATAAATAATGGAAAATCGCTGGCAATATTTTATCAGCCTGTGCGGGCGGATGTAAAAAGATATATATGCATAATTCAACAGCCGCTGAAGTTGCCTTGAAGAAAGATATTTTGTGTGCATTACAGCATGCGCGCATAGAATAGAAACAGGAATAGACATACTGCTCATAAAGAATTAGATGAGGCACAGAAATATACAGAATACATTTGTATATACATATGTTTCTAATTCTTTAAGGGATAAAGCATGCAGAAATATACTGAATACCTATCTCTGTGCTTTATTTATTGCTCTTATTTCAGTCTATTGGCTGTATACATCAGTTACATCTAAAGAATAAATGAGTTCCTCTTAATACTCCACCTTCATGTGTTACAAGGCCTATCTCTACACAGCCAGGTGTGCCCTGCTCCCCAAATCTGAGACAGAGCTAAAGAGAGACTTCACAAATTTAATCTACAAAACAATCTGTTGAATTTGAAGTAGAAACAGAACCAATGTAGCAGAAATATTTTAATTATTAAAATTCCAGGAATCCTGGTCTTGCAACACAGGTTCTTCCCTTGTAGTAAAGTAATTCTAAGGAAAGTATAGCACCTTCTTTTTATATCACTCCCCTATCCTTCAATATCTGCTTTGTTTCTATGGATGAATACCTCAAATAAACTGCCGTTGTCGATAGAGATGCGTGTCCAAGGATGCGCTGCACTATTTGTAACAGGCACGCCGTTCCTCAAGGAGTTCTATTGCCTTCGTATGCCTCAAGATGTGCGGATGCGCAATGTTTACCGGTATTCCTGATTTTAAGGCAATTTCTTTAAACACCCTGTAGAAGTTCGTCCTGTTTATCTTGAACACTTTGTCTTCCATTTCTGGACGTGAGTTTGTATACATCAAGCATCCTGAAACAAGTTTCCTATGAATTAGGACAATCCTCTTCATCTTCTTCTTTCTCTTTGAGTGCCTCTTCAGCGCGGGGAGCATTACCTCTGCATTCCTCAGGTTAAGTTCCCTGCGCTCGTCTATTCTCAGTGATTCTGATAATCTTGCACCTTCCGTCTGAGGAGCAGAAACGCCATCCTGTACCGACTTCCTTATCAGCACAAATATTGTAAAAAGCCTACACAAGCAAGATAGGAACGGGAATTAAAAACTTTTTTCAAAAATTCTTTCAAAAAGTGGAACTTTTTCGTTTAGTTTGCATCTTATATATAGAGGCATAAAAAACGCACGGGAATATTTTGAAGAATGATGGAACTTTTTTGCAGAAAATGCATCTTATAAGTAGAGAGGGAAATTTTGAATGAAAAAAATAAATTGAAAAAAATGCTTGACAGCAAAAAAAAAAAGATTAAATTAAAATTGGATTTAGTGAAAATTATCCTGAATCCAAAGATGTCGGTTTAAAATGGAGATGGTGCAATATGAATATGGAAAAAATGAAAATCAAGAACTGTTGAACGGAGCGAAAAATCTCTGTATTTTCTTAGAACTTCTTTCAGTTTTTGGTAAAATTCTTTTTCTGTTTCTCCTGCTGATTAGCCTGATTTGCAAAAATTACATTTGCGAATCTTTAAAAAGAAAATAAAATTCAATTTAAGAGGGCGAAAATGACTTTTGGTAAAAAAGTTTTGACAGTTTTTCTGTTGATTATGCTAATATTTACTTTATTATTTAACCCAATCATAAGTGCCGCAAATATACAACCAATAAAATGCAATAATTCCTATAAAAGTTTATCTGTTTCATATATAAATAAAGTAATGCTATTATCCAAAATCAAATTTTCACATTCTTTTAGAAGAGCAGTCGAGATTTCCAAAGAAAAAGGATATAAGGTTGACTACAAGCACCCTCTGTTTAAACTGTCCGCCGTAGATAACCAGATTGTTTATGCTGTGGAATTTCCATTAGATTCTCCTGAAAGCTCCATGATTCATTTCATAGGAGTCAGTACGACAAAAGGCTTTAGTGGGGTAACTGCATATCTATTTGCAGGAAAAACAAGACCGGGCACAACAGATTCATTATCTATTCTTGATGCAACGAATAATGTTACTACTACTTTATCCTACAAACATGGAACGAATAAATTAATCAAAGCCACCAAGAACGGAAAAAACCTGTTCTTAAATAACGATTCTACTTTAAACCCGAAGTCTACCGCCGGATGGTGTGCAGCATGTGGAGCATGTGAGGTTGCATGTGAATTTGGTTGCGACTCTTTAACTGGTGGTATTCTATTTTTTGAATGTACAGGCGCATGTTATATGACATGCAGATATCCGTGCGAAAAGTGTGGTTGGTAAGAGGAGGTAAAGTATGACTATTGACAGATTTTATTCTTATTATTTATTTTTAGTTGTTGCTGTTTCAGGCATGTTTTTTGCCATGGGGTATTGGAACCAGTACAGATTATTAGGAAGGAACAGCGAATATTATACTGCTATAGGGACATTCCTCTTCTCCTTATCCGCACTTACCTATTTTATCGCTTTGAGTTTTAAAGCGAATAATAATGCAGGTTGGTTATATGTTACTCTGTTTATGATAATTCCTGCTATTATATTGACCGCAGGCATTGTGATACGAGCAATTTTTTATGGATTTGACAACAGGCCTGCATTGCATGAAAGACTGCGGCTTATCTTCGGAATACCAAAAAGCAAAAAGATAGCGGTAAAAATGTTCCCACGCAAAGATCTTTTGTATCTTGGATTAACCGGATACATAGTTGCACTTATTCTATCGTCT
>CAYYKP010000097.1:0-4181 GCA_964468055.1 uncultured Caldisericales bacterium
AATGGTGTAAAGATTCTAAAAAGCCTCGAAACTCCAGGACTTGGTGCTAATGCAAATAACCCTAAATACTACGTAAATAAATCGAAGAAAATTACATTTCTTGGACAATTTAAGGGTAAGAAGGTAACTGATCCCTTTGTTCCCAAACAGGATGTAATTGCGCTTACCGGTGCAACAATTACTTCAACAGCTGTTTCTAAGGGAGTGAAAGCCGCCGGTAGTGCAGCATATAATTATATGAGTAAGGAGGAGGGTTCGTAATGAAAAAGCTTAAGATTATTTGGAATGGTATTGTTCCTTCAAACCCGGTTCTTATTCTTGCGATTGGGCTTTGCTCTGTTATAGCCGTAACTAATTTTGTTGAAAATGCTTTGCTTATGTCTTTTGCCTTCAGTTTTGTTCTGATCCTTTCGGAAATAATCATATCGTCGTTTCGCAAATGGATTCCCGATGAAATCAGACTTCCTATATTTGTTGTTGTGATTGCAACTTTCACTACAATTGCGGCTCTGCTTTCACATGCTTACTTTCCTGCCGTTTATAATGCAATTAAATTGTATCTTCTCCTTGTTGTTGTGAATTGCATTATTATAGGACGTGCCGAAGCATTTGCATACAAAAATAATGTATTTGATTCTTTCCTTGATGGCATCGGAATGAGTATAGGTTATAGTTGGGTAATTATTGTCATTGCAGTGGTAAGAGAACTTTTTGGCAACGGCACTATTGCTGGCTTACGTGTTATGCCACACACTTTTCAGCCGGCTTTAATTATGATTCTTCCTCCTGCCGGATTTCTTGTTCTGGGTGTTCTTGTCGGGTGGCTTGAGTGGAGTTTAAAAAAGAAGGAGGCTAAAAAATGAGTTATCTTACAGGGCTTCTTAAAATATTTATTGCTTCGATGGTTGTAAACAACATCATACTTATGCAATTTTTGGGTCTTTGTTCTTACATAGGGCTTACCGATAATATGAGTGCATCTATAGGTATGGGGTATGCAGTTACTTTCGTAACAGTACTTGCCGTGGCGGTAACTTGGATCATTGATCATTGGATTCTTATTCCTTTCCATTTGCAGCCTTTTCTTCAAATAGTGTCTTTTATTTTGGTAATAGGATCTCTGGTAAGCTTGGTGGAAATATATTTGAAGAAAATGTCCCCAAATCTTTACAAAGCTATGGGCATATATCTTCCGTTAATTGCCACGAATTGTCTGATTCTGGGTGTTACGTTCATGGTTTCCATGCATAAGTTGGATTTTATTCAAGCAATTGTAGAGGCTATCGGTACTGCCCTTGGTTACTTTATGGCAATGTTGATTCTTGCCGGCATTAGAGGAAGGCTTAAAAACTCTGAACTACCTGAGTTCTTTCAGGGAAAATCAATTGCATATATTATTTCCGGAATTGCAGCTCTTGCATTTATGGGATTCCAGGGAATGATTAAATAGAGGTGCTACTATGAAAACAATTATAATTTCTATAATAGCTGCTGGTGGATTCGGTGCTTTATTTGGTGCCTTGCTTGGTTTTTTCGCCAAAAAGTATGAAGTAGAAAAAGATCCGTTTGTTGAGGCAATTTATGAGGTTTTACCACATGGTGATTGTGGAGCTTGTGGGTTTCCAGGCTGTCATCCTTGTGCCGAAGCAATAGCCGAGGGAAGAGCCCCTGTCACTGCTTGTGTGGTTGGCGGAGCCGCAACAGCTGAAAAAGTTAAAAAAATTGTTGATGAATTTAAGCAAAAAAAAAATAGATAAATAGTAATTTGAATTTTTTTGAAAGTTATATAAAATGAAGGAAGGGGAAAAATGAAAAAATTAATAATTGGAATTCTAGTATGTCTGTTTTTACTTACAGTAGCAAATGTTTATGCCGCTGATAGTAAATCTGTAGTCATTACTATAAAGAATCCCCTTCCCGTTCCTGTGACTAAAACGCTTACTTTTTCGGCGTATGTGAAGGATCTTTCTGCCGAGACGCAGTTTGCTTTATTTTCTAACAAATATAGGCTTCCTTTGCAGGTTGTTAGACGTGAAGGAAATACGGTACGGATAAAAACTGTAATTAGTTTATTGCCGAACGAATCTAAGTTGGCTGTACTCAAATATGGGAACAGCATCAAGGGAAGCTATAATGATTTAATTTTGAAACCGAATTTTTCAGGCACGTATTTTGTAGGAATTGGTTCGGGACAGTTGTATATTACTTCATTAAATGACAACAATAATATTGTGGTGAAGTTTGTGGGAATTGATTCTTCCGTTTCTTTTAAATTAGATAAAAATAAATACAAGATAATTCCGCTTGAAGGGAGAGATGTGGTGTTTTCTATAACTGCCTCTTATCCTGTATTTGCAGAGGTAAGCTCTCTGAAGGATGATTGCTTGCAAAAAAGTTCCGATGATATGTCTTCTGTCTACGGAACATATTTTGTACTCTATATTCCCAAAGAAATAATAGTTTCAGCTTATGATGCTTATCCATCTACTTCTACCAAATTAAAAATTTCTGCATTATCCGGGAAAAGTATCTTTAATGGCTTCCTCCCGAAGAGAGGACAGTATAAAAATCTGAATCTTATTTCCGGTTTTTATGTAATTTCTGCCAGCAATCCTGTAACTATACAGTTTGGGTGTGAGGATGACAATGTATATGATATAAATTACGGTGCTTTAAACGTATTTAAAGGAGTGGCTTACGGAAATATTATTTGCTCTGCGTTATTTCCGGATACAACAGTAACGCTTAAAACTCCCTCAAAGCAATATCCGGAAATAAAACTTGAGAAAAGCGGGGATTATTTTTATCAGGATTTGATAACAAAATTCAAAGATAATGAAAGCGAAATGGTTCCTGTTTATTTGCAGTATTCAAAACCTGTTTTAATATATTCGGATTCGAATCATGGAAATATTGGAGGAGAACAAATTCCTTCAATAGATGGAAACAATAGAAATTTTACTTTTCTTACCGGTAAGATATTTAACTTCTCGGGGCTTAAACACCGGAGAAAAATTGCCATTATTCCGGCTGAATCGAATACACATATTTTGATGAATGGTAAACCTTTATTGTTAGCTAATGCTTTCTCCCCACGTTATATTTTATTTGATAAATCTTATTCCCTTGTCAAAGTCTCTTCGGATAAACCTATTTCTGTGTTTGATGTGGGAATGGATACAAATTATGAGTATTTGTCTATACTTATTCCCATGAAAGATAAATCTGTTACCTGTAGCATTGGTACTGCCCCGGTTATTCCGGATGGCCAGAATAATAATGGGAAACCGTCTGTCACTGATGGATTGTCAAAATTTATAATACCGGTGTCCGCCTTTTTTGTAAATTTGGGAAACAATATACAAAATTTAGGTTGGTTCAAAACGGTACAAACAGAAATCAATGAGTTTATTAATGATATTACTCCTTCTTTAAAAAATCTATCTAAGCAGATAATAACTTTATTTCTTCCGGCTGCGAATATAGTTTATCCTTATGTTCATAAGTATCTTCCTAACCTTTCACAGGGTGAGCTTGCAGCAATTATTTTTTACATGCTCTTGGCTTTTATTGTTATACTATTGTGGCCCAGGAGGAAAAAGAGCCGTAGTGTGACTATTGTCAAGTTAAAAGAAGAGGACTTAAAAAAGAAAAAATCCGTTGTATTTAATGTAAAAACTATTGAAGAAAAAGATGTTGTTGGTGTTAAATCAGGTATGCAAGGCAAACCTAAAACGCTAAAAATATCCAAAGAGGCAATTAAGGGCAAATCTTCCGGAAAGCTTTCTTCTCAACAGTCGTTCATGTCCAAAGGTAAAACTAATGCTCTTCCTTATGCTAAGAAAAGCATAGAAGAATCAATATCTCAGAAATCTAAACCCGTACTTAGGAAAACAATCAGTGGTCCGTCTAAAGAGGTGACGGGAAGTGCTGCTAAAAACAGGGGATTATTAATTTCGAAGAGTAAAGTTCTTAAAACGAGTAAACAGGAACTGGAAAAGAAACGAGTTGATCACATAGAGCCAGAAGAGAAAAGAAGTGTAAACTTTGTACCAATAAAACAAAGAATAAGTCCTGAAGAAGCACTTAAGAAGATTTTGCAGAAAACAAAAACTGAAGAGGAAGCTATATCCATCAAAGCAGAAAAAGCTGCTAAGCTTGAAGCAGAAAAAGCTGCTAAG
>CAYYKP010000098.1:0-4104 GCA_964468055.1 uncultured Caldisericales bacterium
TATAAATAAAGGGATTTTAGGCTATATAATAAAAAGAAGTGTAAAAAAAGATTTTTTAGAAATAAAGTAAATTGTTTATAAAAATATTAACAAGATATTAAATGCTAATAGAAAATGTTCTATTCCCTATAATTTAAGCATAACCATGTATTTTTAGGTACATTGTAAAAGAACAAACATTTTATCTGCCCATGATAAAATCCAGTTCTGTCAAAATTCCTTTCTCCTTTTTACTTACTGCATAAGACCGTATCATCTGTTTGCAGATAGATGCATTTCGCTTTGCCATCTCTATGTTTCCCATTTTGTAATATGATTCTGCAAGAATCTCATAAGCTTCTGCCTCTGAATAAGGAAATTTTACATTTGAGAGAATCGCTTTTTGAGAGAATTCTGCAGCACTTTTATAGTTTCCTTGCGCAAAATAAATTTTTGCCTTAATTAAATATGGGATAATAAAATTGGGATAGTTTTGAATAACATAATCAGCTTTGCCCGGCAAGGATTCGTCGTTTTTCAAAATGTGGAGCTTTTCATCTACCATTTCTTCCCCTTCAAGCTGTAATAAATTAGGAGTTTTAATATCCTTTACCATATTTTTCGCTGATTTAAAATCACCCTTCAAATAGCACAATTCTGCTTTCTTAAACCATTGTTTAAATTCATAAAATTCGTCATATGAAACTGGATAATGAGAAATACGATAAATAGAAACAGCCTCGTTGTTTACCGAATATGAAAGATACTTTCCAAAACCCGCGTACATATCGTCCGAGGAAAAATACATTATATTATTTACAGGATCCATAACGACACTTTGAAGAGTGCCTTCGTTGTTAGTTGTCACATCTCCTGCTCCAATAATATTTCCGTAGCTATAAAAATTGGAATTGCTAAGGGCATCTATGGCAGTGTTAACAGAATTAACATGTTTAATAGAGGAGTTTATATCTTTTAATCTACTGATACTGCTTACACTGCCTGCATCATGCAAACTCATATACTTATGCGTAAAGTTTCCATCAATAAACGTATTGGTTACAGCAATAGAATCATATTTCATTAATGTTTTTTTAAGTTGTGAACATGCAATGTTATAAACTGCAGCAGTTTTATCCTTTTCACTGCCAACAATTAACATCCATCCCTTAATTGATTTATAGTTATTCAAAATGTTATCCACGTCACTTAGCGTTTTTGCTTCGGACAGAATTGTTCTAATCTCAAAAGTAATGGGAACTGTCCCTTTGTTGTTAGGTTTTGCTAAAGGGGCGGCATCAACGGAAATTGTTATCCCGGTATCATTCATGCCGGTAAACACGCCCGGATAACCGACACACCCCACAACAGTATAAGGGATTTTATCTTTCGGTTTATATCTGATTACAAGAGGATTTTCACCGATTAGTGGAAAATAATAATCTAAATTTCTTCCATGAATGATGTTCCCGTTAACGACTTTTACAAAAGATGTGCAGGAAAAGTTATAAAGTTCAGGAATAAATGATGCAAAAAATATATCTTTAACTGGTATCCCCGAACCTCTGGAAATTCCCTTTATTTCTTCCACGTATCCAATCGGTAGGCTTCTTTCCGCCCTGTATGCAACAAATAAAACAATAATTTTGCCAAACATTTTTATATACAATGGAAGATGGCTTAATACATCGTTTTCGATGCCGTCAAGGCTTGCATATACTTTACGAATTTGCTTTCCCATTAAAACACCGTACTGCAAGCCCATTTCGTAGGGAGAGCCGCTGAGAGAAAGAAAAGGAGTATTAAATTCGTTTTTTACAAAAGCATCTTGGAAATGTAAAGCGCCATTATTTTTGTAAACATTAAATACATTTTTGTTTTCGCTTTTCATTCCGCACCCAGTAAGAGATATGGAAACTATCGCAAGTATTAAAATAAAAACGGTTAACTTTTTCATAAACAATACTATCTATTTTGGAGACAAAATTTTCTCCATAAGAATTCCTTCTATAATGGCATATCCCATGGTAAGCAGTATTGTAATAGTAATAAATGGCCATCCTAAGAAACTTGCTGCATAAGGAATCCATGGGGTCTTGATAGCAAAAGCGCCAATCATTGCACCAACTACGGATATTCTTGCTCCTTTTTTTAGCAGTGTTCCGAACAGAGGAAAAAGTATCCACAAAGGTCCCACAATAAATGTACCTAAAATAGCTGCCAATGCAATTCCTTTAATTCCAGCCTGTTTGCCCATATATTTCTGAATGGATTTAGGTGAAAGAAACAGGGCAAGAAAAGAAGAAAGCAGAACAACGCATAGAAATACGGGAAGCATTTTTAATAAAAGAATGGTTCCCTCTTTAAGAGCAACAAATGTTTTCTGCGGAAACATAAAGAACAGTACGAGATATGTTAACCCTACAATAATTTCAAATGAATATGTTTTTAGTATCTTCTTCATAGTGCGCTTCCCGTAAGGATGAGGCCTGTAAGCATGCCAATTACGATTGCGCCTACCACGGCCAGAGAATTTCTCACAAGGGTGAACCGTTTTCCAAAAATAGATATTTCAAATGGCATTGTTATAAAGCCTACCATTATCCATGTATTCATAAATACTGCTGCAACAGCAAGTGTTGTTCCCTTTTTAAGAAGCAATGCTCCGAGAGGATATACTGAAGCAACCGGGCCGCCTACAACAGAGCCTATGACTGCCGAATTCAAAATTGAAAGAAACCCTTTTCCCCTTCCGATAACAGATACAACCGAACTTTTTGGGATAAACACATCAAACAGACCAACGAGCAGAAAAATTGCAAAAAGAAAAGGGAGCTGTTTAAAAAATTGTGCCATACCCTTTGCGATACTCTTTTTACTCTTTCCTTTGTCTTTTTTAAAAGCATAAATATAACAAAAAAGCACAATGATAAAATAAACTACAGCTCCCCAGATATTCATACTATCCTATTTTCTCCTCTAATTTTCTTAGAGTGGATTTCAAGTCAGCCATCTGCTCTCGCAGAGCGGTAGCCTCCTTTTTAAGACGGTCTATTTCTTTGTTTTCTCCTTCTGACTCTTCCTGCTGGGCAGGTGGCGTAGCGGATGGAACATACGTAACCTTTTTCTGCAGATATTCTTCTAATACATCTTTCACCTTTCCATAAGCTCCTGTTACAGGTTTTATTCCATAATCCGCAAAATACTGCTGAGCTTTCGGTCCCATACCGCCGGTGATGATAACATTAACGTTTTTGGATTTCATAAAAGCTGGTAAATCGCCAACATTATGTTCGTCGGCAAGAGGGTTCTCGATAGATTCAACGTTTATAACCTGATCACCTTCTACATCTACTAGCACAAAATAAGGACAATGCCCAAAATGATAACTTGTTACACTTTCAAGGCCTTTAGCCTGATCTGCCGTAAAACTAATTCTCATTTTTCACCTCCTGAATTTTTATCTTTTTTATTTAATTCTTCATCAACCATATTTATTAATTTTCTCACTCCAAGAAGATTCTTTTTTGCACTTTCGGCCCAATGTTTAAGATAGTCCTCGCCTGCCGGAGTGATACTATATACGCGCCTTGCCGGTCCGTTCCCTTCCGTTTCCCATTCGGAAGTTACAAAGCCTTCAGCTTCCATATTCCTCAAAATTCTGTATGCCGCTCCATACGGCACAAAATTGCTTTCAACGCCAAAATCATCAAGTCCTTCAACAAGCAGGTAACCGTATAATGGTTTTTTCATAAGCATTGCAAGGAAGGCAGCATAAATAATATTATTCATCTTAAATCCAAACTTACTACAAAATTTCCTACTACTATTTTTATATGTTTTCATTTATCATCACCATATGTATTATATGCATATATAATTTTTTTGCAATAACAAACAAAAATACAAGATACTATTCCTAGCAAAACATGGTAAGAGATTATCAAATAACCTCGTCCGAAAAATTCTCATCAACTTTTACTCCGTATAACTTTTTAATTTGCTTTGCTATTTTTACATACCCAACGAGAAATGGAATCTGAATGATCGGTGTAATTGCAGGTGGAATTGCCATTAAACCCATACCTGCAGCCATAGCTATTGCCATTGCCGTGCCTTCATTTT
>CAYYKP010000099.1:0-4090 GCA_964468055.1 uncultured Caldisericales bacterium
AATATCAAAGGAAAACATCGAAAAAATACAGCAAATAATAGCCGAGACATATTAATTTAAAGCTCTTGTCTTTTATTAAACCATTTTTTTCGTCGCTCTAAGGGAAGCAGCGACGAAAAATCTCTGCCTTAACCACTTACAATTATTGCAAGGCAGAAGTTACGGATGCAGCAATACGTACAAATTATTTTAAAATTTTTAAAACCGTGCTAAAATTATTATGGAAAGTAATTTAAATGGATAGGGATAAATTATTGTGACAAAAGTAATTTTATTAGTTTTAAGCTATTTTGTGTGGCTGGCACCTGCAATCTTTTGTATGTTAGGTATTTACTACTTAATAAGACAAAAAAGTAAAATTTATTCAGGGGCAGTATACGTTTCCATTTCTTTTACATTAATTGCTGCGTCAGTAACGTTTAAGCAAATCATTCTATTCAGTAGTGCATTGAGTACGATAAGTGCTTTTATTGCGGGCAATTCTTTTATCCTTGTTTCATATATCATTTTAACAATAGGAATAATGAAAATAAAAAATGGAACACGTCGCCTTTCTAATTCGACATTTGCTTACCTGATTCTAATGATAGCAATAATCCTGTACGCAGTGATAGAAAACAAATTCATTATAGCGTTAGATTTAGCTATATACGCCGCAGTTATTATAATTGTAATAGCAGACATTCACTATATTTCTAATATAATAGTTAAAGAAAAAAATAAAACCTCAAACCTATTGATAACAATCTTTTTCATTACGCTTATCATAGATTTTATACTAAAGGGTGTTACGGAAATAAAAGGCACATTGGATGGTAATTCCATAAAATTAATTAGTTATTCCATCCGGACAGTAGGTGCAGGGATTTTACTTATACCTGCAACTAAAAGAATACGTTATCCAGAAAAAGAGGCTTCAAGAATTCACGCCATAGTAAAGAAACTTGCAATGAAATTATCCGTTGCTTCGGTTTTATTTGCCATATCTTTTTCCATATTCGCAGCTGTTGCTACATATAACACAGTAGGCCTGGGAAAGGTATATCGTGAAAAATACAAAAACACAATTGCCTTAGATGCGTTAAATACTGGAAACTCATTTAGGAAACTTATAATAAATACCGGGAACAGCCTGGAAAGCCTGGCAATAAATCCTGAAGTGGTTAACTTAACCGAAACAGGGGAGAAGCAACTTAAAGAATATTATATGGAAAATAAAGACAGGATTAACTCTGTAACCAGGATGGATAAAAACGGCACTATAGTATTCACATATCCGTTTACCGAAAGTATAGGGCAAAATATTTCAAAACAGTCGCATGTAAAAAAACTAATGCAAACACACAGGTCTGTGCTATCAGACCCAACAATTACAGTTCAGGGCTTCCCTGCAATTGTTCTGCATATGCCTGTATTTAAAAACAGCACATTCGACGGAAGCATTGCAGTTTTATTTGATATGAGCAAATTGTCAAAAAAAGTTATTGTATCGCGATACAATCCTGAAAAAATTATTGTATCGGATTGCAAGCACAGGATTGTTTTTTCACCAGACGAAAAAATGCTATTCAAAAACACCGCAACAATCTTTCCGATAAATAATCCAGAGACATTCGTAAAATGTGCATTAGGTGTGGGAATTGTTGTTTCTGAACAGGTAAATGTGTTCTGGGATAAAACATATACGGTTTATGCTTTTATACCAAAGAGTTTTGTGCAGGGCAATATACTGCTAAAAATTTTATTGTTTCTTCTATTGCCTGCCCTTTTTATTTCAACGTTCTTCTATTCTTTCAAATTTTTATATGACTCATTTACAGAAGAAACAAACAACCTCAAAAAATTTGGTACAGCTGAATATAAAAAAGAAAAAGCACTTTCAGAAAAACTAAAAACACTTGTAAACTTTTCACTTAGTATAGATTTAAGCAAAAATTTGGAAGAAATATTCGATGCTTTACTGAGCGGTGCCCTCAAATTAATCGAAAATGGCGAGGCAGGCAGTGTTCTAATTAAAAACAGCGATAAGTTTGTTTTTACCTCAGTAAAAGGATACGATCCAATCATTAAAGGGAAATTTCTTACAAAAGAAGAGATAGTCCCTTCCGTCACTGAGAAACCTTTTATCGTCAAACGTATTTTTAACAGAACAAAGAATAGTTCTCCTATTAAATTTAGAGACGAAATAAAAAAGCTTTTAAAAAAAATTGGAACCGACAGAATCAAATGCACCATACAGTCCCCAATTATCGTAGACAATGAGTATTATGGAGGTATCTTCATAGATAATTTTCAATCTAACGATGCTTTTTCCGAAGAAGATTTGCAAATAGCCGAATTTATTTCAAAAATGGGAAATCTGTTTTTGAAAAGCAAGAATTTGCTTAGACAGCTGGAAGAAACCGAAAGAAAGCTATTCACAATTATAGACGGGTTTTCGAAAATTGATATTTCAGTGGGTGAAAAAGATTTTTTTGGAAACTTACTCTCTCTTAGCAAGACGCTTATCCCGGGAGCAGACGGAGGTTCCGTAACATTAAAAAATGGGGAATATTTCGACTATGTAGCAATATTTGGATACAATAAGGATGCACTAAGTAAACTAAAACTAAAAGCAGGTGACGCCTATGAGATTAGGGATAGAAAGGCAACTATTGTAAAGAATATAGCTGACTACGGTAAAGAAAAACTAAGCCCAGAACAAAAGAAACTCTTAAAAGAAGCAGGTGGATTTAGAATCAAACAGAGCATCATTGCACCAATAATTGTAAAAGGCAAATACTACGGCGGGATTTTTCTGGACAGCTTCAAAGAAGGGGAAATATTCACTCAAAGCGACGTAGAAATAGTAACTGCTCTCTCTAAACTCTCTTCTGTTTTTACAGAAATGAAGATTGCATACAAAGAGCTTGAAACTGCAAACAGCCTTAATAGCGCATCACTTGCATTATTCCATAAAATTAATATTAAATCTTCAAAAGAAGAGGCAATTAAAAGCGCATACGAAGTGCTAAAGAAAATTTATAATAACAAGTTAGAGGAAGCAGCAGTAGGGGAGAAATCTGAAAATAAAATATTACTAAGAAAATTCAACGGAGAGAAATTTTCTTTGGCACTTATAGATAAGGGCTCTATCGAACAGGCAATCAAGGAAAAACGTTCTATTTTTATAGACGGCGGTAAAAAAACAGAATGTAAGGAAGGACGTCTCCAAGCAGTTGTTTATTCTACATCTCCGACAGTACCAATTTTCAGGGTAAGATTTAACAAAAAATCAGAGTGCAGTGAGCAGGAAAAAGAATTTATAGAAAGATTTGGAAGAGAAACAGTTAGGGCATATCAAGTAATTTCACTCTACACAAAAGTAAAAAAATTGTTTATCAATTATGTTTTCTCAATGGGAAACGCCGTAAGCTCTTATGACCCATATACAGAATGGCATTCTACAAGAGTAGCCTACCTTTCCATGTTAATTGCAGAAAAACTTAAACTGAATCCGCAACAAAAAGGGCTGCTGCTATTTACTGCAGTTCTCCACGACGTGGGCAAAATAGCCATTCCAAAGGATATTCTCCTAAAAAATGGGAAATTAACGAAAGAGGAATACGAAATAATTAAACGCCACCCAATCGAAGGAGAAAAGATTGTTAAACCAATGGATCCGAGGGCTGCAAAGATTATAAGGCACCACCATGAAAAATGGGATGGCACTGGCTACCCTGACGGGTTAAAAGACGGACAAATCCCGCTTTTATCGCGAATTATAACAATTGCTGATGTTTATGATGCATTAACAACAAACAGGCCATACCGTAAGGCATTCAGTTTCAAAAAAGCAATAGAAATTATGATAAGTGAGCGGGGAAAAGCATTTGAGCCGGGAATTCTGGATATTTTCCTCACGCTTCCAGAAGATGTTTTGAAAATAAAGCAACTGAATGCGCTAAAAATAGAAGAAATGGAAGATTATTTATTAGAAATGTAAAATAAAGTAATTCAGGAGGGGCAATGAAGAAAATAGGCATAGTGGGCGGACTGGGGCCGGAATCCACTATCAGTTATTATAAAGGCATACATGAAGCTTTTAAAA
>CAYYKP010000100.1:0-4055 GCA_964468055.1 uncultured Caldisericales bacterium
TTCTAAGCTGTATATACAACACCAAACTGATGGGTTCAGTATGCTCAAAATGCATGTTAACCTCATAAAATAATGAAATAATAAGATATATTTAACCATTTCATTGATATATTTCTCATAATTCTCCGTAATCTATATAAATTAGACAGAAATTTATTGCAAGTTTCTCAGAACGTGCTAAAATTATTACTGAGTGATAGAGAATCGCTCAATTTAGGTTATACAAAGATTATATTTCATTTAACTTGAATACTCTGTTGATAAGTATGAAATTTAGAAGTAGATTACAAATGTCACTGTATTCATAAAAGTCGTCTGCTTCTAAATCGACAGGCCACTCAGCTTCCCAATCTGGCTCTGCTGGCTCTGGATGTACTAATTCAATCCTCTTATAGTATCCTTCTTTAATGAAATCAAAGATGTTCTCTCCATTTGGTATCTCTTTCCTAAATATTTTTTTGACTTTCTCAAGATCTAATTGAGGATGTTCTATTTTACATTTTCTTTTTTGTATTAAATGCAAACAGCCCTCTAAACAAAAGAATATGTTTGTAATAGCCTCTTCTCCGAAATTACTGTTTGTCCATAACATATGAGCTTTTAGGAAATAGTCTGAGGTTTTTAGCAATACATTATCCGCTGTATCATATGCATCAAACAATTTATAATATGTGTTCCTTAATTGTGTGAAGGGGGAAAAATTATATTTAGAAACATTAGTTAAGGTTGTTTCTTCTGGATAAATTTCTGATGAAGTAATAAACCTATTTTTAAATTGCAGCAATTCATATAGAAAATAATTATGTAACTCAAGAGGCACCTTTTTAAGTGTTTTTTCTCTTATCTCAATTTTGTTATGGTTTGTAAAGAAAAAAGAGCCTGCCCCACGCTTACTGGCAAGCATTACGCAAGTAGCAACTTTTAATTCGTTTTCATTAATATCCCTTCTTACTTCAGAAAAATAATCAACACTTAATGTTGTTAATGTAGGTAAAAAATTAGTTATCTCATAAGTGCAATGATCTTTGACTAAATTGCAATCTGGATAAACTCCCTTTTCGCCTAATATCCTATATATAATGCTGGGGCCACTCTTTGCCATTTCTAATTTTTTGAAGATAGGTTCAGCTTTTTCTATAATCCTCTTTCTTAGCTCAGTTTTATCAGAGCTGTTGTTTATCAGTGTTCTTAAAAAAAGAGCAACTATTTCTGGTTCATAAAAATATTTAAGAATAGTGTTATTTGGGTAAGGAATGGATAAAAATTCTATAGATTTTTTTAGTATATACTCTAAATCCTTTTTCTCTAAATAAATTTTTTCTTCATAATTTTGCGAGGCTTCCTCTATAAATTTTAGTATTTTTTCACCAAAAAATCTGAAATTGTACATTTTTTACCTCCTAATTTGCAATAGCACAGATAACACCCTATCGCAATATTATTTCATCATTTAGAATTGTTGTCTTTTGAGATTATAGCTTTTCTTAACTGCTCCCTAACTCTATTTTAAGCTGTTCTATTCGTTTCTTGATTTTCACTACAAGCTCTGTGTCCTGTGGTGAAACAAACTTAATAAAATTTTGCAGTGCTTCTAACGCCTCTTTGTGCCTATTGAGATAATCCAAAGCTCCTCCTTTGTTTGCCCAAGCTGCCGCATCAGCTGGATTTATTTCTAAAGCCTTATTATAACAGGTCAAAGCTTTTTCGAATTCTCCAATGCTACTGAGAGAAACTCCTTTGTTAAACCATGCATCTTCATTTTTAGGGTTTATTTCAAGTGCCTTATCAAAACATGCTATTGCTTCCAAATACTTGCCAAGTTTAGTTAAAGTAACACCTTTAATACTCCACACTTCTTCATTTTTCGGATTTATTTCAAGTATTTGGTTATAATATGACAAAGCTTCTTGATACTTGCCGAGATCAAACAGTGCTTTTCCTTTTCCAATCAATGCTTCTATGTGCATGGGATTTATTTTGATTACCTTGTCAAAGCTTTCCAGTGCACTTTGGTAAAGTCCCAGACGTATAAGTACTGTTCCTTTATTGTACCATGCCTCTTCATTATCTGGTTCTATATTTATAGCCTTATCAAAGCATTCTGCTGCTTTCTTGTATTTTTCAAGGTTATAAAGTACTAAACCTTTAAAAAACCATGCTATAGAGTTATTGCGATCTAATTTTAGGGCTTCATTATAACACCCTGCGGCTTCTTGATATTTGTCAAGCTCCTCCAAGACAAAACCTTTGCCAGTCCATGCCTCTGTCAATCTTGGGTTTATTTGTAATGCTTTATTGTAACATGATAGTGCTTCTTGATATTTACCTAATTTATCTAATGCAAGACCTTTATTACTCAAAGCTACTTCGTATAGTGAATTTATCTCTAATGATTTATCAAAGTATGTTATTGCTTCTCGATATCTACCAAGATAAATTAATAAAAGGCCTTTATTACTCAAAGCTGCTTCATTTAGTGGATTTATCTTAAGTGCTTTATCAATGCACTCTCCTGCTTCTTTAAATTTTTTCATCTTATTGAGGCTATCTTCTTTTCCAATCCATGCTTCTACCAATCTTGAGTTTATCTCTATTGCTTTGTCGAAACATACTATAGCTTCCTGATATTTACTAAGATTATTTAAGGAAAGCCCTTTTCCAACCCATGCTTCTACCAACATTGGATTTGTCTCAAGTGCTTTGTCGAAACATACTATAGCTTCTCTATGCTTACCAAGCTTGTCTAAAACAATGCCTTTGTTATTCCATGCTGTTGTATCGTAAGGATTTGTCTCAAGTGCTTTGTCGTAATACACTATAGCTTCTTGATATTTACCTAATTTTTCTAGTGCAAGACCTTTATTACTGTATGTTGTTACATCCATAGGCTGAACTCTAAGCAGTTTATCAAAATATTGTATTGCTTCTTGATACCTGCCCAAATTAAGTAAAGAATATCCCTTGTTTCCAATCTCCCACCACTCAAGCTCCTGAGGAGTTTCTTCTTTAATTGTTTTCCCAGTTTGGAGATGATACAATTCTGAGAGTTCTTTTCCTAAAACAGAGAAATTAGCGTATCTATCCGTGGAGTTCTTTTCAAGGCATTTCATTACTAATGAGTTTAATCTATGTGGTATTCCCCTTGTTATTTTATTTGGAGGTTTTGGCTTTACTTTTAGGTGATTTGCCATGTATTCTTCAGAACTCAGGCATATAAAAGGCGGCCTTCCTGTAAGCATTTCGTAAAGTACGCATCCAAAGGAATACATATCTGAGCGTGTATCAATGTTTTTACTCCTTATCCATTGCTCAGGAGACATGTAAGGAGGAGTACCACATATAGATCCTGTTTTGGAAAATCCAAAACTTTTTGTAAAACCGAGAATGGGCGTATTTTCTTTTATTTCAAAATCAGATTTTACTCCAGCAGCAGCTTTTACTAAACCGAAGTCAGTTATTTTTGCTACCTTATCTTGAGTAATCATAATATTTTCGGGTTTAATATCCCTATGTACAAATCTTTTACCCATTTCATTAAACCTTTTTTCTGCATGTGCCATTCCTTTGCAGACTTGTACGGCAAATAAAAGAGTAGTCTCCAGGTTAAGCCCATTATTAAATATCCATTCCCTAAGGTTTGAACCATAAGTTCTGTCTCCGGAGATAAGCTCGAGAAAAATATATGGTCTCTGAGATATTTTCTCAACGTATTTTGCTTGAACAATATTCTTATGCTTTCCGAGTCTAACCCATGTTTCTGCTTCCCACATAAAGCGGTCTACAACATTTTTATCCGCAAAATATCTATCCTGAAAAGTTTTTATGGCAACAGGTTCCGCGTTTTTATAATCATAAGCAAGGAAAACAATTCCCATGCCACCCCTTTTTATGTCATGTATTTCATACCGACCTTCGATTTTATCGCCTATTTTCCATTTTTCTGACATCAAGCTCTCCTTCCTTATAGAATTTTATCACTTCTTGCCAGTATTGCAAATGTGTACCTAATCTGAGCGGTTTTTTCTTTTTCTTCCATATTTTTCTTTGAAAAAGCA
>CAYYKP010000101.1:0-4051 GCA_964468055.1 uncultured Caldisericales bacterium
TAATAATTTTTTAAAATATTTCATAATCTCCTTTAATATATAAAATTTTATATATATTATAATCAAATTATTATTACAGTCAAGCATTTAGAAATATCCCCGTAATAGCTGGTATACGCATGTCATTCTTCATATCCAAGGAAGTGGAATTTTACCGTATTTTTATTTTGAAAGCTTAAGATATAATAAAATTAGTTTATAAAAACTTAGGAGGTTTTAATGAATGAGCTTAAAGAACGGCTTTTTGATAAGCGGTTTTTAATTGAAGTAATAGTTGCTGCTGTAATAATCCGGATAAGCGGTTTGCAGATTTTCAATTTTAGTAATGTTTCTTCTCCGCAGCAGAGTATTGTATTGTCTGTATTCGTGAGTTATCTTTTTGGTGTGGCTGCGCTTATTTCCGTGTATTTTATAGAGAAAAAGGAAATAAGGAAAATTCTGTTTGTTCCTTTTTCAATACTGCTTCTTTTGCTGACCGTAAAATATGCGGCAATATGGTTATCTTCCGGATCTTACTTTCCGTACCTGCCAAACTTATCAAACAATTTGGTGTGGCTTTATTTTAAAGCCTTCTTTAATATAAACTTTATTGCGATTCTTATTGCATCGTTTCAGATTGCGAAGATGATAAGCGTAAAGAAGGATAAGCCTTTTTATGCCTTTTTGTTGATAAATTATATAACTATAGCGTTTTACCTTGTGCTTGTTGCACCGGCGCTCTCACGATTGTCACGTCCCAGCATAATGAATATTTTCGTTTATCAGTTTGTTCTCTATATTTCGGTGTACTTTTTCTTTGCATATGCGCCATATTTTGTTTCTAAGGGAAACTTCCTGAGTAATTTTGTTCGGTCTGTTTATTTTGCATTGAGGCATATCGGAATTACTATTTTGTTGTCGTTGGCAGTTACTTCTGTCGTATATGTAATTCCTTTTCTTATGAGAGGTATGCAGAATATTACAAATTCCCAGAAGGGTACGGTTTTTTACTATCATACTCTGATTTTCTTGCTTCCGCTTATTATGTATTATTTTTTCACTTCATTTTATATTATTGCAACGCATATAGCAAAACGATATGAGCAATAACGAAATATACATAAAAGGTGCCAGGGTTCATAATTTAAAAAACATTTCATTGCATATTCCTCGCGGAAAGCTTGTTGTTATAACGGGTGTTTCCGGCTCAGGTAAATCTTCCCTTGCATTCGATACATTGTATGCGGAAGGACAGAGGCGTTATGTAGAATCACTTTCTTCTTATGCGAGACAGTTTATTGGTGTAATGCAAAAACCTGATGTTGATTACATAGAGGGGCTTTCACCGGCAATTGCAATAGACCAGAAAAGCGGCAGTAGAAATCCGCGCTCAACTGTGGGCACAATGACGGAGATTTATGATTATTTAAGACTACTTTTTGCACGGATTGGCGTTCCGCACTGCCCTTATGATGGTACTGTTATAAAAAGGCAAACTTTAGATGAAGTGGTCTCTCAGGTTTTTAAAAAGGCGGAAGGAGAACGTATAGAAATTCTCTCGCCTGTTGTAAAAGGGCGCAAAGGGGAATATCGAGCTTTGTTTGAAAAGTTCAGAAAAAAAGGTTTTGCTCGTATAAAAGCAGATAGTATCATGTATTCTCTGGATGAAGAAATCCCTCTGGATAAAAACAAAAAGCATGATATCGACCTTGTTGTTGACAGAGTGCGAGTTTCCAGTGACGAAAGTGCGCGTATTGCGGATTCCGTTGAGCTTGCATTAAGTGAAGGTGATGGTGTCGTAAAAATTTTTGTCCATCGAGGAAAAGGGGAAGAATATCTTTTTTCCGAAAAACTTGCCTGCCCTGTTTGTGGCTTCAGTATGGAAGAGGTCGAGCCGCGGCTGTTTTCATTTAACAGCCCTTATGGTGCCTGCCCCGAATGCGGGGGGTTAGGGTTTAAAATAGAACCGGATCCTGACCTTATTATAAAGGATTGGAATAAATCCCTCGCGGAGCGTGCAATACAAATCCCCGGCTTTAGAGGTATGGATACATTTTCTTACAATATAATCCTTGATGCTGCTCATGAATATGATATTGATATTTTTAAACCCATTAAAGATTTTACAGAACAGGAGCTTAATATCATTCTTTACGGTGCAAAAAGAAGAATTCCTGTGCATTTTACGAATAAAGACGGAAGAGAATATAATTTTAAAGTAAAGTTTGAGGGGGTAATACCACTGCTTGTGAGGCGTTATGGTGAGACAACCTCTGAAGCAATGCGGAGTGAATATGAGAAATTTATGCGCAAAGTAGAGTGTCAGCTCTGTCATGGCAAAAGGTTAAAAAAGGAGGCTCTTGCCGTAACAATCCAGGATGTAAACATTACGGACATTACTGAAATGCCGGTTGAAAACGAGTATCGGTTTTTTAAAAATTTACCCGGAAAATTGTCCAAAAAGGAATTATTGATATCAAAGCAAATTTTAAAAGAAATTACAAATAGGCTGAAATTTCTTTTGGATGTGGGGCTTGGCTACCTAACATTAAGTAGAGAATCTGCAACTCTTGCAGGAGGTGAAGCGCAGAGAATTCGTCTTGCAACTCAGGTGGGCTCCAAACTTGTCGGAGTGCTTTATGTGTTGGATGAGCCATCAGTAGGTTTGCACTCCCGCGATAACAAAAAACTATTGAAAACTTTAGTAGAGTTAAGAGATTTAGGTAATACCGTTGTTGTAGTTGAGCATGATGAGGAAACGATAAGAAATGCGGACTACATTGTGGATATGGGCCCGGGCGCCGGAGAGAAAGGCGGATATGTTGTTGCAACAGGCAGTGTGCAAGACATTATAAATGAGAAGAGGTCCCTTACCGGAAAATACCTTAAGGGCGAACTGAAAATTCCTCTGCCTGCAAAGAGGCGCGGAGGAAACGGGGAATTACTTGAAATTAACGGCGTACGTGAGCATAATTTAAAAAATATTACAGTGCAGTTTCCACTTCATACGTTCATAGCGATAACGGGCGTGTCAGGATCAGGCAAGAGTAGCCTTGTTCAAGATGTTCTCTGGAAAGCGCTTAAAAAGGAACTTTTCAATTCACGTGAAAAACCGGGAGCATATGGTAAGTTAAAAGGTATGCGGTACGTAGATAAAGTGGTTATTGTGGACCAATCTCCCATAGGTAGAACACCACGTTCAAATCCTGCTACTTATACCGGTATTTTTGCTCCGGTAAGAGAGTTATTTGCTTCACTTCCCGAATCGCGGGCAAGGGGATATAAACCCGGCAGATTTAGTTTTAATGTGAAAGGTGGGCGTTGTGAGGCGTGCCAGGGAAATGGGTATACAAAGGTTGAAATGCAGTTTTTGCCGGATGTTTACGTGCCGTGTGAAGTATGCAAAGGAAAACGCTATAATAATGAAACGCTGGAAATTACCTACAAAGGAAAAAGCATCGCAGGCGTCCTTGATATGACCGTGACTGAGGCGCTGAAATTTTTTGAGCATATACCTCAAATAAAACGAAGGCTAAAGCTTCTTGAAGATGTTGGGCTGGGATATATTCGGCTCGGACAATCTGCGCTGACGCTATCCGGGGGAGAGGCACAACGAGTTAAACTTGCCTCGGAACTTCAGAAAAAAGGTACGGGTAGAACAGTTTATTTCCTTGATGAACCTACAACGGGTTTGCATTTTGCTGATGTGCATAAACTAATAAATGTGCTTGACAGGCTTGTTGATAAAGGAAACACAGTGATTGTTATCGAGCATAACCTGGATGTAATAAAATCAGCGGATTATATTGTGGATTTGGGCCCCGAGGGTGGAGAAAAGGGCGGATATGTTGTTGCGACAGGTACGCCGGAAGAAATCGCAAAAGTTTCCGCATCCTACACAGGTCAATATCTAAAGAATGTCTTGCTGGTACCAGGTACCAATGGGACACATGATAAAAATCGTGATAAATAACAGCTTGTAGAATCAACTGATTTTATTATAATTAGGGAAATGTTCTGCTGGTACCAGGTACCAATGGGACAACTGAGGAGGTGTTATGGGCAGAGGAAG
>CAYYKP010000102.1:0-4026 GCA_964468055.1 uncultured Caldisericales bacterium
TTTATAAAGTGGATAAAATACAAAGGAAATGATTTCTTAATTTAATATACACTGGAGGTGGAGGCATTAACAATTTTTCCGGATTAGTAATATTTAAATGCGTCAATATGGTGAGAATTAAATAATATGCCAAAAGAAGCAAAAGCGCGTATCCGAATAAACAAACTTCTTGAAGAAGCAGGATGGAGGTTTTTTGATGCGCCTGAAGGAAGAGCAAATATTTGTCTTGAAAGTAATGTAAAAATTACCGAGCAAAAACTAAATGACTTTGGAGAGGATTTCGAAAAAACTAAAAATGGTTATGTTGATTTTTTGCTATTAGATGAACAAGGTTTTCCAATGGTCGTTTTGGAGGCAAAAAAGGAAGGCAAAGATCCGTTAGACGGAAAAGAGCAAGCTCGTAAATATGCCAGAGCCCTTAATGTTCGATTTATAATTCTGTCAAATGGTAACCTCCATTATTTCTGGGATATTGAATTAGGCAATCCACACATTATTACAACATTCCCTACAAGTAGCTCCATAAAGTACAAAAAATCTTTCAAGCCAAATCCGGATAATTTAATTAATGAATATATTGAATCAGATTATATTGCTATCTCCCGGAAACCTGATTACAAGAGTGATCCGGACTGGATAGATAAGCAGACAAGAAATTCATTTATTGAAGAAAATAATCTAAAATTTTTGCGAGATTACCAGATAAAAGCCATAAAATCTTTACAATATGCAGTAAAAGAAGGGAAAAGCAGATTTTTATTTGAAATGGCAACCGGTACAGGGAAAACACTTGTAGCCGCAGGTGTAATCAAACTTTTCCTGAGAACAGGCAATGCCAAAAGAATTCTTTTTCTTGTGGATAGATTAGAATTAGAAAGCCAAGCACAAAAAAACTTTGTAAAATATTTAAAAAATGACTATAAGAGTGTAATTTATAAAGAAAACAGAGATGACTGGAGAAAAGCAGAAATCGTAGTCACAACAGTTCAATCTCTTCTTTTTAATAACAAATATAAAGATTTATTTTCACCCACAGACTTTGACCTGGTAATATCAGATGAAGCACATAGATCCATAAATGGCAATAGTCGTGCGGTATTTGAATATTTTACCGGGTATAAATTAGGGCTTACTGCAACACCCAAGGATTATTTGAAAAAAATTAACGAAAAAGATTTAATGGAAAAAGATCCGCGTAAATTAGAGAGGCGTCAATTATTAGATACCTACAAAACTTTTGGATGCGAATCAAGTAATCCAACATATAGATACACGCTTTTAGAGGGAGTAAGAGACGGCTATCTTGTAAATCCCATTGTTTTAGATGCAAGAACAGATATCACTACAGAACTATTATCGGAAAAAGGTTATTCTCTTCTTGTAAAAAATGAAGAAGGCGAAGAAGAGGAAAAGACCTACTTTCAAAAAGATTTTGAAAAGAAATTTTATTCCGAGAAAACAAATAGAACATTATGCAAAACTTTCTTTGAACATGCATTAAAAGATCCTTTAACCGGAGAGGTTGGAAAAAGTATTATTTTCTGCGTCAGTCAGAAACATGCCTCTAAAGTAACACAAATATTAAATGAATTTGCCCACAAATTTTACCCGGGTAAATATAATTCTGATTTTGCCGTTCAGATTACATCCAATGTTGCTGATGCTCAGCAAATGTCCATCAATTTTGCAAATAATAATCTTAATGGCCATACCTCTTTTAAAGAGGGATATAAATCCAGTAAAACGCGAGTATGTGTTACTGTCGGGATGATGACCACAGGATATGATTGTGAAGATATTTTAAATTTATGCTTAATGAGACCTATTTTTTCGCCATCATACTTTGTTCAAATGAAAGGCAGAGGCACGCGGAAATATAAATTCGTATACACAGAACGAGATGAGTTAGGCAACACAGAAAAATATACTAAGCAAAAGAAAAACTTTAAACTTTTTGATTTTTTTGCAAATTGCGAATATTTTGAAGAGAAATTTAACTACGATGAAGTAATCAAATTGCCACCGGAAACCGGAAAAATTGAAAAAAAAGATTTTCCACCATCCATACCAAAAGAATATGAGAGTTTTATTCCTGATCCAATAAAAGGCATTGCCGAAACCACTGTTGGTTATGAGGGAATGAAAATTGATAGAAAATTGTTTGAAAGATTTGAAGAAACGGTCAAAGCCAACGAATATATAAAACAAAAAATGGCTGAAGGTAAACTTCACGAGGCTGAAGAGCATATAAAGAAAGCAATATTTAATAAACCGGAAGATTACTTCGATCTTGATAAATTAAGGAAATCAATAAAACTTGACCGTAGATTGAGTTTGCAGGAAATTTTAGAAAAAATATTCGGGAATATAAAGAGATTTAAAACCAAAAATGAACTCCTCGAAGAAGAAGTAAATAAATTTATTTCTATATACCATCCCAAAAACGAATTTATCTACATCATCAGGCAATTTATAAAAGCATATATTTTAGATAGAGAATTAAGAGACGTTATTGATTCTAAAGAGTTCGCGCGTCTTGCGACTAATCCAAACTTTAATATGGATGATTTAAAGGAATTAGATGGATGGAAAGATCCGATTGTTGAATACATTAAGGACTACATTCCTCTAAATACTTTTGCAGTATAAAGGAGGTTAAAATATGCTGGATGCACCTACTAAAAAACGAATTGATACGGCAAGGGATATTCTTGTCGGGAAATTGCCGGATCCAAAGTCGCAGGTTGAGCAGATTACCATTGCCTTGATTTACAAATTTATGGATGATATGGATAAGCAAGCTGAAGAATTAGGAGGAAAGGCAACATTTTTTACAGGTGAATTCGAAAAATATTCCTGGAGCAGGATCTTTGACCCTCACGTAAGCGGATATGAACTTGTCGGTTTATATGGAGAAGCCATACAAAAAATGAATCATAATCCAAATATTCCTCAGTTATTCAGGAATATTTTTAAAAATGCTTATTTGCCATATCGCGACCCGGAAACTTTAAAAATGTTTCTTAAGGTTATTGGAGAATTCGAGTACGATCACAGTGAAAGATTAGGAGATGCCTTTGAGTATTTGCTTTCTATTATGGGCTCCCAGGGTGATGCGGGTCAGTTCAGAACACCAAGACACATTATTGATTTTATGGTCAAAGTGGTTGATCCCTGCAAAAACGAAACCGTCCTTGACCCTGCATGCGGAACGGCAGGATTTTTAATTTCTTCATTTAATCATATTCAAAACAAGAACAGAAAGAACGGGAGAAGCAATTTAACTGCCGATGAAAAAAAGAAATTAATCAATAACTTTTCCGGCTATGACATTTCTCCGGATATGGTAAGATTGTCCCGGGTAAATATGTACCTGCATAAATTTCTAGCTCCGAAAATTTACGAATACGATACATTGACTTCAGAAGAAAAATGGAATGATTCTTATGACGTTATTCTGGCTAATCCCCCGTTTATGTCCCCAAAGGGAGGGATTAGGCCTCATAAAAGATTTAGTATACAGGCAAAACGTTCAGAAGTCCTTTTTGTTGACTACATTGCTGAACATTTAAATTCAAACGGCAGGGGTGGCGTTATCGTTCCGGAAGGTATTATCTTTCAATCGGGTAATGCTTACAAAAAACTTCGTAAAATGTTGATAGAAACATCGCTTTTTGCAGTTGTGTCTCTGCCTGCCGGGGTCTTTAATCCTTATTCCGGAGTTAAGACATCAATTTTATTCTTAAATAAAAAATTATCCAAAAAAACAGATAACATTATTTTTGTCAAAGTGAATCATGATGGATTTGGTTTGGGTGCTCAGAGAAAAGAAATTAAAGAAAATGATTTGCCGATGGCGTTAGAAATTATTAAAAAATATGAACAGAGTGTTGTTGAGGGCAAAGAAATTGAATTGAATTTAAATGAAGCAAAACTGGCACATGTCGTAAAAAAAGAAAAGATTGCAGAGAACGGTGACTACAACTTAAGTAGTAATAGATATAAAGAAGCGATTGTTTATAGCGG
>CAYYKP010000103.1:0-2035 GCA_964468055.1 uncultured Caldisericales bacterium
ACGTACTTGCAAAGAATGATTTTGATTATGTTTGGCTTCTAAATAATGATACGGTTGTAGATAAAAATTCATTGAAATCTCTATTTGAAAAATGTGAAAGTAATTTAGATTTAGGTGCTGCAGGGTCTAAAGTATTATATTACCATAAACCAAATGTTATTCAAGCGATTGCGGGAGGTAGGTTAATTCCTCTTGCTGGTATCGAGAAAAGAATCGGAAACGGAGAAGAAGATATTGGACAATGGGATAAAGATATTCAACCGGATTATATAACTGGGGCAAGTTTTTTATTAAGGAAGAAGGTGATTAATGATGTAGGCCTCATAGATGAAAGTTATTTTTTATATTGGGAGGATACTGATTGGAGTGAGAGAATTAAAAGAAATAAGTGGAAACTGGGGTACAGTTGGAAAAGTAAAGTTTGGCACAAAGAAGGTTCATCAACAAGAAATAAAAATTCTCAGCGTGATTATTATGGAGCAAGAAATGGACTAATATTTATGAAGCGATACTATCAGAAAACTTTTGCGGTTGGCGTTGTAATTAGTTTCTTAGGCAAAATATTTAATAGAGCAAGGAGAAGCGATTTGGAAGGTTTTAAAGCTATCTTGAAGGCGTATAAAGAAGGTATTATTTATGTTAGAACAAGAAGGTGATATAACGTTTGCGTTAAAATTGGGCTTATATACTTCGAGGCATCTTAATTCAAAAGGGATCTGAGATGGTATTAATAGAAAAGAATTTCAAAAGACAGGATAACGGGAAACATTACCTTCCTTATATTCGCTCGACCATTTTCTACTTTGTAGCCTTTATTTTAGTTCTAATTCCTGCAGTTGTTCCACTGGGGTTCTCTCCTGACAGCTTTATGTATTACAGGGATCTTACACTTTCTCCGGACAAATACAATTTTCTCGTCCATGAGCCTCTTTACTGGCTGTTTGTTTATATTAACAGAATTCTGTTCAATTCAAATTGGGTTTCGTTTGTGTTAATGTTCAGTATAACCTATGTTGGCTTAAGTTTATATCTAATAAGAAAGTATTCAATTGATATAACCTTGAGCCTTATTATATTTTTCTTGTTTTTCTATCCAATTTTTGGAATAATGCAGATAAGGAATGGTGTTGCTGTTGCATTTATGTGGTGGGCATTTTTTAATTTTATCGACGGTAAAAAGCGAAAATTTATAATGAAGGCCTTTCTTGCAACTTTATTTCATTATAGTGCAATATTACTTCCGTTACTGTTGCTCATAAAAAAGGACAAAATAAATAAAGTTTTTTATTTTTTGCTACCAATACTTGGCATCTTATTAGGTCAATTTGTTTTTAGGATTGACTTTTATCAGGCCATTATAAGGTATTTACCTGTTTTTCTAAGGTTTAAAGCACAAGGTTATCTAAATTATTTATTATATAATCCAACAGCAAGCATGAATCAGCTTAACGTATTTAATATTTATTCTCTCTTTAGCCTACTTGTATATTATATTAGTTTAACGACTAATCTAAAAGAAAGATACTTTAAGGTTCTTGTAAAAACTTTAGGTTTTGCGTTGTTTACATATTTTTCTTTAAAAGTCGTGCCTGTTTTTGCTTCGAGAATTTCTAATAGTTTTTTTACTTTTGTGGTGTTTTTACTTCCATATATTTTAAAACCATTTAAAAAATATGAGAAATTTATAATTTACTATTCTTTTATTATCATATTGATTTTTGTATCTTGGAACTTATATGTAAGGCATACCCCTTTCCATTTTTACTTATTAAAATTTTAACAGGAGGAAATTAATGAACATTTACATTGACGGTTTATTTTATAGAGGTTCTGGGATAGGAAGATATTATGAGTCTTTTTCAAAGGAATTTGCTAGAAGGGGGATAAAGATCTATACCACAGTTCCTGAAAAATATAGGGACAATTTTGAAAAGGATTTTGTAGATGTGATAGATAATATAGAACCTATTTTTGTGGATTATGATAAATACTCTGTAAAAGGTATGATAAAACAATCAAAAATAGTAAGAGAATT
>CAYYKP010000103.1:2135-4021 GCA_964468055.1 uncultured Caldisericales bacterium
GATAAGATTTTAAGAGCGCTTAGCGATAATTCTTATAGAGCAATACTTTTAAAAGAAGGCCAGGATAGATTGCAGCAGTTTAATAAAGATAAAATTATTAATGAATATTTGAATTACTTTAATGAAATTAAGTACACGATTTAATTCTTTTGTTTTAAATGGTATAAATAATATAAATTAGTAGTAAAGAACGAGAGGTAGACATGGAAAAATACAAGATCAAAGTTTTGCAAGTAAATAAACTTTATTACCCCTGGATTGGTGGGGTAGAAAAGTTAGTGCAAGAAATAGCAGAGGGTTTAAGCGAAAAGTTATATGTTGAAGTTCTTGCTTGTCAAGCAAAAGGCAGAGGAAAGAGGGAAATAATTAATGGAGTAACAGTAACGAAAGCAGGAAGTCTCGGCATTTTTTGGGGCATGCCAATTTCATTTTCTTTTATGTTTCTTCTGGCACGTAAATCACAACATTTCGATATCTTGCATTTTCACTTTCCGTTTCCGATCGCGGATCTTTCTTATCTTTTGTTTGTACGTAGAAAGAGAAATTCTATTGTAGTAACATACCATAGTGATATTGTAAGACAAAAGAAAATCATGTTTTTTTACAAACCTTTTCTTAAGAAATTCTTGAGTCTTGCAGATAAAATAATTGTGACGTCGCCGCAGATGATTGAATCTTCTGAATATCTATCGAGTTTTAAAGAGAAATGTGAAGTAATTTATCCTTCGATTGATTTATCAAAAATTAATTACGATTACTCACAAAGGACAGGATCAGAAAGGGAACAAAAAACAATTTTATTTGTTGGTAGGTTAGTATATTATAAAGGTGTTGAGTATTTGATAGAGGCTATGAAAAAGATTAATGCGAAATTGTATATTGTTGGAGAAGGCGAACTCAAAAAAGAACTTATAAATAAGGCAATTGCATTAGGTGTGCGAGATAAGATAGAGTTTAAAGGTAAAGTTCCAGACGAGGAATTACAAAAATATTATAAAGCGTGCGATCTTTTTGTTTTACCCTCAGTAGAGCCTTCCGAAGCTTTTGGACTTGTTCAATTAGAAGCGATGGCATATGGAAAGCCCGTAATAAATACCAATCTTCCAACTGGGGTTCCATACGTAAGTCTTGATGGAATAACCGGGTTTACAGTATCTCCACGAGATTCTGAAGCATTGGCTAAAGCAATAAATGAAATATTAAGTGACGAGGAACTTTATATGAAATTTTCTACAAATGCAAGAAGGAGGGTAGAGGAGAATTTTTCAAGAAACGTTATGCTTAAGAATATTCTAAAAATTTATAATATAGTTATTAACAAGAAAAGTGTGAATAATTTGATACTATAATTAATTATGTGTCAAATAGAATGGGGAATAAAATAGAAGAAAGAACAATGAGGAATAAAAAACGAACCAAATCTAAGGAGGTACATTATGAAAGGAAAAATTGCAAAGATTGAAGCAAGTAGAAAAGGAGGTAAGACAGGGTGTAAAACACAGCAAAGATTTGTATGTTGATGGATTAAAAAAGCATTCCTCCCCTGCCCCGTTGTTCAGCCATGAATTTCAAAGCAAAGGAGGAATGGTGGTTATATGGGTTTACCTAAAGGTATTTTATCACAACTTACAGAAAACAAAAATATGGGTAAGGGAACAGGAACACTGTTGGAAGGACTGGAAGAATTGCTAAAAGAAAAGATAAAAGAAATGCTTGAAGAAGTAGCATATGAGGAAAGGGAAATGTTCTTTGAAGAAGAGAGGAGCAAAAGAGGTAAGCATAAAGCAAATGAAGATCTGTTATCAGAAGAAGAAAATGGAGCATATAGCGTTAAAAAATTACCAGCGATATCCGAATATGAGAGCCGTTGAACTTGACAATTTTAA
>CAYYKP010000104.1:0-3946 GCA_964468055.1 uncultured Caldisericales bacterium
AAACAAGTTCGGAATGACAAAGAAAAAACAAAAGGAGGAGCGGGATGATATTTCGGATTATTCCCATACTTTTTTAGAGGTTACTTCAGAAAATATTATCAGAATTTATTTTTTGTGTAGAACAAATGAGAAAATGCTTTTGTGTCTGTCGAACCAAATTTTTTAACAGGTTGATTATATAATTTTGACATTTTACTTGCAAAAATTTCTTCACTAAAATAATCATTCATGAAAAATATACCAACAGGTTCAGCTCTTTCAAGCAGGTAATCTATATGCCATTTTTTGTGTTGAATACCGGAAAAATATCTCAATGTTCTTTTGGAAAATCCGCCTTTAGCTCTTCCTACGTAAAAATAGGTACCTTTTTTAAAATGTTTTATTCCTAATTTACCAATAGATATGACACTATCCCGGGAAAGGCTTAAAATAAGAAGATAAACGCCTTTCTTGTTTTTATCTAAATTCTCTTTCAATAATTTCTTTAAGTCTATCAAATTCTTCCTCTCTTGCTTTAAGAACAGGATATTTTGGAACGAAATCACAAGGAAGCTGGTCTTCCGTAGAAATTTCATATGTTCCAATCCAACGTGCCATTCTTTCTATTTCTACTTTATCAGTGCCTATCAGCGGACGGTATATGGGGAAATCAATTCCTTTCTGAGTGATTTTTATATTACGAAGTGTTTGACTTGCAACCTGGCCAAGGGAGTCTCCCATTACCATTCCCTCTGCGCCTATTTTCTTTGCGATTTGTATTCCTTCCGAAAGCATTCTATTCTTACAAAATAAGCATAAATATCTCAACCTGTTTTCTTTTGCAAGAATCTTTGAAATTTTTTCAAGATATTCCGTATGAGGAACTACGATGAGCTTTGTTTTTGGGTCAAACATACGAAAATGCTCAAACAGTTTATTTACTTTCTCTTCTTCCTTTGTAGATTTGAAAAAATGTATAAATGTGATGCGTGCCCCTCTTTTCATCATTAGAAATGCTGCGACAGGAGAATCTATTCCTCCGGAAAGAAGTACTGCGACCCTTCCTTGCTCTCCTAATGGAAGTCCTCCGGCCCCTGCGATTTTTTCTGAGTAAATGTATACCGCATCATTTGCAACTTCTATACCTATGAACAAGTCCGGCTTATTCAAATTTACGTCGAGCTTTGTTATTTCTTTTACTGCGCCTCCTACTACACGCTCAATATCAGGTGTTTTAATTGAAAATGACGGATCAAGCCGCCTTGCTCTTACCGCGAAGCTTTTTATTCCCGGATTTTGTTCTAACTTTTTCATTGCAAATTCCGTAGCCTTAGCTTTTATCGAGTCTATATGCTTCCCTATTTTTATTGCAGGACTTATGGAAACTATACCCGGAATAAAAAGTAGTTTGTTGGTATCGATTTTTTCTCCGCTTACTATAAGCCTTCCTCCCTGCACTTTTACGTTTACATTTGGCAGGATCTTTTGAATATGAATTTTTAAATTGTGTTTTAACTTTACCTGTGCCCTGCGCCCTTTTGTGCCTATTTCTCCAAATCTGCAAAGAATAATTTGTTCCATTTATATACCTCTCGTTTTTTTAAATAGTGCTTTGTAATTTTCTCTGAACATTACGCCCCTATCTGCCAGAAACTCTATAAACATTTCCTGCAGTGCCCTTTTTTCACTGTTTCTAATTACAGCTTGTTCGTGTGATTCACGCAACACTACCGGATACCCTTTCCCTTTTTCCGCCTGATTAAATATAAGTTTATGAAGCAGGGAAATTTTCTTTTCATCTTTTGCAACAAAAGCGGGAAGCTCCACTCTTGCAATTTCAGACCCTACATGAAGGTAGAAAAAATAAATCGGTTCACTATAAAAATTTAATATAGGAGTATTGCTCCTAAAAAGAACAGAGCGTTCGCCTTTTTTAAGCAATTTTTTAAAAATGTCAGTATCTTCCAAAATATCAAATTTCTCAATGTCTTTTTCGTTCCATTTTTCCTTTAAAAGTGCAGCAATCTTCACAAGTCCGACTGTGTCTTTTGAATGTGAGCCACTTATGTATCCTGCAACGGGGCTATTTAGTTCTTTGCTCTTTCGGAATAGTGATTCGAATGTTTCTATAAACATTTTTTTAAATGAATCGCTCCTGTTTTTAATCTCCCATTGGATCAATGTACCGTCTATTAATGATACAAGCGGAATATCTTTTATGTAGTACTTTTCTATTGTTTTTGCAAGCTCTATGCTCTCGCTTAACAACATTTTTGCTTCCAGTAGTTCTCCTTTTACAAGAAACTTTCTTCCATTCACTATTTCGTATAAATCTTTATCTTCATAAAATATTCCGGGAATTGAATCCGTACTGAAGAATGCATCTTTTCCATACTTAATTGCAACGATTCCGACGTTTATCACATAATATAGAAATAGGAAATCAGGGTCAATTGGTATTTCCGAACCGTCTGTTGCAACAGCGATGTAATCCGAAATATTATTTTTTTCAGTTACTGTTTTTGCTGGTTTTTCAAGCGGGGTTCCGATAAAGTAGGAGAATTTTGAAAAGTTAATATTATTGAAATCATCAGGTTCTATTTTCTCAAGTATGGAAATAGCTTCCTTTATAATTACATCTTTTAATTCTGCGCTTTTTGCTTTTTCTCTTGTTATTTTTTGTAGAGTTGGCAGTATTTTCTCGAACATTAGCATATTAGAATTATACATTAAAAACAGTCTTTAAAAAATGCCCGATAAGCATATAATGTTTTCTATGCAAAGTACAATCATTCTTATTGGTGCCCTTATTGTTTTAGGGATATTGGTAAAACTAAAAGTAAATATAGGAGCTTCTATTTTTGCATCTGCTCTTTTTATTGCGCTGCTCAAGCATTTTACCTTTTTGCAGTTTGGCGATGCTTTTCTCTTTACTTTAATAGGAAAACAAACTATAGAAATAATTTTTATTGTTGTAGTAATAACATATTTTGCTGATTTACTGAAAGTTTCCGGATTTTTAGAGGAAATGGTTCAAAGTTTTTCGGTTTTCCTTTCTCCGAAATCTTTTATTCCTTTGTTTGCTTTTATTATCGGTTCACTTCCGATGCCTGGCGGCGCGCTTGTGTCCGCTCCGCTTGTTGATCGAGGAAGTAGGGATTCATCTCTTACTCCCGAGCAAAAAACAGTAGTGAACTTTTGGTTCAGGCATATCTGGGAGCCTACCTCTCCTCTTTACCCGGACATGATACTTGCTTCCTCAATACTGGGAGTTTCTATTATACAAATCATTGAAGTTCAATGGCCCATTACGCTTTTAATGTTTATTTCCGGATTTTTGTTTTTAGTTCCTCTCATTAAATCTGACGGAACTAAAAATTTGGATAAGTCCCCCAAAGCTTTTAACAGAATGATGATTAGTCTTATGCCTATCCTTATAGTAATTCTGCTAATCTTAATTTTTCATATTTCTATTATTGTTTCCGGATTTATCGGCATTGCTTATGTGATTATAGCAAAGAAGGTAAACCTTCTGGAAATGAAGAAGGCATTGGATTATAAGCTTCTCCTGAAATTATCTTTCCTGATGTATGCAATTTTCTTTTTGAAATATATTGTAATGAAAAGTAACATAATAAATGCTGTTTATTTATTTATGAAGGGCGCAAACGTCCCGGGTTTTATTATTCTTTTCTCTTTGCCTTTTGTAGTAAGCCTGATGACAGGGGCGGCTTCTGCAACCGTTGGTGTATCTTACCCGCTTCTCTTACCTTTGCTTAAAACCCCGAACCTTAATCCTTCCGCGTTATTTATTGCATTTTTAGGCGGATGGGTTGCTCTGATGTTCACCCCAACTCACCTCTGTCTTTCTTTAACTGTTGAATATTTTGATGCAAAACTTAACAAAACATATCCTTTGCTTTTTAAAAATATCGCTTTTTTATTTACCTTTTCTGTTCTCTATGTA
>CAYYKP010000105.1:0-3825 GCA_964468055.1 uncultured Caldisericales bacterium
TAAAAGATAAAATAGTACCTCCTATAAAAAGAAACGATATATTTAAGCTTATTGAGTCGGAAATAAAAGATTATGCGATATTTAGCCACCAGAATGTTTCCCTCGGATTTAACATCATTGAAAAAGCAAAAGATAAAATAAAAATTATATGGGCAGGTACCAAGGAAGAAACTTTATTTAACACAATAAAATCTTTCAGGAAAGCAGGAATAAAATCTGTCGGGGTAATACCTTCCAATTTTGCAGTGGGCAAGTTTGTTACTGAATTTTATGAAAAAGAATCGCCTGTTGTTATTATAAATGTAGATAGCACCTCAACAACTCTCACTTTTATGCAAAACGGAAAAGTGCTTTATACATATGTACAGGATATCGGATTTAATGAAATGGAAAACCAAAATACTGCATTACAAAATAATTGGGTAGGTAACATATTGACTACAATTACTTATGTTGCAAGAAATAGGAATCTTGTAATAGAAAAAGCATATCTTATTTCACAGAAAGACGTTACGAAAGATTTAACAAATCTATTAAGTAAAAGACTACCTTATCCAATCATTACAGCCAGAATACCCGAGGGGATAACATTTAAAAACGAAGAGGATTATTTAAGAATACAAAAAAACGGGGGTGTAGAATTTGCAGAAGCCGTAGGTCTTGCACTGTTTGGGGGAAAAAGCACTAAAGATCCTTTATTCTGCGACATTTCTAAGCACATATTGGTAGAAAAGAAATCCATGGGTGTTAAAATAGCAACAACTATAATTCTACTCGTCCTGATAAACGGAGCGGCATTTTATTTTTACCCATATATAAACAGTACTTTGACAAGCCTGCAAGCAAATATTTCCAATACGGAAAGCAAAATTACAATTACTTCAAAAGCAGCGGAAAAAACTGCAAATTTAAAAAATGAACTTTCCGCACTGGATGGAGTTTTATCTCAATACAAAGTAGTGAAAAGCGATTTGGATAACCGAGCAATAACCGCTGCATTGCTTACCGAGATAAAGGCAAAGCTACCGAAAGGGGTTATTGTAAATTCCGTATCAGTAAGCAGCGACGGAAAGATTTCAATCTCAGGCACAGGTCCAAGCTACAAAGCAATTCTTGATTATGAAGTAAATTTATCCACTGCAAAATATGTAGAGAATGCGACGATTCATTCAATGTCAAAAGGTTTCGCTTCTACCACAACATTCAGTATGTCGGCAGATGTAAAAGGAGTGAAAAATGAAAAAAAGTAAAAAAGCAAACAAACTGGTAATATTTTTTACAATAGCAATTCTTGAAATGGCAGCAGTGGGTGGATTTATTGGGTATAAAAGTTACCTTATAGGAAAGAATGTGAAAATTTTACATAAAAAAACTGCTGTACTTGCAGAAAAAACAGCCTTAGCTCAAGTTGCAAATGATTTGGAAATACAGAAAACAGAAAAAGAAACCGCAATAGAAAAAAATAAAAAACTATTTTTTAATGATATTTCCTTAATGGATTTTCTTAAAAATCTTTATGGCACCGCTTCGGTTTATAATTTATCGATTAACAGTATTTCATTCAGCAATTTAAGCGATGCGGCAAGTACAAATCCGCCTATAAAATTACTTCCGGTGAATTTGTCAATAAGCGGAACGCAATATAACGATATTATAAATTTTCTCGCTTTTTTAGAAAAAAAGGGATATTCTTTAAAACCAAACACTACTTCCATAAATACATCTTCAAGAATAAAAGACATCTCACTATCGGGCACAAAAAGCAGAACAGCAATATCTCTTTCATTTACTGTTTACGTACAAACCAACAGCAGCGGAGGATGGAGCTATAAAGGAGGTAAATAGATAAAATGAAGGAACTAATTTCAATCACTGAAGTTTCATTGAAAATTAACGAGGAAAAAAACCTCAAAGAATTGTTATTATATGCACTTAAAATAGCAAAAGAAACTTTTGGATTTGAAAATGGAGAGATTTTTATCACAAAACAGGGAATTATCGTGAATAAACCAATAGCTATTTACGGAAGCAATGTTTCAGAAAAACCGAATTCGGAGCATATCCAAAGAGCAATAGATACTAAGCAAACCATCGTAGACAATTCCAAACCCATTTCTGTACTTTCAACACCGATTATATCCGCCAAAAAAGTTATAGGTGTTCTCAATTTTCAAAGAAATAACGGAGAACCATTTATAGAAACAGATATTAAAAATGCGGAGGCTTTATCAGCAATAATCAGCATTTCAACAATTCATGTAGAATTAAACAAAGACATAAAAGAGAAATTAAAAAAACTTCATCTGTTATATGAAATAGGACAGGAATTGAGTAAAACATTAGAATTAGAAAAACTGTTAGAGGTCATTATCAACCTTATAAAAGATACATTCCATTTTGACAATGTTGCCGTACTGTTAAAAAGTGATAACGGAAAATTCCTTAGATTAAATAAAGCCTCCCGGGGATATACAAAGGAAAAAATAAAAACTCTGAAAATTAATATTAAAAAAGGGGAAGGACTCACTGGCACAGCAGCTAAATCCGGTGAAACAATTATTTCAAACGATGTAGAAAAGGACCGGAGATATATAAACGGCAGCAAGAGAACAAAATCCGAAATAGCAATCCCTCTCAAAACTAAAGGCCAATTACTCGGAGTACTTGACGTAGAAAATAACATTAAAAACAGTTTTAGTGAAGAAGATAGGAAAGTACTTGAAGCCATAACAATTGAAGTAGCTCTTGCTATAGACAATGCGCTGCTTTACGAAAAAATGAAAGTCCTTGCGGAGAAAGACGAATTAACCGGATTGTATAATTACCGCTCATTTAGAAAAGAATTGAACAAAGAAATTTTGCGCGCGCAACGCTATAATAAAAAATTTTCTCTTGCAATGTTTGATACGGATTTTTTTAAGGAATACAACGATAACAATGGGCATGATACGGGAAATGTTGCACTGCAAAAGGTAGGCGAAATTTTAATAAAGGAATGCCGTAATTTGGATTTTCCAACGCGTTTCGGAGGAGAGGAATTTGTGGTTATATTGCCGGAAACCAGTAAAAAGGGCAGCCTAACCTTTGCAGAAAGAGTAAGAAAAATTATAGAGGAAACTAAATTTATCGGGGAAGAGAAGCAACCGAATGGCAAGCTTACCATATCCGGAGGAGTGGCCGAATTCCCCATAGATGGCAATACTGCTGAGAAAATTATAAAATCTGTGGATATTGCCGCATATAAAGCAAAGAACAGTGGCAGAAATAGGATTGAAGCATTTAATAATGATAAAAAAACATGTTAACAATTAATATCCATACTACTGCACATTCTGAGATGATTGATGTCTCAGATAAAGTTAGTAGTATAGTTCAAAAAAGCGGAGTGAAGGAAGGTATTTGCATTGTTTATGTACCACATACAACGGCAGCAATCACTATAAACGAAAATGCAGATCCATCTGTACAAAGAGATATTTTAACAGAGTTAAATAAAATAGTACCGTGGAATGATAAATACACACATATGGAAGGAAATGCAGCAGCTCACATAAAAGCTGCAGTTATTGGTTCTGATAGAACTGTTTTAATTCAGAACGGTGATTTGGTACTTGGAACATGGCAAGGAATTTTTTTTTGTGAATTTGACGGTCCGAGAAGCAGGAAGGTGTTTGTAGAGATTATAGGAAAATGAAATGAAACGGCTTTACTCTTGTAGAGTTTTCAATAGTTATTGTAATACTTGCCATCCTATCCATAAAAATTGCACTGATAAAGTACCAAAATAATCCTCGTCTCGTCTTCCTGAGCTGTTTTTGCGAAGGA
>CAYYKP010000106.1:0-3755 GCA_964468055.1 uncultured Caldisericales bacterium
TATGAAGAAAAACTTATGCTTGGAGATAAGGAAGGAACATTCCGTTCCGATAAGCTTGCAACAAGAGCGGAGATAGCAACAATACTTGTAAGGCTGAGAGGATTAAAACCGGAAACACCGGAAGAACAATTGTTTACGGATGTAAAACAAGGGGACTGGTTCAACGGCTACATATATACCGCCGTTAAAGCAGGCTTAATACAGGGATATCCGGATCATTCGTTTAAACCTGATAAATCGGTAAGCAGAGCAGAGTTTGTTACAATGCTTGATAGGGCTCTTTACAGAGAAGATACTCCTCAAATAGAACAGTACGAAGGATTGGAAAATATACGAATGTTCCCTGATGTAACAAAAGATTTCTGGGCATACAAATATATACTTGAAGCTGCATTCCCCCATGTGATTACCTATGCAACAAGGGCACCTATCAATATATCAATTCCTTCCAAAACAATTCCCATATACCTTGCATCTACAAAAACAGTTATTGTATTCCCCAAGCTTAACTCTACCGTCACCGCTATTGTTCCTGTCGATGGAATAATAAACGGTAAAGACCCTGAGCAAAGAAATGTATATGTAAGAATAATTAATAAAGAAAAACCGTAAAAAAATAAATTAATTCTTTTGTAGTAAGGCATATTTTTTAAATGTGCCTTACTTGCGTTTTATATTTTACTTGACAGGATTGCTTGTTTTGCTATAATTGCTACTTGTGTGAAAGAAAAATGAAGTAGGAGGATGATAAATGCTTACATTTAACCAATTGGTAAAAAAACCAAGAAAAAGTAAGAAAGAAAAGAGTAAAACTCCTGCATTGCAAGGGTGTCCTCAGAAGAGGGGAGTTTGCGTTCAAGTAAAAACCGCAACTCCGAAAAAACCTAACTCTGCTTTGAGAAAAATTGCAAGAGTAAGGTTAACGAATGGCATGGAAGTAACAGCTTATATTGGTGGTATAGGGCATAATCTTCAGGAGCACTCAATGGTGCTTGTAAGAGGAGGAAGGATAAAAGACCTTCCTGGTGTCAGGTATCACGTCGTTAGAGGTTCACTTGATGCAGCAGGTGTTGAAGGCAGAAAAAGAGCCAGATCTAAGTATGGAACAAAAATGCCTAAAGAAAACAAGGGAGGTGCTTAATGCCTCGTAAGAAAATTGGTACTGCACGTGTAATTCTGCCTGATCCGCTTTATGGAAGTGTAATGCTTCAGAAGCTGATAAATAACGTAATGATAGGTGGAAAGAAAAGTTTGTCTGAAAAAATCGTGTATGGATCGTTGAAACTTGTTAAACAACGTACAAAAAAGGATTCTTTAGAGGTTTTTGAAACCGCTCTGGAAAAGGTACGTCCGTTAGTAGAGGTTAAACCTCGAAGAGTTGGTGGCTCTACCTATCAGGTACCCGTTGAAATGGTAAAAGATAGAGGGCAAAAAGTTGCACTAAAGTGGATTGTACGTGCGGCACGAGGACGTTCAGGTAGATCCATGATTGAGAAACTTGCCGCAGAGATTATTGATGCTTCGAATGAAACTGGTGGAGCATACAAAAAGAAATTGGACATCCATAAGGTGGCTGAGGCGAATAGGTCTTATTCGCATTTTAGATGGTAGAGGTGAATTTTAGTGAGTATAGATACCCCATTAGATAAAATTAGAAATATTGGAATTATTGCGCATATCGATGCTGGTAAAACTACTACTACCGAGCGTGTCTTATACTATACGGGTGGTACTTATAGGCTTGGCAACATAGATGACGGCAACACTGTTATGGATTGGATGGCTCAGGAAAAAGAAAGGGGTATTACAATTACGTCTGCTGTTACAACCTGCTTTTGGAAAAAATATCAAATTAATATTATTGATACGCCCGGCCATGTTGACTTTACGGCGGAAGTAGAAAGATCCCTTCATGTTCTTGACGGAGCACTTGTTATTTTTTCCGCTGTTGAAGGAGTCGAAGCGCAGTCTGAGGCTGTTTGGAGACAGGCAAACAGGCACCATGTTCCAAGAATAGTCTATATAAACAAAATGGATAGACTAGGTGCTTCTTTCGAAAGAACACTTGAAAGCATAAAGGAAAGGCTAAACGTAAAACCTTTTGTTATGGAAATACCCATTGGAGAAGAAAGTGAATTTATTGGAGTGGTTGACATCATTGCAATGAAAGCATATGTATTTAGAGATCAATCTGGCGAAAAGTATGATACGGAAGAAATACCTGAAGAGTATAAAGAAGAGGCAGAAAGAAGAAGAGAAGAATTAATCGAAACAATTGCTGATGTGGACGAAGAGGCCCTGGAAACCTATTTGAACGAAGGTTCTATTTCTCCGGAACTCATGAAAAGCGCAATTAGACGTGCTACATTAGATAATTTGGCGTATCCTGTTTTTGTAGGTTCTTCTTATAAAAACAAAGGAATACAAATGATTCTTGATGCTGTGATCGATTATCTTCCATCGCCTATCGATGTAGGAGGTATAAGTGGCAAAAATCCAAAAACCGAGGAAGAGATAGTATGTTCTCCTGATCCTAATGCACCACTTACAGCGCTTGCGTTTAAGGTAGTAGCAGATCCGTATGTAGGCACACTTGTTTTTATTCGTGTTTATTCCGGCACTATTCACAAGGGCAGTTATGTTCTTAATGCTACGACCGGGAAAAAGCAGAGAATTGCGAGGTTATTAAGGTTACATGCCAATAAGAAAGAAGATGTTGATTTCATAGAAGCAGGGGGGCTTGGTGCAATTGTTGGTTTGAAAGATACTTACACTGGACATACTTTGTGTGATTTGGATGCCCCCGTATTGCTTGAAAAGATGGAATTTCCGGATCCTGTTATTTCCGTTGCGATTGAGCCGAAAACGCGCGCAGATCAGGATAAACTCTCATCCGCACTTGCAAAATTTGCAATTGAGGATCCCACGTTCAAGATTAAATTTGACGAAGATACTTCAGAAACGATTGTTTCAGGCATGGGGGAATTGCATCTTGAAATTATCACTGATAGGTTGCTTAGGGAGTATAAAGTTGAAGCACGTATTGGTAAGCCTCAGGTGGCCTACAAGGAAGCCATTTCCAAAGAGATTAAATCGGAAGGAAAGTATATAAGGCAAACCGGTGGACATGGACAATATGGTCATGTAGTTATTGTTGTACGTCCCGGTGAATCCGGAAAAGGATTTATCTTTAAAGATAAAACAAGAGGTGGTGCCGTACCGAGAGAATTTATGAGCGCGATACAGCAAGGTATAATTACTGCGATGGAGACAGGTCCACTTCTTGGATATCCGATTTCGGATGCTGAGGTAGATCTAATTGACGGATCTTACCATCCTGTTGATTCTTCGGAGCTTGCCTATAGAATTGCTTCATCAAAAGCTTTTAGAGAGGCTGTAAAAAAAGCAGGTCCTCATTTACTTGAACCGATAATGAAAGTAGAGATTTTAATGCCTTTAAAATTTATGGGAGATGCTATTGCAAATATAAATTCCAGAAGAGGTGAAGTCAAAGATATTAACGAAAGAGGACATATTGTTATTATTAACGCACTTGTTCCGCTTTCAAATATGTTTGGATATTCCACTGTTTTAAGAACAATAACACAGGGCAGAGGTTCTTTCTCAATGGTATTCGATTCGTATAAAAGAGTCCCTGCATCAGTACAAGAAGAGATAATTAAAAAAGCCAAAGGAGAAGTATAAGGAGGTAACTTATGGCAAAAGAAAAATTTGAAAGAACCAAGCCGCATGTA
>CAYYKP010000107.1:0-3755 GCA_964468055.1 uncultured Caldisericales bacterium
AATGAATCGAACTATTTTTCATCCGAATAATTTGTGTTGCATTATTAGTCAATATTGCAGTATGGTACGTTTATAAAATTTTAAAGGAGGCATATCATGGCACCAATATATGCAGCTTTAATATTAATTGGAATCTTAGCCTTTGCAGATTATATCTCTGTAATAACAAAAGCAAGGGTTCCAATGTTATTTGTAAGCCTTTTTACTTACCTCATTCTAATTTGGATCGGTTTGCCAAAGAATCTTCTCGATATTTCTACTTTAGGACCTTTTGGAAAAATGACAGTAGCAGTTTTAATTGTACATATGGGTACACTAATTCCGTACAACCAAATAAAAGAACAGTGGAGGTCAATAGCAATAGCTCTAATTGGAATAGCCATTGCTGGCGGTTTTATTCTTCTTATAGCTTCTCCTATATTTGGCTATGCAAGAGCCGTTGCAGGTACAGCTCCTGTATTAGGAGGAGTAATTGCTGCCCTGGTGACTGCAGAAGGGCTGAAAGCTTTAGGGCTTGGAAGTTTAGTTGTAATAACGATGACGATTTTAGGTGTTCAGGGATTGGTGGGTCTTCCAGTTGCCTCTAATATACTAAAAGGATATGGAATTCTCTTGAAGAAAAAAATTGATCAAGGAGAGGTTTCACTTGCAGATATTTCTTCAGGAAAGCAAGAAACGGGCAGAATTCAATTTAGTACTGACGAAAATCCTTCCCCAAGATTCAAAGCTTGGCTCCCCAAGAAATATGAAACAGATACAATAATGTTGCTTAAATTGTTCATTGGGGGAAGCCTCGCGTTTTTCATTGGCAAAATAACACATATCAACTACTCTATTTGGGCACTAGTATTAGGCATGATAGGCGCATACTTTGGATTCTACAGAGGTAAGATGCTAAACCGTGCAAATTCATTCGGTATAACAATGTCCGCGCTAATTATTTATGTCTTCTCTCTGATGAATATGGTTACTTTTAAAATGTTTATTGCGCAACTTCCGGCAGTTCTAACCATCCTAGCAATTGGGACTGTAGGATTAATAATCGGTGGTTTTATAGGAGGACGGTTGGTTAGGTGGCCAAAAGAACTTGCAATTCCTGTAGTTTTGACTGCAGAGTTTGGTTTTCCGGGGGATTATCTTATTTCCCATGAAGTAGCGAGAAGTTCGGGAAGGAACGAAGAAGAAAAAGACTTTATTTTGGGACGAATACTGCCAGCCATGCTTGTTGGAGGCTATACAACAGTTACTACTACTTCTATACTCATTGCAAGCATTTTAATAAAAACTATTCATTAAGGATAAATGCTTAGAGAGATTTTAATCTGCTAAAAAGTGCAGATCAAGAAAAAATAAAAAAGCAAAGGCCATCTACCGGAGAGAAGGTACTTGGCAAAAAATTATATTAAGATAGGAGGTTAGTATGAAAAATGAAAAAATCGTGGTTAAAGGGACAGTGATAGACGGTATACACGAAGAACCGATAAAGAAAGGTGTAGTTATTATAGAGGGCAACAAAATTACCGATGTAGGAGAGGAGTCCTCGATAAATATTCCTAAAGGAGCTGAATTGATAGAAGGAAAGACTATCATGCCCGGAATGATAGACTGTCATTTACACTTTTGCTTAAATGGAGAAGCAGACTTTGGGAAGTTGATATTAGAAACTACAATGCCTATGTATGGAATAAGGGCTACTGTTTATGCTAAACGAGATATTGAAGCGGGCTTCACGACGGTAAGGGAAGTAGGCTCTCCTGGATATCTTGGCATTTCCTTAAGAGATGCAGTGAACAAGAAAATTATTCCAGGACCAAGAATTCTAACAGCAGGAAGAGCACTTTCAATCACTGGGGGACATGGAACATTCCTTCCTCCCTGGATACATATGGATGATAATTTAAATCTAGGAATTTTTGCAGACGGTTCCGAAGAAGTAAGAAAAGCTGTAAGAAGCCTAATTGGAAGCGGAGTAGATGTAATAAAGCTACTAGCGACCGGTGGTGTTATGGATGTAGTAACAACGCCTGGTGCCCAAAATTATAATTTTGAAGAAATAAAAGTAGCAGTAGAAGAAGCACATAAGCTCGGCAAGAAAATTACAGCGCACGTAGAAGGACTGAGTGGCGCAAAGGATTGTATTAAAGCAGGAATTGATTCAATAGATCACGGAATTGAATTAGACGATGAGGCAGTTCAAATGATGAAAGAAAAAGGAACATTTCTTATCCCCACACTCTTAGCCCCTTATAATATTGCAGAACATGGCACTAAAGGGGGGATCGCAGAATATGCAGTTAAAAAGGATTTGGAAGTTATCGAAAGACACAAAGAAAGCTTTAAACGGGCTTATAGAACAGGCGTCAAGATAGCTATGGGAACAGATACTGGCACTCCATTTAGTAAGCATGGAGGCAATGCCAAAGAATTAGAGCTTATGGTAGAGAATGGAATGACTCCTATGGAAGCAATTATGTCTACAACAAGAGTAGCCAGTGAAGCAATTGGTTTGGAGAAAAGTATCGGGACCTTAGAAAAAGGTAAACTGGCAGATTTAATTATCTTAGATGGAGATCCATTAACCGATATAACTCTACTTCAAAAGAAAGAATTAATTAAGTTGGTAATGAAAGAGGGGGAAAAGGTCGTAGAAAGAAAGTAGAAAAAAGTCTGCTCTAAGGGTATACTTTTAACTTTTAAAAAGTTTTGTAAGGAGATGAATATATGTTTGCCAAAGTCGAAAGAATTAAAAAGATTTAGAGGAACTATCCAAAATTAATGCAACACCTGGAAAAGGTCTAACGAGATTTTCTTTTACAAAAGAGGATAGGCAGGCAAGAGAGTATATAAAAGGGAGGATGAAAGAGGCAGGCCTTCGCTTCTTCTCCTAAAGGCAGAAGATAAAAAAAGAAAAATAGATGTGTTTGTTGGTGGAAAAGTTATAATAATTGCTAAAGGTGAGTTTATTTAGTAATCAACCTTAGTAACTTTTTTGTTAGTAAATGTAGCTGAACTTCGGTTTATAACTATTATTACACGGTTTGATGTCACATTTATAATATAAATAAAGGAGGCATAAATGAAAGATAAAGTTTAAAATCGGTATTATTATCTGCGACCGTTACCGTATGTGTGCAGGTGGTAAGTGCCTGAGGTCTCTTCACAACAGGGAGGGAGCATTCAGTATTTACAAAAATAAAAATGTAGAATTGGTTGGATACACCACCTGTGGCGGTTGTCCGGGCGGAAACATTGAATATGCACCAGAGGAAATGAAAAAGAATGGTGCAACAACCATTCACTTCGCAACAGGGATGGTAGTGGGCTACCCTCCCTGTCCGTATATATCCTACTTTAAAAAATTTATAGAGGAAAAATACAAAATGAAAGTAGTAATTGGAACACATCCTATACCCCAGAAATACTATATTGTACACAAGAAGTTAGGCACATGGAGCTCTCCGGAGTGGAAGGAAATGATTAAGCCAACATTAACAAATAAGAAAGTTCGTTTATCTTATGATTAAGGGATAAATGTAAAAGTACTTTGCCTCTTTTCTCAACCTATATAGGGATGAATATTATAGCTTAAAATGCTATAAACTTTTTAAAATAATTAAAACCTCTTTCAAAAGTTGCTATAGAGAAGCATAGATGAGATATGTGAAAAAGTTCAGCTTCGTTTTATTAGTCTTGTTTTATCAGTTTCATTATCCTATAAGCAACAAGCATTGCCTCTTCCCTGGTGATGCAGTAGT
>CAYYKP010000108.1:0-3653 GCA_964468055.1 uncultured Caldisericales bacterium
AATTACATCATTTATATCCATTTCGCCTCCATGATTTATTTGAAATTCAATTCAGTAGAATTGAAAACCTGTTTATATTGTATGAAAAACTCTTTAAAAGTCAATAATTTTCCAAAGTTTATTCTCTCCTATACGGTTTCAATAAAGCAGAAGGATAGGATGCGTTTCTTGCAATAAGAATGAGTACAAGAATCGTAAATAGGTAAGGCATCATAAGATATATTTGATATGGAATTTTAATTGCAGAATTCTGCATTCTTAGTCCAAGTACATCTATTCCTCCAAATAGCAGTGCTCCTCCAAGAACTCTCCAGGGCATCCAGTTAGCAAAAATTACCAGAGCTATTGCTACCCATCCTCTGCCACCTACAATGTTGTAAAGGAACATGTTAAATTCACATAACGTGAAAAATGCACCTGCAAGTCCCATCAAAGCACCATCAATAATCATTGCAATGTACCTTATTTTAAAAACGTTAACTCCAACAGCGTCCGCAGCTTCCGGGTTTTCCCCTACAGCCCTCAAGGACAGCCCGAATGGTGTTTTGAAAATTATATATCCTGCCAGAGGGATTACAAGAAAAGCTATATAGGTCAAAGCATACTGGTTAAAAAATATAGGCCCTAATAAAGGAATGTTGGCAAGCAATGGAATCCTCACAGTGGTGAATGCTTTGATTGTAGGAGGTACAGTAGGTGATCCCAATATGCCTCTATACGAATAATATGCAAGCCCTGTTGCAAAGATTGTAATACCCAATCCTGAAACATGTTGGTTAACTCCTAAAGTAATAGCAAAAAATGCCATGAGTAGCCCAAACAATATTCCTACTATCATAGCAAACAAAACGCCAAGCCATAAATTATGAGTGTAGTAGGTAACGAGGAACCCCGTTAAAGCACATACAAGCATTGTACCTTCTATTCCCAGATTTAGAATGCCAGAACGTTCCGCAAAAGTTTCTCCAATTGTAGCCAATACAAGAGGCGTAGCAAGTCTGACAGTTGCAGAAAGAAACCATATTATAAAAGAGGCAGCCGCAATTTTCATTTTACCCTCCTTATTCTGTACTCAAACAACAAAAGCATAGCAAGCATCACTAGAAGAGTGATTCCCTGTATAACATCTGCAATATAGATAGGTATATGCATATTTATACTCATTATTTGGGCACCGTTTATAACCACTGCAAAATAGATTGCCGCTAATAAAACACCTATTGAATTTAATCCACCAAGCATAGCAATAACAATGCCACTGTATCCATAGCCCGGAGAAATTCCGCTAATTAGATGATACTGAACTCCACATAACTCTCCGACACCTGCAAGTCCTGCAATTCCACCACTAATGATTGAAACTATTATTATAGTTTTAATCGTGTTTATTCCAAGAAATTTTGCCGCTTTAGGATTGGAGCCGGTTGCTACAATTTCAAATCCTAATTTTGTTTTCCTTATAAGAATATACATAAAAATTACAGCAAGTATTGATAAAATTATACCCGCGTGTACCCTGGAATGTGGGATTAACAACGGAAGCTCGGCATTTTTTGCAATCGCTACTGAGGAGGGATACATTGTTTTTGGGTTTCTCCACGGGCCATTTAAAATTCCCTGCACTATATAAATCATAATAAAATTCATCAGAAGAGTTGTAACAACATCATCCACTTGTAATTTTGCTTTTAGATAGCCTGCAATAAGTGACCAAAGTGCACCGGCTGTAAATCCCACGACAATTTCAAGTAAGATATATAGTGGGGCAGGCAAAGGCAAATTCATTATTCCGAACCACGTTGCTGCAAGGGCCCCTGCATAGAGCTGTCCCTCAGCTCCGATGTTCCAATATTTTGCTTTAAATGCAATTGCAACCGCCACTCCTGTAAGAATTAGCGGAGCAGCTTTTACTATAGTTTCATTTAGAGCAAATTTTGTTCCCATAGAACCTACAAACATATTATAAAATGCAAGCAATGGATTTTTATCTATTAGTAAAATAAAAATTGCAGCTATTACCAATGATATAAAGATAGCAGCTAAAGGTATTAATATTTGAAACCACATAGGTGGAGGAAGCCTTTTTTCAAGCTTAAATTTCGGTATACTCATGCAACTGTCCTCCTTTTTGCTCCAGCCATCATAAGTCCCAGATCTTCAATCGACAGATTTTCCTTTGACCTATCAATTATTCCCATAATTTCTCCTTCATATAAAACCAAAATCCTATCACTTAAATTTAAAATTTCATTTAAATCTTCCGATATAAGAAGCACCGCAGCACCCTTTCTCTTTTCATCCAAAATTCTTTCATGTATGTACTCCATTGCACCCACATCCAATCCTCGCGTAGGCTGCGAAGCAATAAGAAATGCCGGGTTTTGGGAAATAACTCTTGCTAAAATAATTTTTTGTAAATTACCACCTGAAAGAGTCTTTGTTATTGCATTAATGCTTGAGGTACGGATGTCAAATTCCTTAACAAGTTTTTCTGCAAATTGTTTAATTTCATTGTAATTTATCCATTGACCGTTGGAAAAAGGTTTTTTATCATAAAATTCTACAACAAGGTTTGCATACACAGGAATATCCAAAATTAACCCTGCTTCCATTCTATCCTCAGGTATTCTTCCCACACCGTATTCTGTTATTTCCTTCGGTGATTTTTTAGTAATTTCTTTTTTACCTATGTATATATGGCCGGCCTCCGATTTTCTTACTCCGCAGATAACATCTTCCAATTCCTTTTGTCCGTTTCCCGCTACTCCCGCTACTCCTAATATTTCACCTTCTCTAACATTAAATGATATATTTTTAAGAGCTAAAAGTCCTTTGTCGTTTTTCGCTTTTAAATTTTCTATTTTCAGTAAAATTTTTCCGGATTTGTTTTTATTACTTCTTAATGCTTCTATAACTTCTCTACCAACCATGAGCTGTGCTAATTCTCTTTCACTTGTCTCCTCTTTTTTTCTTTCTCCAACTAACTTTCCCTTTCTTAGAATTATAATTCTGTTGCTTATTTCCATAACTTCTTCAAGCTTATGAGAAATAAAAACAACACTTTTCCCCTCTTCAGTAAAAATCTGCAATGTCTTGAACAATTCTTTTACTTCCTGGGGAGTTAAAACTGCCGTTGGTTCGTCAAGAATCAATACACTGATGTTTCTGTATAATGCCTTGATAATTTCTACCCTTTGCTTCTCACCTACTGACAATTGCCACACTTTGGCATCAGGGTCTACTGACAGTCCATAACGCTCAATAATGCCGAGTAATTTCTTTTTAGCTGAGACCAGGTCAAGCTGAAAACCCTTCGGGGAAGGTAAACCTAAAATAACGTTTTCCAGAACGCTCAATGTCCTTACTAACGTAAAGTGCTGATGAACCATTCCAATACCAGCATTAATTGCATCTTTCGGGGATTTGATATCCACATTATTTCCTTTTATAATTATTTCCCCGCTATCTCGACTGTACAATCCGTACAAAATTTTCATAAGAGTCGTTTTTCCTGCTCCATTTTCTCCGAGAAGAGAGATTGTTTCCCCTTTATATATATTTAAATTAATGTTATCATTTGCTACATTACTCAAAAATGTTTTTCGGATATTCCGCATTTCAACTATTTTTTCCATAAACACCTCTCAATAAAA
>CAYYKP010000109.1:0-3646 GCA_964468055.1 uncultured Caldisericales bacterium
GCTCCTGCTATATTTGATATTGATAAATTAAGATGGATGAATCATAAGTATATAGAAAATCTTTCCTCTGGTGAAATTATTGAGAGATCAAAAGAAATAAATATCGATTTTTCGAAAATGGATTTAAAGTGGTGGAAGGAACTCATAGAAACCGCAAAGGAACACCTCATAACATTGAGAGACGTAGAAACAATTTCAGCTCCGTTTTTTAAAGATTTTATGTTTGAAGAAGGTGTGTTCAATGAGTTAAAACAGTTTGAACCGATTAAACTTTTAGAGGCATTTGAAGAAAATTTGGGTAGCGCTGAAAATTGGAGCATGGAGGAAACACTTTCTTTGATTAGAAAAACGGGGAAACAGCTTAAAATAAAAGGAAGAAATCTTTACTATCCTTTGCGTCTTGCAATAACGGGAAGCAAGGAGGGACTTGAAATTCATGAATTCATTTATTTTATGGGAATGGAAGAAACAGTAAAAAGAATTAAGGCTGCAATAAAGGAGTTGATAAAAAATGCTTAGAGTTTATAATACGCTTACAAGAAACTTTGATGAATTTAAAACAAGAGAAAAAGGGAAAGTTTATATGTATGTGTGCGGAGTGACTCCTTACGATTACCCTCATATCGGACATGGAAGAGCTGCTGTTGTATATGATGTAATGCATAGATACTTGGAATATAAGGGATATAAACTTTTTCATATATCGAACTTTACGGATATTGATGATAAAATTATAAAACGTTCGAATGAACTTGGCATTAATTATAAGGAACTTGCGGAAAAATATGCTGCGATTTATCTTGAAAATATAGATGCATTGAATGTTAAAAGGCTTTATAAATATCCGCGTGCAACCGAAGAAATTCCTGCTATTATCGAAATGGTAAAAACTCTTGAAGAAAAGGGTTTTGCTTACGAAATATCGGATGGAGTATATTATGAGATACATAAGTTTAAAAATTATGGGAAACTTTCACATAGAAGTTTAGAAGAACTCAGAAAAGGCGCACGCATTGAAATAAACCCTGAAAAGAAAGACCCGCTTGATTTTGCCCTATGGAAAAAAGCAAAATTGAACGAACCATCCTGGGACAGTCCTTGGGGAAAAGGAAGGCCTGGCTGGCATATCGAGTGTTCTGCAATGAGTCTAAAGTATTTAAGTAGTGGATTTGACATTCACGGCGGCGGAGAAGATTTGATTTTTCCACACCATGAGAATGAAATTGCACAGTCAGAGGCATATACGGGAGAATCGCCCTTTGTAAGGTATTGGTTGCACAACGGTATGATTACCGTGAATAAAGAAAAAATGAGCAAATCTTTAAAGAATTTTTTTACTATGAGCGAGCTTTTGAAACACTACGATGGAGAAGCAGTTAGGCTTTATCTTATTACTATTTCTTACCATAAACCGTTAAAGTTTGATATGGAGAGCCTTGAACAGGCTCGGAAGAACTATGAATATTTTAATGAGAGCTACCTGAAGCTAAAAAATTTGATTGATGGCAAGCGCAAAGGAAATATAATTTCCAATGAGAAAACAAGGGTATGGCAAGTACTTTTTGAAAAAGCAATGGATAATGATTTTAATACTGCCTCGGTTCTTGCGTTGCTCTACGAAATTTTTAAATTCACCAATACAAATTCAGAAAATCTCTCTTCCGAGAGTGCAGAAAAAATTGACATTCTACTCAAGGATATTTTTAGTGTGCTTGGGTTCGAACGAATTGGAACAAAGCGTGAAGCCATCAACTTGTCCTTTAAAGATGATCTTTTGAAAGTAATAAATGACTTAAAAAATTATAATGATTTAAAATTATTGCTTTCGGAAATTGACATAAGCGGAGATGCAACGGAAATTCTTAAACAACTTATAGGTATTCGCTTTGAATTGAAAGTGAAAAAGAGATTTAACCTTTCTGACATTATAAGAAACAAGCTAAAGGAGACTGGTGTGATTTTAGAAGATAAAAAGGAAAAGACAACTTATAAGTTGGTGATGACTAATGAAAGAAAATAACAAGAAAGAACTATTTATAGTAAGTAAAAGGCCTGTACTCGAGGCGTTGCGTGCGGGTTATCCCGTGCGAACTGTTGTGTTTGATAAAGGAAAATCGCATGATGATGTAATGAAGAACATATTTAAACTTGCAAAAAGGCAGGGTGTGCAGATTATTTACAGAGATGAAAGCTGGTTCAGAAGGCGCTTTCATCAGCTTAGCCCGCAGGGTGTTGTTGCTGTTGGTGAAACATTTCAATATTCCGAACTTGAAGATATTAAAATAAAAAAGAATTCTATTATCTTAATATTGGACAGAATTCAAGATCCTCAAAATTTGGGGGCAATTATAAGAAGTGCAGAATGTGCAGGTGTCTCCGGGATAATTATTCCGGATAGGAATGCAGCGGAGGTAAATGAAACAGTTATGTCTATTTCTTCGGGTGCGGTTTTTCACACAAAGATTGTGCGTATCCCGAGCCTTTCACAGGCTGTTGAGTATTTCAAATCGCGTAATGTGTGGATTGTCGGTACGGTTTTGAACGGGAAAAACCCTTACTATGAAGTAAATTATACGAAAGTACCATTCGCTGTAGTTATCGGAAATGAAGGTGAAGGTATGCGGGAAGGGCTTATCAAAAGATGTGATTATGTTGTAACCCTTCCCATGCGTGGTAGAGTAAATTCTTTAAACGCATCTGTTGCTGCAGGCATAATGCTTTTTAGAATAGTAGAAGATAAGCGCAAAAATGGAGAATATTGAAAAGTTTATAAAGAAAGCCCAAGAAGGTGATAGGGAAGCAATGGATATAATTCTTCATTCTTATTCTCTTTTTGTAAAGAATATTGTGCGTTACTATTCGATGTTTCTCAATAGAGATGACAGGGAAGATTTATATATTGAAGGACTTATCGGGTTGCAGCGTTCTGTTCTGAATTACAGGGAAGCAAAGTCGAGAAGATTTGATGATTTTGCTTATGTTTCTGTAAAAAATGCAATTCTTGACTATTTGAGAAAGAGAAAGCGTTCTTTGCAGACTTCTTTAAGTTTTCGGAATGATGCGGATGATTTTAAAGAGGAACTACTTTTATTTAAGGAAGATATTGAAGAATTTGAGAAGAAACTATCTTCTTTTGAAAGGGCAGTGCTGGAACTGTATATGCAGGGTTATCGGATAAAGGAAATTTCGAAAAGGCTAAACAAAAATTATAAGTCCATCGATAATGCATTGCAGAGAGTTAAAAGACATCTTAAAGAATTTTTTATTCCTTAATCCAAATGTGCTCTCTGTAAGATTTTTTTGGTTTAACGATTTTTACTAACAAATTTTTATTATTCCTGAAACTACCACAGATTAACCTCGCTGGTAAATACAATTCCCGAAGAATTTTATTTTGTGCTTTTTGATATATATGTATCTACTTTGTTGATAGAATTGGAATGAAATAAGTATACAAAGTAATGCATAGTTTTAAAGCTGTCTTTTTTATTCGACTGTTATAAAGATATAAATGAATTTGAAATTTTGTACCGAACTAACTGAATTCACTCTTGACAAATATCCTTTACTCAATATAATAAGTCTCGTAGTGCCGACGTAGCTCAATCGGTAGAGCAACTGATTTGTAATCAGTAGGTTAGCCGTT
>CAYYKP010000110.1:0-3579 GCA_964468055.1 uncultured Caldisericales bacterium
TTAATCTGTTTAACTCTCGCATCTATATCGGCTTTTTCGCCTTTTCCGCCCACTACAGTAGTATTATCCTTGTCTATTTTTACACTGTCCGCCCTACCAAGCATATCAAGTGTTACGCTTTCGAATTTAAGCCCAAGATCTTCCGAAATTACCTGTCCACCGGTAAGAGCTGCAATATCCTGAAGCATTGCCTTTCTTCTGTCGCCAAAACCAGGAGCTTTTACTACACAGCAGTTAAATGTACCTTTGATTTTGTTTAAAACAAGTGTTGCAAGTGCTTCACCCGTTACATCGTCAGCAATAAGAAGGAATGCCTTTCCTTTCTGCACAATTTTTTCAAGCAGAGGAAGAAAATCCTGAATCGAAGAAACTTTTTTATCTGTAACTATAATATAGGGATCTTTAAGTTCTACTTCCATTCTGTCAGGGTCAGTTACAAAGTAAGGAGAAACATATCCTCTGTCAAACTGCATACCTTCAACTGTTTTTACCTCAATGCCAAGACCCTGAGATTCTTCTACTGTAATGACGCCGTCTTTACCGACTTTATCAACTGCATCTGCAATTGCATTTCCCACACCGGGGATTTTTGAAGAAACGGTTCCAACTTGTGCAATTTCTTCTTTTTCAGATATATCTTTCTTTAGTTTTTTCATTTCTTCTACTGCAACTTTAACTGCTTTATCCATACCTCTTTTAAGAAGAAGCGGATCTGCACCGGCAGTAACATTTTTGACGCCTTCGTCAATCATAGTCTGCGCAAAAACTGTAGCCGTAGTTGTACCATCACCTGCAACATCTTCGGTTTTTGATGCAACTTCTTTTACAAGCTGCGCGCCTATATTTTCATTCGGATTTTCAAGCTCAATTTCTTTGGCAATGGTAACACCGTCATCGGAAAGAAGAGGAGAGCCAAATTTCCTCTCAAGAGCAACATGCCTGCCTTTAGGGCCGAGTGTTACCTTTACCGTATTTGCTAATTTGTCAACGCCATCTTGAATGGCTTTTCTTACTTCTGTTCCAAAAATAATTTGTTTTGCATCCATCTTACACCTCCGTCTACCTAATAATTGCGAGAACGTCGTTCTCTGAAAGGATCAAGTACTTTTCTTCATCAACTTTTATTTCAGTTCCTGCATACTTGGAGAAAATTATCGTATCTCCTTTTTTTACTTCAGGTTCTGCTTTCTTGCCATTGTCAAGAAGTTTTCCGGAACCTACCTCAACAACAGTTCCTCTCTGAGGTTTTTCCTTTGCAGTGTCCGGTAAAACGATGCCGGATCGTGTCTTTTCTTCATTTTTTTCAAGCTTTACTACAATTCTGTCTCCAATTGGTACTATCTTAGCCATAATCAGCCTCCTTATTCAAAATTTTAGCACTCTAAGCTCCCGAGTGCTAAATCTATTATATGCAGTTCGCTCTGTATGTCAATAGTTTGAGAAAAGATTTTTTAAAATCCAAACAAGGACGATTCTATAAGAATTTTCAGGGAATTATACCTTACTTTCTCTTGATAATTAATTTAAAATCCGTTGATTCTATAATTTTATTTACAGCATCTTCTGCCAATCGATTTGTAACATGAGTATACTTCATTGTCGTATTTAAAGAACTGTGCCCTAAAAGCTCACTTATTGTGATTGGGTTTACACCCGATTCAAGCGCAAGAGTTGCAAAGGTGTGCCTAAGCTTGTGCGGAGTAATATGTTTTGTAAGATGAGCTTTATGCGAATATTTCCTAACAATATTTTGAATGGAAAGCGGGGTAAAACCTTTTCCGTATTTACTTACGAACAAATACTTACCGGTATATTTCCTTTTTTTAAGGTAATGTTTTAGAAGTTTGCTCAGATCGCCTGCAATAGGAACTATCCTTTCTTTCTCTCCTTTTCCGAAAATTCGCACATTGTTTGCCCTCAAATCTATATCATCTATTAGGATATTAGTAAGTTCACTAACACGCACGCCTGTGTATATAATAAAGGAAAGGATTGTAAAATCGCGCAGGTTGTCCTTAGCGCTACCAATCAACCTTGAAACTTCGGTTTTACTTAAAAATACCGGAAGAGTGCTTCCGGTTCTCGGAGCTTCGGGCAGAATGAAATTTAGCTTATGTTTTCTGCGGATAAATTTTCCAAAGCTGCGAAAAATACGTGTTTGGGTTGCACGAGAATTTTTACCTATTTGAGCTTTACCACGAAAATATTTCTGCACGGAATCCTCATCCGGCAATTCGTAATTTTTCAAAAAATCATTCAGTATGTAAAGATAATTTCTTATCGTAGTATAAGAATATCCTCGCATCTCCATATAAGCTCTGTATTCCTCAATAAATTTCTTTTTATTCACTTTACCTCCTATGCAATACTAAATATTGCATAGCGATATAATACCATAAAAAACAAATTATAAAAGTAATAAGCCTGTTTTTATCACGATTTTTTTAATTCTTTAATTTAGTGCCTGGTACAAAATGCAATTTTTTAAGATTTCGTCTATACAGGAGAAGAGAAGTGATAAATAAAGAGGTAGAAACAATTGCTACAAAGATTTCGGTAAAGGACAACGTAATGTAATGCATTTGAAAAAGCACTGCAAAGGTATCTACTGCAGTATGGACAAGAGACACGGCAATATAGAAAATAATAAATTTACCTTTACTTTTTCCATACATTACAAGCTCGGTTGAGGAAATGTGAAACATTAAAGTAAAAACACGTTCTAAAACTCCGACAGAAGAAACAAGTGATGCAGAAGAAAGTACAAATACTACTTCCGTAAAACCAAAGCCTGAGCCCGCAACTGCACCTGAAAATGAGTTGCCCTTATGGTAAAACGCAGCAAGTGCTTTGAAAAACTCCTGTACGAATCCTGCAACTGCAGCATATAGAATCGCCTTATAAAAAGCAGTTAGATTATAAAAGAAAATAGACCTTCCAAGCAATTTTTGGATCGGCACTTGCACGATAAATATAGAAGCAAAGGATGCTGCACCAAAAAGAAATGTAACAAAACATCTTTTACTAAAGCACTTTTTAAAATCAAAAATTGCTACAAGAAAAAGTGCATAAACCAAGAATAGAACGGATGCAACAGTTTTTAAAAACATTTATTATTCTTGTTTCAGCTTAGGTGAATCAAACCAGAGTCCGGAAATTTTGTGCTTGCCGTTTACCTCGTCAAATACAATCCGCACGGTAACCGATGATGTTTCGTTTGTAAACTTTGCTTTATAGACTACATTCATAAATTTGCCGCTTTTGTAGGCTCTTTCAAATTCTTTCGAGTTTGGTATATATGCCCCTATTTTACCATTAATTTGTGCAAGCAGAGTAGAAAATTTAGATTTGGAAACTGCGTTTTCCATTGCACTATCAAAATCTCTCGAGAACATTTCGTAATTTTTCCCGTTTATTGCAGTAAGTAAATTTTCACTCATTGAATCAGCATAACTGCGTACTTCACTTACATCCACTTTTGCAGCACATCCGAACGCAAAAACCAGTGCCAGAACAAGAAAAAGGCTAATTGCTGCTTTTAACTTCATAAGACACCTCCCTCAAGACAAATTTACATAC
>CAYYKP010000111.1:0-3530 GCA_964468055.1 uncultured Caldisericales bacterium
TTTTATCAGGACTTGCAACAAGAAATTTATTTTTCCAAATCTGAGACAAAAATAATAAGAGCATCTGATCTGGATTTAAAAAGTAAAACCATCCCTTAAAATCACCCTTTAGATATAAGATAGTTTTATCCTCTAATATTTATATTCAGGCAATAATTACAAAAGTATAAGAAGGCGTGCTTTTTAATTCTTTTAGCTTCCTCAACGTGCAACAAATATACAAACTCAAAACGTATTGTGAGCGTAAGCACACCGCTTTTCTATATTGTGGCATTCCAAACAGCATGTGCAGACAAGAATAAAAAAGAAAGTTAAAAACTTTTTCAAAAATTCTTCCAAAATGATGGAACTTTTTCGCCTCTCGTGCATCTTATATATAGAAGCAGAAAATTTAAGGAAAGGCGGCAATAGCTTTGCAAACAAGTTTGATTTATTAATGCATGCTTGCAGTTTTACATGCAAGCAATTAGCGCTCTTGACAGCAAAAAAAACGGTTAAACTGAAATTGGATTTAGTGAAAATTATCCTGAATCCAAAGATGTCGTTTTAAAAGTGAGGTGGTGTAATATGAGAGTAAAAAACGAAAATTAGGCATTGAACAAAGGTAAGCACGTAAAAGTGTACTAAAATAGAAAAGAGGGAAATGATTGTTGGAAGCCTGTTTGTATTGTTTACATACGAGAGAGTTTATTTTTTTGAAAATTTTTGATTTGCAGAGTTTTAAAAAATACATAAAATTTAATCAAGGAGGTAAATATGCCTTTAAAGAGATTTGTTAGTATTTTTTTAGTATTAGCAGTACTTTTCGTACTTATCGTTCCAGCTGGTATGATAAAAGGTGACGACAAGCAAGACTTTGGAATCTTAACAATCAATGGTAAAGAGATGTACAAAAGCAAGAACGGAGAAACTTATCCAATTGTGATTTTTAATGGCGAGAAGTATATTGTATGGCATGGATTTGACTTGGTGTCCGTCAAAGATGTAATTAATTGCGAAAGTGGTAAGTCTGATATGATGGTTAAAGATTTTACAAATAAGTATAAGGAAAAGCATAATAATGATAAATCTAAATTCTACTTTAATCTCTCCACAGGGTATAGGGCAGGATATAATCAAATGTATAGCGGTTGGGCTAACACTCGATTAGGATTCTCAGAATGGAGTAATAAGAAAAATTGGTGGGAATATACAATTGGAAACGCTGGTTGCTTTCTTTGCTCAACTGCTTCTGAACTTTTAAGAGATAATCTTAAAGACCCTATATCTCATAGCAATGTTGATCCAGTTAACTTAAATGAGTGGTTAAAGAATAACGGGGGATTTACCGGAGCTAACCTACGCTTTTCAGCAGTTGAAAACTTCCCTGGTATTTCCTATATTATTAATGGTTTCGATGACTTTTATGGTGCAGCCGAGATTATCTATCAATGTGCGCCAAATGCACCAATTGAATGCTTCCGTTCACAATACCCTGCAAGTAACGGGCATTATTGGTATCATTTTTGCCTCTATGTTGTTAGCGATGCTCAAAATCCATATTATAAAACCAACGGATTGTGGTACCTTAATAAATCAGAGGCGCCATATCATAAAGTTATTGACCCAGGATTTAATGGATCTTCAGATCCAGAAGGGACTGTAAGAACTCTGTGGCAAGTATACGAGGAAGGGAGAGCTGCTCACGGAACCTATTATGTAAGACCAGACTCGGGAATATTCAGGGTTGCATTTAAGGATTGACGATGTAAAATGAAGAAAGCGCTTGTATTTCTTATATCTTTGTCTTTGCTTTTCTCCGCGTGTACACCTTCCGGGATTTCTAACAAACCGGAAAAAAGTGTTAATTGCACTTTTACTGGAAGTCAAGCAGGAAGTATGTTCTGGAATGTAAGTGGAACATATAATAAACCTTCACCTCTTTGGACGTACCACGAGAAAGATACTTTTTCAATGTGGTATTATACAATAGGAAACCTCAATGTCTGTAAAGATGTCATATACGCAGGAGGGGACAGACTTACAGCAATAAATCTAAAGACGGGAAAGGAACTTTGGGAAACGCAATTAAAGAATTCTTCACCCAGAGAAAATGCAAATACATTTATTCTTTATCCAACTATATATGGAGATAAAATTGTTGCCATAGGTGCACGATTAGTAGTAGAAAAAGGTTTCGATTACTACTTTGAGAGACGGAATGTTCTTGTTTTTGAAAGAAAAACCGGTAAACTTTTGTGGAAGAGTACAGATATTGGTGCAAAACTTGAGTATTTCGATTTCGGGTACCCTGTAATTTTAAACAACAAAATTTATATTCCCGCTCTTAATGGTGAGTATCGTGCTTCTGAGTATGGATACGGAAGTGATTTAGCTTGTAAAGACGAAGAGAGGGGTATCTGGGTATGGGATTTGAACACAGGCAAAATCCTCCGCAAAATTATACTTCCTATCCCTAATGGGGATCTTGATATTTATGGCACATCAATCAGGAGTTACGGAACAAACATTTACATAACTGCGGGGACTTCCACAGGCCCTCTTTATCTCATTGCATTTGATACTTTGCGTAATAAAGTTTTATGGCAGACGCAGGTAACCGACGAAATGGGTGCCTGCATGGGTATTAACTTATTTGGAGTAAACAGTAAGGTTGTAGCAGTATATCAAAACACGGATCCTAACAAGTTGCACGGAGCTAAAGAAGAACTAAAAGTCTTTGACAGAAATACAGGAAAACTGTTATGGAGTAAAAAGGTTTATGGAGACGTAGATATTGCCCTCACAGAAGATAAGCTATTCACACAAACGTCCGTGGATACTGTAACCTGTTTTGATGCCCTAAGTGGAAAAGAGATCTGGAGTTATAAATGTCGCAAACTATCAAATGCAGGTTTACATAAATATCAGCCAAGATTTACCCCTTTTCTTACTAAGGATGTTCTTTATCTGGTAGATCCTTATGTTATAATAGCGCTTAAACCTGATAATGGACATGAATTGTGGGACATAATTCCCCCATTTCCCGAAATGATTGAAGATGTTGGAGGAAGTTGGAGATTTATACCTGTAAACAATGGATTTGTTACTTTATATACGGATTTACCAATGACAGGCGATATTATGCTCCACCCACCCATTATCCAGTTATGGTCAGTTATAAATGGTAAGAAGTAAAGTTTCATAAGTTCTATGATTAATCAACGATTGTTTACGGAAGATAGTTTAGGGTAGGCAATGTGCCTATTCCAAACCTTTCCATAAAATATTTTAGCAAAAGTAATTAACCCAAAATCCTCAATCTATTATAACTATGTCACTTTCTTTTCTTTTACTTTATTATATAATAAGGTCTATGAAAGATCGGTGAAATAATCAAAATACCGCTTCTTGTTATTCCAAACTTGTTTCGGAATTTTGTCTTTCAAAAGATAGATCCTTCGCAAATGCGGCTCGAGGATGACAAAAAAGAGCCGTCATTCTGAGGAGTGCTTTTTACGACGTAGAATCTCGTCTTTGTGTTTTTTCAT
>CAYYKP010000112.1:0-3486 GCA_964468055.1 uncultured Caldisericales bacterium
AATGAAGAAACAACCACCAGAGAAAGTATCGCAGCAAGAAGTAGTATTCAAAGTGGAGGAGCTTGAGCCGTTATTAAGCCCACCACCAATGTCACTTAAACCTTGGAAACCTATGTATATTGAACTTAGGGGCGGAAAGAAAATGGTTATCAGACAGATGACGAAAGAAGAGGCACCGGAGCTTCTTCCATTTATTAAAAAGTTCCTCAACGTAGATCACGATTTTTATGACATTGTCGGTGCAAGAGTTTACGCCGAAATTCTTGGATGGTATCGAAATAGACTTAAAGATCCATATTTACTCGTTGGTGTTATTGATGGTGAACTTGCAGCACTTGGAAATGGAAGGCTTATGAATGACGATATTAATATCAGTCTTCATACTATGGCATTCAAAAGAGGCTTACGTGCTGGTGCAGCAATGTATTATGCTAAGACCTACTATACATTTGAGATTCTCAAACAGAAAGAATTCTGGGCAACATACGAAAGTTACAACGGATTCAAAAGGTGGGGAATCGGAATGGCACAGCCTTCTTACCCCTGGCCAGAATATCAGCATGAGCTTGGCGGAGCAAAAGTATTCTATATAACAAAAAATTATTGGGATGCTTCCATTAAGAAGTATCTTGAGGATTACCTTGGCACTACTCTTAAAGCGCCCGTATCAGATGATCTTCTAAAACAGGCAGCAAGTTTCAAAATTCCGGAAAATCCTGAAGTATAATCACTTAAATTTAAAAACACCCCTTAGGACGCAAAAGTTCTAAGGGTGTTTTTATTTTTACATTAGGGGGTAATATGATTGTTACAACATTAGCCGTGGAAGTAATTTCTATTGGAAGGGATGTACCCCAAGGGAGTGGGGATATACATTTTCATTCTAAATTTACTAATGCAGTAAATTTAGAATTAGAAAATGGTAACAAATTTATTTCCATTGTTTCAAAAAAAGTTGGAGCGGGTCCTAATAATATTGTTCTGAATACAGATGATGTCTCTTTTATTTCAACGGCTACGTGGAATAGTGAATCGCTATATATTAATAAATATCCCTTATCTATGGATTATACTAAAAGATATGATGACACTATCTACGAAAATAACATCGAGATATCTTCATTTTTATCAGGTTTAAATCTATTTGAGAGGTTGTTAATTACCGAGTCCTCTCCGTTAAGTTCTGCCTTTCTTCTGGATAATCGGAGAGAGGCATTTTTCATAACACCATTTGAAAAGAAATTACAGAGTGCTATCAGGAAATATGTAGAAAGCTTTTTAATTGGAAATTTGTCGGCTCTTAACGATTTGAAAGGATTAGGTTTCGGATTAACCCCGCAAGGAGATGACTTAATAGATGGCTTCGTAGTGGCTCTTAATGTTTATCAAATCCTAACTAAAAAAGATACTTTTAAACTAAGGAAAAAAATATTAAAAATTTCCGAAACAAGAAATACAATTTCTAACACTTTTCTAAAATATGCAGTTTATGGAAAGTTATACGAGAGGGTAAAAAACACCGTTAATGCAATAATTTATAACAAAAAAAACGATATTTTTGAAACAACAAAAAAACTTCTGCAAATAGGTGAAACTTCCGGTTCTGATATAGGTACCGGTTTTGTGCTTATGAGCAGAGTACTTGTTAAAGGAGGCACTGAATGGTTGTAAAAGGACTTATTAAAAAAGGTGAGTATTACGACTCCGTTACACTTATGTTAGTAGCAAGAGATGCTACGAATATTGAAGGTGTTGAAGATGCGGCAGTTGTTATGGGAACGGGACAAAATAAATCTATTCTTGAAACATCTAACATGCTTCTTGATATGTTTAAGAATACAACGGATACTGATCTATTACTTGCAGTAAAGGCAAAGGATGAAAAAACTGCAGAAATGGCATTTGAAAAAATTGATGGACTCCTTAAGGAAAGAATGGCAAAAACCCAGGAAGCAGGGGAATATATGCCTAAAAGCCTTGAGGGAGCACTTAACTTTGTGAAAGATGCAAATATGGTAGTTATCTCAGTTGCAGGTAAATATGCTGGCGCAGAGGCAATGAAAGCACTTGAGCACGGGCTACATGTAATGCTGTTTTCCGATAACGTATCTATTGAAAAGGAAATTGAACTTAAGAAATATGCACGCGACAATGGATTACTTGTAATGGGACCTGATTGTGGGACAGCAATTATTAATGGTGCTCCACTTTGTTTCGCTAATGTTGTAAACAAAGGGAAAGTTGGAATTGTTGCGGCTTCAGGAACGGGACTCCAGGAAGTAAGTTCCGTTATTACTAACGAAGGTGCTGGTATTTCTCAGGCAATTGGTACCGGAGGTCGTGATGTAAAGGAATCGGTAGGTGGAATAATGTTTATCGAGGGAATGAAGGCACTCGAAGAAGATCCTGAAACAAATTATATCGTTCTTGTTTCCAAGCCCCCGCACCCAGAAGTTCTGAAAAAAATCGCAAGTCTTATTAAATCTGATATTAAGAAACCTGTTGTTGGTATCTTCTTGGGGGGAGACCCTAAAGTTGTTAAGGACGCAGGGGCGATTCCTGCTACTACATTAGAGGAAGCCGGATTAATTGCCGCATCACTTGCAAAAGGTAAATCTTTGGATGATTCTAAAAAATTATTAGAGGAAAGAGAAAATGAAATTACTGAAATTGCTGTAAGAGAAAGCAAAAATAAGAAAGAAAATCAAAAATATGTTAGAGGACTTTATACCGGCGGCACACTTTGTGATGAGGCAATGCTTCTTTCCAGACAAATTATAGGAGAAGTTTACGGCAATGCACCACTAAATCCGAAATTTAAGCTAAAGGACTCCTGGATTAGTGTAGGTAATACATTTGTAGACCTCGGCGAAGATGAATTTACTGTAGGCAGACCTCATCCAATGATTGATTTTACATTGAGAAACAAAAAAATTGTAGAAGAGGCAAAAGATGCTTCTGTTGCGATTATACTTCTTGATGTTGTTCTTGGTTACGGTTCCAATATGCAACCCGGGGATGAACTTGCGCCTGCAATTAAAGAGGCAAAAAAACTTGCTGAAAATGACGGAAGAAATATTACATTTATTTGTTCAATTACTGGAACGGATAAAGATCCGCAGGATAGAAAGAAAGTGAAAAAACAACTTGAAGATGTTGGCGCAATTGTTATGCCTTCAAATGCTGCGGCAGCAAAACTTTCTTCTTATATTGTGAAGAACCTTGGAGGTGCAAAATGAGAAAAATTTCTGATCTTTTTAAACAGGAACTAAAGGTAATAAACATTGGTTTGGTTTCCTTCAAAGAAAGCCTTGATGATGTAGGTGTAAAAACCATTCAGCTTGACTGGAGACCACCTGCAGGTGGTGACTCAGAAGCAATGGATGCACTTAAAAAGTTATTAGGGAAGTAAAATTATAAATAAATTATAGGGAGGTGTATTATGGTAGATATTGAAAAGGCGAACAAAGAAGCATTGGACAAATT
>CAYYKP010000113.1:0-3471 GCA_964468055.1 uncultured Caldisericales bacterium
CTTCCCACTATTGCCAGTATATCCGAGGATGCAATTACCGCTGTGCCTTTAGATATGGAATTTGCATCATTAGGGCTGGGTGCATCAAAGCTTGAAACCCTACTTCATATTGTTATTCCCGCATCAATGCCCGGAATAATCACCGCAATATCACTTGGTTTCGGCAGAGCAATAGGGGAAACCATGACAGTACTTATGGTGGCAGGCGGTGCACTTGGAATGCCTCACTCCATTTTCAGCCCTATGCGCCCTATAACAGCAACAATTGCAGCGGAGATGGGAGAAACTCCTGTGGGCAGCCTACATTATCATGCTTTGTTTGCCCTTGCGGCAGAACTATTTATTCTTGTAGTGATATTCAATCTTGTTGCGGAATATTACCACAGGAAATTCTCAAAATTGAGAGGATAAAACATGGATAAAATAAAGAAAGAAAAAATAACATTTTTAATAATAAAAATTATTGCATATATATCTGTGGTTTTTCTTGCATCTCTTGTAGGTTATATTTTTTTAAATGGTTTAAAAGTGATTAATTGGCAATTCCTAACGAATGTACCCAAAAATGGAATAACCGAAGGCGGAATTTACCCGGCAATACTCGGCACTTTTTACCTTGTGCTTGTCTCATTTATTATTGCAGTACCCATCGGAATCCTTTCCGGCATATACATTGCAGAGTACGCAGAAGAGAGTAGAATTAAAAGATTTATCCGCGTTTCTGTAAATATGCTTGCTGGCATTCCATCTGTCGTATTCGGCCTTTTCGGCCTTGCAATATTTGTTATCAAATTTCATTTCGGTGTATCAATCCTTTCAGGAGGACTTACACTCGGTATTCTTATACTTCCGACAATTATACAGGCAACAATAGAGGCATTGCACTCCGTTCCATACTCATTCAGGGAAGCTTCTTTCGGAATAGGCGCAACGAAATGGCAAACAATCAAAAATATTGTACTTCCCACAGGGATGCCCGGAATACTCACCGGGATGATACTAAGTATAGGTAGAGCTGCCGGTGAAACAGCGCCAATTCTTTTTACGGCTGCAACTTTCTATACGGGAAGACTCCCAAAAAGTATGTTCGACGAAGTAATGGCGCTTCCATATCTTATATATGGATTGCTTACCGAAGGAACATTCCCCGATAAGCAGATTCCTATTGCATATGGTGCAAGTACGGTACTTTTAATTTTTGTTTTTAGCTTAAGTTTTGTTGCAATTATAATAAGAATGAGAAGCAGAAGGAGAAAGAGATGGTAAAAATAAAAACAAAAGATTTGAGGTTAAAATTCGGAGACAAAGAAATTTTGAAAGGAATCTCTATTGACATTCCTGAAAATTCTGTTGTTGCGGTTATTGGCCCTTCAGGATGTGGAAAATCTACATTCGTTCGTTCTCTGAACAGAATGAACGATTTTATTAAAGATGTAAAAATAAGCGGTAAGGTGTATCTTGACGGTAAAGATATATACGAGCAGAACGTAAATGTTTTTGAACTGAGGAAGCGAGTAGGTATGATTTTTCAGAAACCAAATCCGTTCCCCAAATCAATTTATGAGAATATTGCTTATGGACTTAAAATTCACGGGATAAAAGACAGAAGAATTATTCAGCAAACTGTGGAAGAATCTTTGAAAGACGCAAATTTATGGGAGGAAGTAAAAGATAAATTGTTTGAAAGTGCATTTTCCATTTCCGGCGGTCAACAGCAACGTCTTTGCACGGCACGTGCCCTTGCCATAAAACCGGAGGTAATTCTTATGGATGAGCCTGCATCTGCACTTGACCCTATCGCAACAAATAAGCTTGAACACCTTATTGAAAAACTCAAAAAAGATTATACAATTGTAATCGTTACCCACAATATTCAGCAGGCCGCACGAATTTCCGATTATACAGCATTCCTGTATATGGGGGAACTTATTGAGTACGGCAAAACGAAAATGATGTTTACCGCTCCAAGGAATAAGCGCACTGAAGAATATATCATGGGAAAATTCAGTTAATTTAGGAGGTATAAAATGTTAGAAAAAAGAATAGCTACATTAAAAGAGAAACTTTTGAAAATGGCAAGTATTGCCGAGGAAATGGTAGACAACAGTATGAAAGCGCTAGTTAGAAAGGATATGGATCTTGCAAAAAAGGTAAAATTTGAAAAGGAGCCTATGGTAAATAATCTTGAAATAGAAATAGATGAATATGCAATTGAAACCCTTGCTTTATTCCAACCAAAAGCACGTGACCTAAGAACTGTTGTAATGATTATGAAGATGAACAATGACCTTGAACGCGTAGGCGACCTTGCGACAAATATTGCTGAGTTTGCAATGGAGCTTATTCCACAACCTGATGTAAAACCCTATATAGATTTACCCCGTATGTCAAATATTTCTGTTCAAATGTTAGATGATGCGATAACAGCATTTATTTCACAAGATTCGAAGCTTGGAAGAAGTGTATGTACCCGTGACGATCTTGTGGATAATTTAAATGAGCAAATTATCAGGGAACTCCTTACATTTATGATTCAAGATCCAAAAACTGTGGGAAGGAGTTTACTTATCATTAGGATTTCTGAAAACCTTGAGCGTGTTGCCGATCTTGCAACAAACATAGGAGAAGATGTAGTTTATATTGTTGAAAGTGAAATAATAAAACACCAGCAAAAGAAATAATTCATTCGGACCTTGTTACTTTAAAAATTTTCAATATAGTTTGCACTATGGTTCGAATGCCCTATATTTATTAGACAAGTTAGGCATTAACAAAAGAAGTTATATAATGATTTTATCAGATTTGAAAAGAAACTGGTTCTAAACTAAGTTAGGAAAGGTAGGTGAGATAAATATTTTTGGGCCTATTTAAAGGGAATAATGAGAAAATTTGGTAAGGAGAAATAATTATGGTTCAAATAATAGAGAAGAAGGACGCGGAGTTTCAAATCGTATACAATGGCGAAAAATATTATTTTTGCTCAAAGCATTGCAGGGATGAGTTTATTAAAAATCCTGAGAAGTATATTAATTTAAAACCTATACGTCCGGAGGACTCAAGCTGCTGAGGAGGAAATTATGCTGAATAGTAATGAAAAAAACCGCTACTTACGTCAGATTACTATAGACAAAATAGGAGAGAAAGGTCAGGAAAAACTGAAAGATGCCTCTGTACTTATTATCGGTGCAGGTGGACTTGGAAGTCCTATTCTAACGTATCTTGTTTCGTCAGGGGTAGGAAGAATTGGGATTGTTGACGGAGATGTTGTCTCGTTGTCTAATCTTTCCAGACAAATTTTGTATAATAATAACGATTTAGGCAAAGAGAAAGTGATTGTTGCAAAAGAACATTTAAATAAGTTAAACCCAAACGTAAATATTGATGTCTACCCCGTATGGCTTAACGAAGAAATTGCACCTCATATCTTTAGAAAGTACGGTTGCATTGTGGATGCAACGGATAACTTCAAGA
>CAYYKP010000114.1:0-3388 GCA_964468055.1 uncultured Caldisericales bacterium
TGTATAATAAATTCCTTTTTCAATAGCGTCCTCCTATTTATCAAGTAGATCTTTCACCTCTTTTATCATTCTTTTGGGTTTAGTGATTACCCTTATTGGAAATGACCGAAGAAAGTCAGATAAGTCTAAAAAGGCTTCATCGGCAACTCTCTTTGGTTTTGTAAGGACCCTTTTAACAAGGTCTTTTGAGTAAACCATTAAGAGTTGTTCTTTATTGAACTTTATTTCCATCCCACATTCAAGACATTTTGCTTTTTCAAGTTCATCGCCTATATACGTAAGCTCATGTAATGTATCTTTTTCACAGTGGATACAGTATAGTGTTGTTTTTATCTTTTTTATACTCATTTAAACACCTCTTCTAACTTTGTTTCGAGTATTTTCCTTAAACTTTGCATGAATTTTGCTGCAGTTGTACCGTCAATAATTCTATGATCGCATGAAATTGATACATTCATTACTTTTCTAACAAGTATATTGTTCTTTATCACTACTGGTTTTTCCTGGATTGCCGATATAGCAACTATGGCTGTTTGCCCTGGGACAAGTAATGCCTTAAAGTGACTCACACCGAACATTCCTAAATTTGAAATGGTAATTGTTCCCCCCTCCATATCTGAGAGAGTTAACTTCCCATCTCTGGCATTTTGAAGAAGCATATTAAATTTTGTGAAAAGTTCCCCCATACTAAGAGAGTCAACATCTTTAACTACAGGTACGATAAGCCCTTTTTCCGTCTGAACAGCAATCCCTATATTTTTATGCATGCTTCTTACAATTTTTCCTCCATCAAAGTTTGAACTAAATATCGGAAATGAATCCATAACACTTGCCAGTATTTTTACAAATATAGGAGTAATGCTTGACTTATACCCTTTTTCTTTGAGATGATTATTCAAATTAACGAGATTTTCTGCATCAATATCGTAGTAAAGTGTAAACTGTGGGATCTTCCCACTTTCAGTCATTCTTGCTGCCATTGCCTTTTGCATTGGTGAAAGTGATATTTCTTCGCCTGAAGTTACTTTAATTTTGTCTAAAGATTTTTCAGTAACTACCCCATATTTATTTTGAGGTACTTTTCTTAAGTTGATCCCTTTTTTACCAGCAATGTATTTGGCTAAGGGTGTGGCAAGTATTCCAGTAGTTGTAATAGTTCTTTCTTTAGTCTCTTTTGCAATTTCCTTTTTGGTTGGTTCTATTTCTGATTTTTTTCTTTTCTCCTTGCTTATACTAATTTTTGTTAATTCCTCTCTTGAATCTGTCGGAAGCTCTATTATCGCAATTACTTTTCCTACTTCCACTTCCTCGCCTTCTCTTACAAAAATCCTGTAGACACTCCCAGTAGCTGGTGATTCAACATCCATATTTGCTTTATCTGTCATTACCTCTACAAGTGCTTCGCCTTCACAGACTGAGTCGCCTTCTTTTTTATACCATTTTGTAATTATGCCTGTTTCCATTGTCATGCCTAATTTAGGCATCTCTACTAATTCAGGCATACCAGTCACCCCTTACTATTTTTTTTACCTTAGAAACTATATCTTCTACTTGTGGGGTTGCTTTCCTCTCAAGATTCAAATTGTACGGTATTGGAATGTCTAATCCCCCAAGTCTAAATAGTGGTGCATCTAAATATAAGAATGCTTTACTTTCTCCTACCTTCGATATTATTTCTCCGCCAACTCCACCTGTAGTACATCCCTCGTATACAACAAGCAATCTATGAGTTTTTTTAACAGATTCAATTATAGGATGTATATCTAAAGGTTTTAGAGTCCTGGGATCTATAATTTCTGTTTGAATTCCTTCCTTTTCTAATATTTCTGCTGCTTTTAAACTTCTTTTTACCATAATAGACGTAGCGACAATTGTGATATCTTGCCCGCTTCTTGCCACTCTTGATTTTCCTATAGGCACTCTATAGTCTTCTTCTGGAACGTCACCCTTTAAGTTATAGAGAAGTTTATGTTCTAAGAATAACACAGGGTTATCATCCTCAATAGAGGATTTCAACAGACCTTTTGCATCATATGGATTAGAAGGTACAACAATTTTTATACCTGGGATATTAAAAAACCATGCCTCGACATTTTGTGAATGGTGTGCAGCGGCTCCTGTTCCAGAGCCTTGTGGCGCACGTATAACAAGAGGTACTTTTAGTTGTCCGCCTGTCATGAATCTGAGCTTTGCAGCCTGATTTGCAAACTGATCTGCGCCAAAGGTAAGAAAATCTGCAAACATAATCTCAACAATGGGTCTCATTCCCATAATTGCTGCACCTACCCCTACACCTGTGAAACTTGCTTCACTCATTGGCGTATCAAGAACTCTTTCTGGCCCAAATTCCTCAAGCATTCCCATGCTTACTCCGAATGCACCTCCATAGACACCTATATCCTCTCCCATAAGAAAAACTTTCTTATCCTCTCTCATCTTTTCTACCATTGCTTGTCTTACAGCTTCTTTATACGTAATAATGCTCATTACTCATCACCTTCTGCATAAACATACTTTTTAACAGAGCCAATCGGCGGCTCCGGGCTTTTTATTGCAAACTCAACGCCCTCTTCGATTTCTTCTTTTACACTTTCTTCTAAGCTATTTATCTCTGCTACTGTGAATTCTCCTGATTCTAATAAATGTTTTTTGAATGTATTTATAGGATCTCTCTTTTTCCATTCTTCAATTTCTTCTTTAGTTCTGTAAAGATTTTTATCGCTTTTTGAGTGTCCCCTGTACCTGTAAGTTTTTGCCTCTACCAATGTAGGACCTTTTCCAAAACGAGCTCTCTCTGTAGCAGTTTTTACTACTTCGTATACTGCGATTACATCCATTCCATCAACAACAACACCAGGGATTCCAAAAGCAGCAGCCCTATCTGCAATATTCTTGGTAGGTACAAACTTCTTTACTGAGGAAGACATTGCATACATGTTGTTCTCGCAAAGAAAAATTTCTGGAAGTTTCCATATTGCTGCCATATTAAGTGACTCAAAGAATAGTCCTTCATTTGCTGCACCATCACCAAAAAATGAGAGGACGACATCCTTGCTTCTTTGCATTTTCAAAGCAAGGGCTGCTCCAGTTGCAATTGGTATTCCTGTGCCAACAATTCCTGTTGCACCTAAATTTCTTAAGCTTACATCTGCAATATGCATTGAGCCACCTCTACCGTGACAGTAACCAGTGTCTTTTCCTAAGAATTCCGCGAACATCTTCTTAACATCTCCACCTTTTGCAATCATGTGTCCATGCCCTCTATGTGTTGATGAAATATAATCTGTTTTTTCTAAGGCAGAGATGGCACCAACTGCAACGGCTTCTTCTCCAATAGAAAGATGCATTGTTCCATGAACAAGGTTTTTCATAAATAGCTTTTCTGCTT
>CAYYKP010000115.1:0-3361 GCA_964468055.1 uncultured Caldisericales bacterium
TAGGATTTGTTTCATATATATACTTATCCATAATCACTCTTAAATATTTTTTTAGTCTTCTGTATATTTTTAACTTTTTGTACAGCATAATATCTTTACAAAGGTCTCATATGTGGAAAACTTATCCGATAGCCTTATATATGATTCTATATTTATTTAATTTTAGTAAGTTTATTGTATACTGAAAATGTAAATTAAATCTTTTGCAAGGAGGCGAGATGATTTTAATTGAAAACGGTACGATTTTTACAGCAACAAAAGGCATTATAGAAAATGGTTCTATTCTTTTGGGAGACGACGGCAGAATTAAAAAAGTATCAAAGAATAAAATCACGGTAAAGTCGGAAAAGGTAGATGCAAAAGGTAAGCTTATTTTTCCCGGATTTATTGATGCGCATTCCCATTTGGGACTTTTTGCGCTTGAAGGCGGAATGGAAGATGCTGATGGAAACGAAATGACAAACCCGGCAACTCCTGCGATGCGTGCAATAGACGCAATTAATCCTCGGGATCCCGCTTTTAAAGATGCAATCAGTGCAGGCATTGTACTCGTTTTTACCGGTCCTGGCTCTGGAAACGTAATTGGTGGCCAAAGCTTGCTTATGAGAACGTATGGTAAAACCGTAGAAGATATGGTATTGATAAACCCTATAGGTGTAAAGTGTGCATTCGGAGAAAATCCGAAACGTGTTTATTCTTCCCAGCACAGACTGCCGTCAACAAGAATGGGTACGGCAAAGGTGTTTAGAGAAACACTATCAAAGGCAAAAGAATATGTAAACGCTAAGAAGGGAAAGAAAAAACTTTCTTTTAACCTTGACATGGAAGCTCTTGTTCCGGTATTTCAACACAGATTGCCTTTAAGGATACATTCGCATAGGGCAGATGATATTCTTACTGCAATTAGAATTGCGAAGGAAGAATTCGGTTTGAATGTCGTAATAGAGCACGGAACTGATGCCGCAGTTATAAGGGATGTTATTGCAAGGAAAAAAGTTCCTGTTATTTCGGGACCACTTCTTGATGTATCTCCGAAAGTTGAAACACGCTCTTCGTCATTTGAAACACCTGCCCTTCTCGCAAAAGCAGGTGTTCTTACCGCACTTATGACAGACCATCCTGTGATGCCTATTCAGTATTTACCCATAGAAGCAGGACTTGTTGCGTATAACGGAGGTGCGGGTGAAGCAGAGGCTTTGAAAATGATTACAATAAATCCCGCGAAAATTTTAGGAATAGATAAAGACTATGGGAGTATTGAAACAAGCAAGGTTGCCAATATTGCCATATGGAATAAACATCCTTTTTCCTCAACTGCAAAATGTGAAATGGTTATTGCGGAAGGAAAAATTGTTTATAAGAGGTGATAAGATGAAAAAAATTATTGCAAAAAAACTATTTGATGGAAATAAAATTATTAATAATTGTGTAGTACTATTTGATAAAAAGGAAATTAAATATGTTGGAAAAGATAGGAAACTTAAGTCAGATGAAACGTTCAGAGCAAATTTTGTAACTCCTGGTTTTATTGATCTATCTTCAGGCATAGGATTAAAGGAAGAATCGCTTGGCAAAGTTGAAGGTAATGATTTTGATGAGGAAACAAATCCTGCAACACCTGAGCTTCTTGCACTTGACGGAATAAACCCTATGGATGATGCATTTCCAAAAGCAGTAAAAGGCGGAGTACTGGAAACACTTGTGCTTCCGGGGCTTTCAAATCCGATAGGCGGAAGAGGTGCATTTATACGAACATCGGGAAGAACCGTTGAAGAGATGCTGATCGAATCGCCATGCGGAATGCGTTTTTCAATAAATAACGCACCTAAAACAACTTACGGACAGCAAAAAAAAATGCCCATGACAAGAATGGGTAATGCTTACATTATAAGAAATGCTTTTTACAAAGCAAAAGAGTATGACAAAAAGAAGAATAAAAAGTTCTCACTTTTTGAAGAGTCATTGCTTCCCGTATTGAACGGAAAAGAGAAAGCATTCTTTGCTGCGTTTCGTGCCGATGATATTGCAACAAGTATTCGAATAAGCAATGAATTCAATTTGAAAACCGTGATTACATATGCAACCGAAGCTGACCTCGTAATGGATCTCATAAAAAAGAATAAAATTCCTGTCGTATTTGGCCCTATTATTCTTTCGCGTTTTGATAAAGAGCTAAAGCATCTTTCTCCAAAGGTACCGGCTGCACTCATAGAAAACGGCATTGATACTGCAATTATGTCCGGACATCCTTTTTATCCTGCCGAATTTTTACGCATACAATTAGGGCTTATAATCGCGGAAGGTATTAAGGCGGAAAAGGTACTTAAAACAGTAACGTCCACCCCTGCGAAAATACTAGGATTTAATAATAGAGGTGTAATTAAAAAGGGTGCAAAAGTGAGTATATTGTTATTTGACGGAGAGCCCTGGGAAACAAAAACCAATGTTGAAAAAGTATTTTTAAAATAGAAAAAAAGAGGGTTTTGCCTGAGCTACTTTGTGCGGAAAATAGTTTTTGAAGGATATACGCATTATCAGGTTCGAATAGAAAAGGGAGCTTTTTAAAAGCTCCCTTTTATTATTTATAAAGAAGGTAGTTTATGCTCCCAAATAAGCTTCTTTTACTTTGGGATCCTGCATAAGGTCTTTTGCTTTTCCTTCAATTGTGATGTTGCCTACTTCCAGTACATATGCGTAGTCTGCGAGCTGAAGTGCCATTTCTGCGTTTTGTTCTACAAGCAGAATTGTTTTTCCCTCTTCATTAATGTGTTTTAAAACCCCGAAAATTTCTTCGACAAGCATTGGCGCAAGTCCCATTGAGGGTTCATCCAACAAAATAAGTTGTGCCTCGGCCATTAGTGCTCTGCCGACTGCAAGCATTTGTTGTTCACCACCTGAGAGTGTGCCTGCTCTCTGTTTTCGACGCTCCTTTAAGCGTGGGAAAAGTTCGAATACGCTTTCGAATTTGTCCTTCTTCAATTTAGAATCCTTGACCGTCCATGCACCAAGCTCAAGATTTTCTCTTACAGTAATATCAGGAAATATCCTTCTGCCTTCAGGCACATGTGTTATACCCATTTGGACGATTTTGTAGGCCGGTTTGTTTGTAATTTCGTCGCCCATAAAGAATATATGCCCTTCCTTTGCTTGTAGTAAACCTGATATCGTTCTTAGGCTGGTCGTTTTTCCTGCACCATTTGCTCCGATTAGTGTTACGATTTCCCCGGGCTTTATATGAAATGAAATACCTTTCAGGGCTTTTATTGCCCCGTATGAAACAACAAGATCTCTTACTTCAAGCATTTTGTTTTTTCCTCCCAAGATACGCTTCGATTACTTTTGGGTCATTGCTTACCTCTGC
>CAYYKP010000116.1:0-3323 GCA_964468055.1 uncultured Caldisericales bacterium
TTCTGCCCATACTGCGGAGCGTTTATCAGGAAAAATGCTATTGAGTTGCCCTTAGGCAAAAAAATTATAGTAAGGCAAAATATAGGTAAAACTAAAAGTCACAAGAAATTAATCCTTGTACTTGTTATCATTTTTTTGTTTATTGCGTCACTATTTATCTTTGCATATCCACAAGTTGCCCCAATAGTTTTTAAAGGAATTTCTAATTCTTATATAGAAAAAGCCAATCAGCAGCTTTTTCTCCTACAATCTAATAATGAGACACAACCTCCTTTGGACTCTGCCGTTAGTGATTTAAATACAGCAATCAGGTTGAATCCAAAGAACATTGAAGCAAGGGAAAATCTTGCTGCCATTAATGCAATTAAAGGAGATATGAAAGAAGTTGATAAACAAATAGATGAAATTTTGAAACTTGACCCAAACGATGAATATGCAAAGGTAATGAAAAGCCTGCTTTCAGAAAAAGGCGCGCCATGAAAAAAAGAATAATATCGATCATTCTCTTTGTTGCATTTTGTTCATCATTTTTTCTTCCTAACTTCAGCAAAATCCGAACTACTTATGCTTCTCCTATCTCACCTCCAACAGGATGGGCGTTTTCAGATACAAACCAAAAAATTCCAGTTACTTTAAAGGGTGTAACATATTACGCTTATGAGCTAAAAAAAATGTCATCCAGCACTGCCGGCGGATGGCTTATTACGGATTCTAACAATAGAATTATTTACGATAGCAATACATACCAAAAACTTGCTCTTACCGCTACAGTAGCAAAAACTCTAAACGACAAGTCTAACCAAATCATTATTCAAAATGAATTATCGCTACTGAAAGCCATTAAATGGAGGATAGATATTTACGAAAGCACTACAGCAATTAGTAAAATCATTATAAATATAAGCACAGCACTTACCGGAAATTTATTTGGGTTAGGGGGTATAGAAGAACTATTTGCCACTGCATTAGTCCCTCTTAAATCAAGGGAAGGAGACAAAGTCCAGGATAAATTATTTGTTTTATTCTCAAAAGATTTTGTTGCTGATGCAACTCCTTACCTCTCAAAAGCATTGTCAATAATTGGCAGGATGTCTACATCAAATAGTGAAAAATGGCTTAAAGTATTTGGTGCTTTAAACATTATCCTCAGGAGAGAGGCAGCAAGCTTTTCTCGCGGAGGATATGAAGCATATAAGGAAGCATATGAAATTGCTAAAAAAAACAGGTCTTCATGGTCTTATGAAGATGCTTCAGTTTTTTTAAACAAATTTGAAGAGGGCAGGACAAGAGGCATTCCTTTTGCCAAATGGTACCTAACACTTATTCCACATAATTCTAATCAACTCAAGAATATTGGAAATGTCATCTGGAAAAATATTCTAAAAGAAACAGTAAGTGGATTATCATCGGGCACAAAAAATATTGCAAATTTTACAGTAGGTGCTGTTGATGCTGGGGCCCTTTCAAAAGAATTCATTACACGAACATTTTCCGCTAAACTTATAACTTCCGATCTCTCAGATGATATAAAGAAAGCCTCTTTAGTATTTTCTATTTATCGCCTCTACTACGATGTATCAATAAATGGTTCGTTAGCTAGTCAAATTTTATCCGCTTTGCAGGAGCAAAAAGCAAAAGAAGAGGCAAGTGTAAAAAATAAAACTATATACAAGATTGGTGATCGAATACAGGCAACAGATTATCTGAATGTTAGAGAAAATCCGTCACTTAATGGGAAGGTAAAGTCTGTTATCAAGAAAGGTGAAATTGGAACTATAATGAGTAATTACATAATTGCTAACGGATACCGTTGGTGGACTGTAAAATGGGATAACGGACCGCAAGGTTGGTGTGCTGGGGAATATATGAAGCATTACACGAGTACTACAAAAGACTACTATTTCTCATCTGTAACAATAAAAGTAAATATCAACAAAGATGGGTCATTTGATGTCATTGAAAAAAGAACTTATAAATTCATAGGTGCCTTTAGTTGGGGAACTTATTGGCTTCAGAAAAGCGGGTTTTCAAGCCTTGAGAACTTTAAAATATCAGATGAAAGCAGTCAATATATAAATAACAGCTCAGGAAATCCTGGCACTTACTCTTTCACAGAAGATTCTAACAAATATACTGCAACATATTACTACTCTGCTTTGAACGAACAAAAAACTTTCACTTTTTCATATAAAATTAATGGCGGAATTAAAGTCTATCAGGATGTTGCCGATTTCAACTGGAAACTTGTTGGTACTGGTTGGGATAAAAAAACAGATTATTTCGAAGCATATGTATACCTTCCTTCAAAGGTAAACGAGAATGAGCTTTATGTTTTTGGACATGGTCCGACTAATGGGATTATTGAAAAAATAGATGGTAGTGGTGCACATTATAAATTAACTAATCTTCCTCCAAATACATACGTAGAAGCTCGTGTTGTTTTTCCATCTAATATCCTCAGTACTACTAAGATGTCTCAAAATGGCTTGGATTCCATTCTAACTTATGAAAATAAAGTTTCTAGCCCATCCAAGAATTGGGTTCTCGTTCTGGGCGACTCTTTGTCAGTGCTTGATGGTATCAGTCCTGCTGGATACGCAGTTATAGCTGGTGAATGTAAGGAAGAAAAAAATTGTTGGAAAACCTTATCTGAAGTTCATGCAGGTGATTTTCTTGAATATATTTCTACAGACAGTGCAACTTATTCAACAAACCTTTTTTTGCCATTTCCGGGATGTACAAAAGCCTATAGGGTAAAGGATAAAAATGGAAATGTTGGGTGGCTAATTGGCGAGTGGGGTGGAGTCACATTGGCGCAGGTTGTAAATAGCAAAACTAAACAGAATTTCAAACCTGTTTCCTTTTCAAAAATATCAGGTAAATGGTCTGGGCATTGGAGAGGAACTTTTTTTGAACAAGGGGAATTGAGTTTTGTCTTTCAGCAAGAGGATATGTTAACATTTAGCGGAACTGGAATACTGACTTTTAGTGGCAGTGATATGACCAGAAATGTTATTGTTAAAGGTTCAATAGTTAATAATAGTTTCTACTTTTTGGAAGTTCAACCCGATGGAAGTTATAAGTATTGTTCAGGAACAATTTCCTCCGATGGAAAAACAATTGATGGATGGAAAAATTCCTATGACACATTAGCTATCCCACTTGGTGAATTTAAGCTTACTTTTCAAGGTGGTTAGGCTTTTTGAAAAATAAATATATAAGGAGGAGATAATGGCAGATATTTTTGATAAATTCTACAAAGATGTGACAAAGACAATTAAAAAAGTTAAAACAAAATCAGAAATTTTCACTGAATCTGTGAA
>CAYYKP010000117.1:0-3316 GCA_964468055.1 uncultured Caldisericales bacterium
CGAGATTGCCACGGTCGCTGCGCTCCCTCGCAATGACTTCGCCTATCTGTCTCTGCGAGGAGAGAATGGAATGAGCGACGCGGCAGTCTCGTAGCTATATTTCGTATTTGAATAAAAAATGTCTCCGAAAACGAGGAGGACGAAAGTTTCCGGAGACATCAAAAAAACATGTATATTTATACTACGCCAAAATAAACTAGTAAAAGGTAAGCAGCACACAACAAGAAAATAATAGCAAACAGTGTAAGCCAGAAGGAAACCTTTTTATAATGTCCCGTTAGCGTACTTTCGCTATGCATACTAAGCATGTTCACAAAGTGGGGACGGCGGATGAACTCAAAGCCCTTTTCCACACGCTGAATCCCTCCTATAAAAAATACTTTCCTTCCGTTTTCCAACGCCCTTTCCTTTGCTCTGAAGCGCTGGTGCGACATAAAGCTAAAAACTCCGTTTCGTAAAAACGGCTGAATTACCGGATCATTCTTATCTTTTACTTCTCTGTTAAAAGTAACGGGTAAATCTACCTGTGGTAATGTTCCGCGTCCCTTAACTAGTATTCCTTTCTCACTGTCTGCTTCTTTTATGATAAAATCGGCTGCTTTTTTATCCTTCCATATCGGAACCCATTTACTGCTTCCGTCTTCATCCCCTCTGTTTTTGCGAAGTTCCGAAAGCTCCGCACTGTATATCACCGCACTTTTTTTCGAAAATGGTGCTTCAAGCGGGTTAGACGCCTGAACGATACCCACAAGTTTGCCGTATACTCTGTTTTTACCGGGGAAATTTTCAAGGGAAATTTTCTTCGTCTTTGTGATATAGGCTATTCTTTTCTTTCTGCGCCTTGCCATAGACATAAATATAAGGAACAACAGAAACAAAACCCCTGCGGCAATCAACTCTATAATAGAATTTGAGAAGTTAAAACCGTTTTTAAGAGATATCTTTCCTAAAACCCCATTGATAATACCTATGATGCCACTACCACCCACGGAAATTTTCGGAGAATTTGCCGACTGGCTGGTAATAACAGATTTTGCAAAATCATTCTGTGACAAATCACCGTTGTACAAAGACAATACATTGCTTCTTGTTGTTTGCACCGTGAGATATTTTCCTTCCGCATGAGGTGCGTATGTGATTGAAATGTTATCCGCATAAGGTGCGTCCTGAACAACAAAAAAAGCCATTGCAGCAAAATCATCCATAAAATCCGTATCTTTACCGAAATAGTGTACGATTAGTTTCGCATTATTATCATCAAGCCTTACTTCATCCGTGTAAGCATTAAATCCGGCAAGGTCGTCTTTTATATTTGCCTCATCACTTCTTAAATCAATGAAATCTGCACGCTTGTAAAGATCGCTGTCGGAAATAGCCCCCTTTCTCCATTGTGCAATATCCTCTCCGCGCATTACTACTCCCAAAGCAGGAGAATCATTTAGGTATGATTCTACTACAACAGTATTTGCATCAGTATATTTCTCATAGCCTTTTACCGCAACGGAAAGCAAAATGTCCGAGAAATTTTCAGAGATAGCGGGAGCTTCAAAACGCATAAGAAGCGATCCGTTTTCTATCGCGACGTAAGCATTTTCAAAGCCCATAGACTTCAATTCGTTAAAGATATCTGTTTCCGAGTCAGCATATACGGAAGCTGCGAAAGAAAGCGTTAAAAGCAATATAATTATAAAAACAAATAGTTTTTTCATTTCGGCAGATCCCCCCTCTCTTTCGCAATTTTTATGTAATAGTCAATTCTTTTACCAATACTCTTAAATGTACTTTTGCTTCCGTTTGCCGCTGTTCTTGAGGGATCAAAAATCCATTTATTTGTTAGAGAACCCGTACTTTCAGCGTCTTTTTTAACTACAGCTATCTGCCCGGAATTCTTTTTTACCTGTTTTACAAATTCTTTATATTCGGATTCATATGCAGCTGCAGTGCATTGCTTTGTTGACAGCCCAAGCTTATCAATCACATAGGAGAACGGTTTTACTACAATGTTACTTACTGCATTTACCGCAGTTTTTAAGCTAGACATCTTTTTTTCTGCAACATCAAAACGGTTAAATTGATTATAAAAGTTGGCCGTAAGGGCATCGGTTCCCAAATCCATTTGTGTTTTTTTTACAGGGTCAAGCCCTGTTTTTTTAAGAATCCAACCTTCTCCCTTATTGCTCACGTATTTAACTCCGGGAATCTGCCCACTTACTTTTCCAGAGATTTTGGAACCATAATACTTTACTTTGTCCCAGAAGCCAATTTTTTGATCCGCAACAATCTTTGTTTTTTTACTGCCGTCAGGTTTATTTACGGTAATAACCTTGAGTTTCTTTTTCTTTGCAATATCTTTAATTTTCTGTTCCGTTTCTTTTTTCTTCTGTTCCTGCTCATTTGTAAGCGTTTTTGTTGTGCTGTCAGGGAAGATATACATACCTTCGTCTTTTCTTATTTTATCCTTTTCTTTTTTCTTTTTCTTTAAATTTTTTATTGTATTTGTTATAATCCCATGGAGTTTTTGCATTATCTCCTCAGGGGTTTCCTTAGGCTTTCCGGAAACAATATTTTTTAACTTTCCCTCGTATATGATCTGATGATGAAAAGAAAAGGCCGGCCAGGCTGCATTAGGCCCTCCCCAACTATGTTTTAAATCCGCCCTTATTCTTACGGTTTCATCGGCATAACTTTTCGGAATCTTAATCTCAAAATCATTTTCATATGTACTTTTAATGTTCGCACCTGCACGCCACGCACTTCTGCGCGCAGTCCATCCCCATAAATGAATCGTCTTGCAGTTTTTTCCATAATATTCCTCATTTGTAAGGCATTTTTTATTTTTTGTATATGGAGTTTCACATCCTGCGGGCATCCTCACGTACATACTCTCAGGCAATACTGGGAACGTACTGTTTTCCCCCGCTACATCCATTGCAATATCCACATCGTCGTCTTCAGGCATCTGCCCTTTCGGATTGAGATTTGTGAGCTTTATGTGCCCTTTTATGATATAATTCTCTCCGTCAAAAGATTTATCCGTTATAACAGCACTGATATCCTGAGCTTTTGCAGGCAAAACAAATACAAGTGAAGAAACCATAACAAACGCAAGCATTACCCCCATAAATTTTTTAAACATCTCTTCCCCCCTATGCATGCTTTTTTTTATTATATATCAAAATGCCCAATTTGAAAATAATTCCGTATTAACTACCATCTTACCACTTTAAGCAATATCATTTGAAATTCATTATATTCCAATTGCAGGATCATCCGTCATATTTACAATGACGGAAAAAGGGCAAAGGAGAGATTCTTC
>CAYYKP010000118.1:0-3316 GCA_964468055.1 uncultured Caldisericales bacterium
GGAATAAGTGTATATTCAGGTATAACTTTCAGCCTGATTTTGTCTACGGAAATTATGTGAAGTGTATTCACAAGTCCAAAAATAGTACCTGCAACACCAGTTAAAGCTCCTATGAGAGCAATCCAGAATGTGTGATTCATTTGATACCCTCCTTTTTATTTACAAAATTTACAAATGAGCCTCAGTAACCTCTGTATACCATTTGTCATTCGGGAGAGCAACAATTGGCAAAGTAATTGCTATTCTACACATACCTAAAATCAATTTCTTCGATGCTCAATGCTTCGTTCTGGAATTCCGTTAAATCGTCATTAGTAAAAACATCATGCTCTACCTGGTCTGCAAGAACAACATAGATTTTGGAGTATTGCTTCCCCGGTGCTTTCCTTAATATTCTCCCCATCCTTTGAATCCATTGTCTCACACTACTTGTACCTGCGACAATGATGCCTGTATCAGCATTAGGAACATCAAAACCTTCATCAAGAGCCTTACAGGAAACCAAAATATTTGCCCTGCCGTCTTTGAAGGCAGAAATTGCAGCAACTCTTTCTCTTATCCCCATTTCAGAGTGATATATTACTGCATTAAAATCATTATCAACTAAAAATTTATAAATTTCTTCAGCAACCTCTATCCTTTCATGGAAAATTAACAGTTTATCATTTTGGAGGCTTTCTTCTCTGTAAAGCTCTTTTAAAGCAGATAGTTTCGATCTTGACATATGAATCAAAGATTTTCTTTTGTATATTAGCGATAAATAGCTGGCTATCTCTTCATCCTTTGTACTTTCATACAATGAATTGAGTCTTTTAATAAAGTCTTGTAAAGATATTGAACTTCTGAGCTGCGGGTAATCACTCAAAAGCACTGAGTAGGTTTTATGAATTTTTTCTGTAATCATATCATATCTCCGTTGTTCATCCAACCTAAGTTTCACTAAAACCTTAATAATTTTATATGGAGGTATTATTCCATCTTTTAAGGCATCAGTATAAGAATAAGTATAGATAATGGGCCCGAGGTTTGGCACAAGTTTCTCCTCAAATCCAAAATCTCCATATCGCTCAGGAGTTGCTGAGAGTCCTAAAGTATAAGAATATCTCAATGAAAATATCTTTGAATTTTCTTTACTACCATATCTATGGCATTCGTCTGCAATTAAAAATAAATCATTACCTTTGAAAAAATGCTCATAATGTTCTTTTAGACGGATGCGTGCAGAATTTACAACATAGATAATTATCTTTTTGTTATCAAGAACGTCTTTTTTCTTCCCATAAAAGAGGCCTATTTCGTCCTTTGGAACATGAATCCTGTCTGTTAGTTCCAGGTACCATTGGTCAAGCAAAACTGTTGTCGGTACAACAATTATAACCCTTAGCCCTCCGTCAGAATAGGAAAATGAATTGAACAAATCAGAAATTAGTGACAAAGCAAAGATAGTTTTCCCTGCCCCGGTTACTACTTTTACAATACCATGCTTATTATTATTTATCCATATTTTTTTTGCTTCTTTCTGCCATCTGTATAGTTCGATTGAAAGCTTCCATGGCTCATCAATAAATTCTCCAGAAAAGTATTCATCTACTACCTTGTGACAAACAGGACAATTAAAATCTTCACAAGTTTTCTCAAAGTTCTTGATTGAAGCAATTCTTTTGAGTGCATTTTCTGTTTCAATAAATTCTTCTTCGGTAATGTCTTCTCCTCTTGCAATCTTCCAGCCTATCTTGTCCAGAATCTTGATTATTTTTCCATCGAGCCCAAAAGTTTGTGCGCGCCGCTCAAGATGGAAAAAATACCAGCTTTCCCAACCTTTAAAATACTTCATCACGACTGTAAATTAAGTGGTGCAAGGAAATGTTTCAACCCAACCTGTTTTACCCGTCCAAAAATCTCATGCAGCTGAAATTTTTTGCCTCTATATAGTAACCAAGGCCTATCGTTAGTTTCTATCACTTCAAGGCCTCCATTAACGAGAACTTGTATAATATATTGCTTCCTTGTAAGGAAATTTGCTCTATCACACAGTAAATCACTGATGTACCTGGAAATTTTGCCCGGCCTATCTGAATAGTAAAGCAGGGCGTCCAATCCTGTAACAGCGAATCCAAACGGCAAATTTTCTTCCTCTCTTAATAACCGCAGAAATTCTATAATGCCAATTTTCTTGTCAAAAATTTCATCCAAATAATCTTTATACTCGATAATATTAAAGCCTGGATTCATATCTCTAACCTCCCTTGCTTTCTATCTATTCTCCATATTTATCCAATGTATTCAGGATATCTTTATATTTTTTGTCTTCCGAATCGCTTAGGTATTTTAAAGTTTTCATTACGGAATCTTCCTTCCAACGTAGCAGTTCATCTTCTGTAAGACTATTCAAAAACTTAAGTGTATTTTTTTCTATCTTGAGTAGTGCATAAAGGTAATGTGCTTTATCTATTGCTGAAAGTACTTTTCCTGATTCTATCTTTCTTTTGATAATTCCATACCGTTCACTTGGAGTAAGGATTAATAAGTCATTGCCTTTCTTCTCGACTAAGCCACTTTCTAAAACCTCGCTCATAGGGATTGAGCGCATCTTTAGGAACTTATTTAATGTATTGTAAGGAATATGCGTCCTCTTTGCGAGATAGGTGATATAAATTGCTGTAATTATATCTGTTTCACTGGCAATCTGGTTAAACATTGTGTGCATTAAACCTAAGTCGACAATTTCCCTGATAGATGAAAGCGCTTCATCGACACTTACCATTTTATTTTCTTTATAAACTTCCGGATAATACTTTGAATAAAATTCAAGGCACTTACCAATAGCAACGATAAAAATATCTTCGTGGCTAAGATTTTTCTTAAATTTCTTAAGCCTCTTTATAAGTTCCTCTACTTCAAAATAGATTTCGTCTTCTATTTGCGACCAATACTTTTTTTCTGGCTTTTCTGTTCGCTTCCTGCATACAATAATCATATCATAGCTTACATTTGCCTTGCCAAAAATATGAGTACTCGCGCTTTTTTCAGATTGAACCGGATAAATTGCAGAAATATAAAAATTAGCATTTAATACCGATTGTAACACTGCACCCCAGGCTTTTTCTTTCTGATGGTGGAAGGTAAATGCCATAATCCCGTCTTTTTTTAACTTTCTGTTCGCTTCCTTGAATACTGCTGTTAAGCCTTCCACAAAATCATTTTCTGTTTTTCCCTGCACTTTATTAACGACAACTTCTGTCGAATTTGGCACGTGTTCACTTGTAAAATATTCATATTTGTTTTTCAAGGCAAGCCTGAGCCAGGAATAATAAAA
>CAYYKP010000119.1:0-3274 GCA_964468055.1 uncultured Caldisericales bacterium
TGTTTCTCCTTCATCCCCTAATTCTTCTAACTTCATATATCCTGAATCTATTAGCCTTGGTATGTTTGGATGATTTAATGTACTTGCTATTGATATTTCTCTTTTAAACCTTTCTATGTAGTGTGTATCAGATAACAGTTTCTTATCCATTATCTTTACTGCAACTGTTTTACCTGTTTGTGTATCCAGTGCAAGGTATACTGTTGCCATACCACCGGTACCGATATTTCCATAAACTCGGTATCTATTTTTAATAACTCTTTGCATCAGTATGTAACCTCCTTATAGGAATTGTTTTAGTATAATTTAAAAATTTATCCTTTTCTTTAGCGTTTCTTAATTTACTTTTTTCTTAAAATTTATTTCTTCCTAAATTATTCCCCAAATTGGAAAATACAAAATCCCCCTCAAATGTTTAATGTCTATTTTCAAAAACATTAACAATTCATACCAAAATAAGCAAAGTACTACGTGAGTTATTGCTTCTTATGCTCTAAGTTAGTAACTTATTCACCTCTTTAGCCTTTGGCCAACGCACTTTGCAGGAACAAATCTCTTTCGATCGAATCCTTGCTCTAGTAGACATGAAGCCTTATTGGGATCTGACTCTCATATTCTACAGTACTCACAATCTTCACATCTGTCATTTGCTCTTACAGTTGCCATGCTCTCGCCCCCTACTTAACTCTTAAAATTCAAAAGTTTCTTCACCGCCGAAAGAATCCATTACTTCCAACAACGTTTTAAAAGTCTGGCATGCTTTTTTTAATTCCTCTTCATTGTTAAGTAAAATAGTTACATCGTCTGCTGTTTCGCTACCACCGTGCATTAAATTTTTAACTGTATACCAGGGGTATGGATAGCCATCTTTGTTAGTCCTAGATAAAAGGGTGGTATCCTCTGCCCTATATTTAGTTACAAGAGCTTTTTCCTCTGGTGTTAATTCAATGCGAAAAGACAAAAGAAACCTCATTCCTTTGTGTCCCCTAAATAGTCCTCTTTTCTCCGCTTGGTCTCTTTTAATAATTAATTTCATTTTAAACCTCCTTGTATAATATGTTTAGGTTATAACACAGATATAGATTGTGTCAATAGTTCGAATTGCCTCACACGAGATACTACAATCTTTGTCAAGAGGAAAAACGTAAATCCTTGCTCTTTGTACCCTCTCTCATTATTTTTGTCTCAGATTTGGAGAGCAGAGCAATTTGTTGCACATTTTTGCTCAGGAAATGGGTGGAGGATCCGATATAACATTACAACTACTCCTTATAAAGTTTCTAAACTTATTCAGTTACCAAATAATAATTTTATCATAGAATTGCTTAGAGGAACATTTGTTAATTGTTCTAGCCATAACCATTGACCATTAGGATTATTTTCTAAAAAATAATATTTTTTTTCCTTAGATAACACTAAATCCATAGCTGAAAAAAATAACCCCTGTCTTGCCATAAAAGTTCTAATTTTTTGTTTTATCTCTTCGGGCAAATTGTGAGGTTGATGCTTTATAAACTTAGGTGCTACTCCTCTAAAGTCTTGCACTGACAAAGCATTTTCTTGAGAATGTATTTCAAAAGCAAAAATATCATTTCCGATTATAATTACCCTAATGTCAAATAATTTTTCGATATATTCTTGAAATAATACAGGACATTTAGTTATAGATTCTTTGTTATTATATATATCACTTTTATCAACAATATGTGTAAAAAATGGATAAAGATGACCATCTAGTACAAAATTAGGCTCATCTAAACTTTTTATACATACTTTCTTCACTTTTCGAGCAAATATATAAGCTTTATTCCAATCATTTGTTACCATAGTTTTAGGGGTATTAAAACCAATAAGAGTTGCAAGTTGGATTTGTTGAAGTTTATGTCTGCTTCTATGAAGCGAAGTGAGAGGATTAACCCATAATGAACTATCATGGCAACAAAAGTATATGCCTCTTAGAAAAGCAGTAGTTTGCATTTTTATATAATCTCTGACATATGGATCTTCTTCTATAATTTTAAAGTCTTTAGGACGACGGTACCAAACAGATTTTATTTTTTCTGAAAGAACCTTTCTATTTGAGTCTTTAATTAAAATCTCGAATTTTCGACCATCAAAGCTTACTACACAATTATTTACAAAATCTTCAGTATTTAATCTTATTATTTTATCTCCCAATCCCTTACTATTAAATAGCTTTATTATATGATCTGCATGAGCGTCGTCTTTTGAGGTTATTATTAATACATTATCCTTATAAGTATTCATATTTATATTCCTTAAGTTTTTTATCAACAAATTCATTTGGATATTCACTTTGTAATAATCCGAAGAAAAGAACATCTACAAATTTATTGTTTATCTGGTCAAATACATGTTCTCTAGCTCTTCCTTCAAATGTAAAACCAAGCCTTTCAATAATCTTATAGCTAACTTTGTTGTGTTCATAAGTATAGGTTGTTATTTTGTTTAACATAAGAGTTTTAAAAATAAAATTCATTATACCGGGAGAAAAATAAACACCAAAACCTCTTCCAATAAGACTGGGAATAATCCCCAAAGATACAAGGCACCTTTTTGCAAGCGGATCAATAATCTGAATATTGCAAAAGCCTACTTTTTCTTCATTATAAATTAACGCAAGACGTATAACTGAATCATATTCAATAAGGGCAATTTTTCTTAGATATTCATTAATATCAATTTTTTTTAGTATTCCAAAACTATATCTCCAATTAAAATCAGAAAGACAATTACGATATACTTCTAACATATCTATACCATTTGTTTCTTTAATTACAAACATCTTATATTTGGTTTAAAACTTTATTTTTTAATCCGTGCCTTTATCATCATTGGCTTCGTCGCTGTCCCTATTCATAAACCCTGTGCTCTCAACTGGACTCATTGTAGTAGGTTCAGTTGGTCCTGTGTTTTGAGTGGAAAACGTTACTATTTGAGTAATTGGATCATAAGATATAAATGAAGGGTATTCTGCATATCCTCTTTTAGAAAAAGGGATCTTGTCAAGATACAAAAGGCTAAAAGGTAACACTTTTTCTTTTATCATTTTTCACCTCCTTTTAAGATATTACTACAAAAATTGATTGTGTCAATAGTTTGTATAAGTTCTATACACTTAAGTCTCATATGTTTCTGAACTTATGTATATAATTCTATTGTACCCTGAAAGCAGGAGCCGTCAAGACAAGTTTTTGTGTTAAATCACTCCCCTATCCTTCAATATCTGCTTTGTTTCAACAGAAGAATACCT
>CAYYKP010000120.1:0-3252 GCA_964468055.1 uncultured Caldisericales bacterium
AGGAAAACTATGTATCTATCATATTTTGATGAATCAGGTGATGACGGATATCCAAAATACTCGTCAGAGCTATTTGTATTAACCAGTTTATATTTACATTACCAAGAATGGAAGGACAATTTTTCTCTAATTAAAAACTTCAGACGCAAGCTTAAAAAGGATTTTGGACTTCCTGCCAAAATTGAATTTCACACAAAACACTTTGTTCTAAACAAAAATCCTTTTAAACAATACAATATTACTAATGATAATAGAAGAGAAATTCTGATCCGCTTCTCCAAATTTATTCCAACAACCAGTATAAAATTTATTAATGTAGTAATAAACAAAAATAGAATTAAAGATGACAGTTATTTAGTTTTAGAAAATGCACTGAAGTATAACATCCAGAGGATAGAAAATGATTTATCCGATACTCCGCCAAGAAATCACAAATTTATAGTTATTAGTGACGAAGGGAGAATCGGGAAAATGAGAAAAATAACAAGGAAAATACAGAAGCTAAACATCATTCCCTCAAAATTTCTTAACAGCAAACCATACAGGAGAGAGATCCAACTCTTAATTGAAGACCCGATTCCTAAGAAATCGCAGGAATCTTATTTTATTCAAATAGCAGATTTTGTATCCTATGTGATATATACTTACTCTGCACACAAAATCCTTCATCGTGATTTATCTAAGAGAGTTAAAAAGGTATTAACCTTAAGTGATATTAAAAGTATGTTGGATAACCTTAAGCCAAGTTTAAATCTAAATGCATCAAGGGAAGATGAGTATGGAATTGTATGCTATCCAAAATAAAATCACCACCTACGACGCATTTGCGTTTTCAGTGGTTCGCAGTAATTATAACACAAAATTTCTTTCAAGCAACATGCATGTTAAAAATATATTGATATTTTTTATTTATTTCAAAAGTATTATAATTAGGTCAAATGAAAAAGAGAGACGAAAATCTGGAGCTATTTCCGTACGATAAAAAAATGGTCGGAAGAAAGACTAAGGTTAAAAAAAGAGCTAATAATTTAGACGGGCAGAAATGGCTTCGTTATTCCATTAGTATTTGGAGTGACATTAAAAAAACATCGGAAGAACTTAAGCTAAAACATCCCGCAATGTTTCCAAAGGAATTACCGAAGAGACTGATTGAAATATTTATGAGAGAAGACCAAGAGAAAGTATTGGATCCGTTTGCTGGGACTGGATCTACACTCGTTGCAGCAAAAGAGATGGGGAAAAGGGGTATAGGTATAGAAATAAGTAAGGAATATATAGATATAATTAAAAAAAGATTAGCGCCTAAACCAGATATGTTCAATAACGAAGTATCTGTTGAACCAGAGCAAGAAATATACATGGATAATGCAAATAACTTACTAAACTATGTAAGTAAAGGCTCAATAGATCTTTGTATAACTTCTCCTCCATATTGGGATATCCTCTCACAAAAAAGAACTGCGGACAATAAGGCTGTAAGAAATTATAAAGAAGAAAATAATAACCTAGGTGAAATTCATGATTATAATAAATTCATAGATGCATTGGGGGAAATATTTGAAAAGATATATAAGGTACTTAAAGACAACGCCTATTTTATTGTAATTGTAATGGACATTAGGAAGAAAAATAAATTTTATCCGTTTCATATGGATATTGTTAGAATAACAGAAGAACAAGGTTTTATTTTAGACGATATAATTATATGGGACAGAAGAAAAGAATATAATAATTTGAAGCCACTTGGATATCCATCTGTATTTAGAATAAACAAGGTGCATGAATATATATTAATTTTTAAAAAACAAGATGAGGCTAAAATAAAAAGTGAAAAATAATATTTCTCTCCTCGATGATTATATTGATGGAGATGTAGCCTATATTTTAGGAATGATTATTGTACGCGGAGAATTTCAAAAAAGTAGCTCTTCGGAGACATTATTGATAGATTTTCCCTATCAACTAATGAATATTAATGGTTTACCTGATGGCAACTTAAGGTTTAACCAAGAAAAGGAAATTAAACTTAGCCTTAATAAAGTTAGAAATAAGCTCGAAGAGTTATTGGGAACCACAGTAGATTTAATTGAGGGTAGTAATGTGATCTTATTAAAGGCTAATTTCTCTCACGCAACGATAGGATTAAGAGATTTAAAATTACTGACTGGAAATAAAACAGATTATAGAGAGTTTAAAGTTCCTGATATAATTTTTTCTGCGCCTATAGATATTCAAAAGGAATTCATTAGAGGAGTTGCTGATGCAGCATCTTCCCCGAGTTATAGCGATAGGGATCAAGCAGGCATACAAAGAATTGTAATACAATTCTCTAACCAAAACTGGTTTCTGCCAATTCAAATATGTAAACTCCTTCAGCAACATTTAGATGTTAACGTGCAACATATATTGTGGGGGCATCCAAATGTTCGTTGTCCTAATGGCGTTGGTACTAATTGGGCAAAAGAACACAGGATGAGAATCTATGCAGAAGAATTTATCAAGATAGGTTTTAATTTTGAATATAAGCAAAAAATCTTAGAAGAGCTTGCTAATTATAATATTAATAAGAACTCTGGGCGAAGACGTAAAAAGTGTAATCCCGCAGCAAAACATATAAGAAATATGAAACCTCCTCATCCTGACGAAAATAGCGATAGATTACCTATCGAGCTCAGAGGAAAACATTTCGACGGAGCCTTCCAGATATGTCTTGCTTTAGGATGTGATCAAGGTATTAAAGAGGCAACACTATTTGATGAAGAATCTGATGAAGACGTATGAGAGAATTTGACTTTTATCCAGATGTAAAGGTTTGGCTATCCGCTTATTTAGCAAGTCACTATAGGACAGCCCAAATTATTGTTGAGGATACTCACGATATAAAGCTTTCCAACTTTATTTTTAGAAAGAAGCTTACAAATAAATTTCCTCAGTACAAAGTTTTTGATATTAAAACAGACGTGACGGGCATAATAAATAAGCGAAATGGTGTATCAGAACTTGTCTTTGTAGAATTTAAGGTAACAAAAATAACTTTAAATAATGTTGGACAACTTTTAGGATACAGTTTAGTAGCTCATCCATTACTGTCATTTTTAATGTCGCCAGCAGGAATATCTCAGACATTATTTAATTTATTTTATCGATATAAGCGACTTGATATTTTACAATACAGTAAAAATAAAAAAATACAAATTATTCCATGGGGTGTAAGTAGAAAAGCACCTATGTGGAAAGATAAAATATGACCCC
>CAYYKP010000121.1:0-3223 GCA_964468055.1 uncultured Caldisericales bacterium
ATCTTTATAAACAATTAGGAGGTTATTAACATGGGAAAAATTAACGCCGGAATAACCGGACCGCTTTTCGGCAAAGTTGGCGGTGTAGTTGGATTTAATTGGAAAGGCATAAACGCAATTCGGGCCTATGCCGTTCCTGCAAATCCAAACACTTCCGCACAACAGGCCGAAAGAACAAAGTTTTCTTTTATCGTCAGTGTCGCAAAGCTAATCCTTGCAACAATTCTGCAGACTTACTGGGACCCTTTCGCAACCGCAATGTCCGGATGGAATCTCTTCACGCAGAAAAACCGAGCAACAGTAACAGGCGACGGTGATTATCAAAATATCATAATGGCTTTTGGTGATTTGGAACAAGAGACAATCACAAAGGCTTATTACACTGCTGAAAATGGTGATATTGATATTCAATGGTCACCATCAGGGCTTGGTAATGGTGAAGATACCGATCAGTCTGTTGGAGTTATTATTGATGATGAAAACAATATTGCTTTTGTCTGTGACGATAGCGGAACACGTAGTCAGCAAGAATCAATGTTTAATATTGGTGCCGGTCGTGATTTATCGCATTTACATGCATATCTTTTCTTTTTTCGAGGTACTGGATCTGACTTAATGGTTTCTAATTCATCTTACTCTGAAGTAATAAGTTCAGAATAGGCATGCAGTATTCACACGGACAAAAGAAAAAAAGGTTTTGTTCCCTGGAAAAAGACAACGACGGGAAGTATGTTGCCGCCTTCCCGTCACTTGTCTTTTTTTGCTACAAAGACGGCAAGGATTATAAATCCTTTCGTGTTTGCAAAAATATTGCAGAACCTTGGCCGCCTTTGCATCCACGCTAACTTTTCAATCCTTCTCTAATATTTCCCACGTTACCGATATACTGAAACCACTTTCCGGTGCGCCTTTTATTTTTTTTCAAATTACTTGCAAATATTGTTCTATTCCGTTTATATTGTTTCACGTGAAACATTATTACTTGAGGAATCTTTCAAATGATGGACGGGCAACAATCTATCGCCACACAGTATCAAAATACAGAGGCTCTCCACTCTTGGTATACCCACATACCTGAACAAACAAATTTTATTTACATCTACGATCATGAGATTGATTTCAAATCAACTTTTATTGAGGAAATACCGCCCGAGCATATTTACGGAAAAAGAGAAAAAATTTACAGATTTTCGGATGCTTCACGCCTTCGTCTGCTTCGTTTTCTTGCATCACTTCCGTTTAATGATCTTGGCCGGAAATATTTCCTTACTTTGACATACCACAACATTTACCCACATAACTCCAGAGTGGCTAAAGCAGATCTACACCTTTTCTTAATCCGATTGCAAAGGAAATACCCTGGCGTTAGGTATATCTGGAAAATGGAATTTCAAGACCGTGGAGCACCGCACTTTCACATAATCCTTTTTGTCTCTAAAAAGATAAAAATAAAAAATATGTACCGTTTTAAAAAGAACATGTACGACCTTTGGCTCCCTTCACTTCATTGCGGTTGTCGTTATTGCCAGAAACATGCAGTTCTACTTAAAGAGCTAAAAGGATTTCGGAGAGTGTCTTATTATATGAGTAAATATTTAGCCAAAGTCGATTATTCCGAGAAAATAGACGAAACCGGAAGGTTCTGGGGTCGCTCGGATTCCCTTCTTCCACGTGTCCGCCATAAAATTGCTTGTGACCTTGAAACAGCCGAAAAGCTACGTGAATTCATCCTTAAAAGACTTTTACAAAAAGGTTCGTCATCCGCCTATTATGCCGAAAAGATTCGATACAAGTACAATTTCTTTGTCTTCCTTTCCGATGAAGATTTAAAGGAAATTGAAATTTTTATAAACAAAGAATTGCGCCCACCCCCTTCCGCCCCGCAAACGCAAAAAAACAAAAAACTTGCTTAACGTTTTTCCTTTTTGCTGTTACTTCTTTAATATTTGATTAAACGGTAGATTTACATAACGCTTGTTATGTAACTCTTTAAAGGAGGCTCGCTACGCTCGCAAACATTAAAGTAGCGGTTGCATAACAGGCGTTATGTAAACTACCTAATTACTTTAATGATACGTCTTCCTTTATCCGCTCGTTTTTGCTTTTTGCATTTTGCGGATGCGGAAACGCCAGACCCGTAGCCGGTGGGCGCAAACGGGGCGTCCCGAATCCGTGCGAAGTAATCCTTTGCCGATGAAATCACTTTGCTTTGATGAGTTCCGGGACGCCCCGTTTATATTTTTCCGGAAAATTTGCATCCTGAAAAAATGATTCGTATCTTCTTTTTGCGCATACGGAAAGAGGACGTCGGAAGCGGTAGAACCTGCACGGCGTCCGATTTCTTTCTTAGAACATTTTTTTCTAATCCTTCCTTGTGACTCCGTTTTAACTCCGTTCGCAGAGTCCGAAGCAAACCGAACTTTCAGGAAAAAAAGAGAAAGAGAATAAAAAAGAAACACAGAAGTAACTCCAACACTGCACTTACACTCGCGTTGTTTAGAGGATCCTGGCCCAGGCCTGTTTCAATCTTTTTTCGTTCGCCAGGTATAGCATTTGACAAAAGAAAAATATTTCCGTATCTTTTTGCAGTGGCACAGAATTTGCATATGAGAAAGGGAAACATGAATAGTGTTGCAAACATTGTTATTTATCCTGACAAATATCTTTCTATTTATTCAAGCCAGGTCGGAGTGATGATGCAACTTCAAAAAAGGTTCGGCCTAAGATACTCCGAAGTTTCATCTATTAGAAACATGGACATCCTTAACGATCAATATATTTTTGTGCGTGGTAAAAAGCGCTCCCGTAACCGCATACTCTTTGCCCCTGACTTGATCCGGATACTTTTAAAACATATTACCGGCAGCCCTTCTACACTTGTGTTTTCGGTTTCTTATGCACAATATTTTCACTTTGTCGCAAAGCATGTACCTTTACAGAGGACAAGGAAAAATGGAAATCGGAGGGTTACTCACTTTTTTAGGGCAAAAATTATTCAGTCTCTTGCGTCTAAAAAACAGGTCGAGTTCGAAGACATTAAACAATTCACCGGCCATAAGAGCAAAAAATCGATTCCGTATTACTTACGGAAGTGGAAGCAGGAATAACATTTTCTTGGTTATTTCTCTTTCCTTTTTTCTCTTAGCTTTTCTTGCTTTTCTGGCCTTCATCTTTATAAACAATTAGGAGGTTATTAACATGGGAAAAATTAACGCCGGAATAA
>CAYYKP010000122.1:0-3220 GCA_964468055.1 uncultured Caldisericales bacterium
TCAAAAACTATTCTTAATTCATATAATACACACAGAATCAGTATTTCTGTATAATAAAATATTGATGACCTATATTAAAGTTGCTTTAAGAACGATTTTTCGTATAATAAAATGTTATAAAAAATACTTTTCTAACTTACGGGAGGAAATATGAAAAATTTAAAAGAAAAAATAAAAAAATTTAGTTTACCGATTTCGCCATCAACCTTAATTATTATCGGCTATATATTTGGAGTATTCATGACAATTATACCTGGTAAGAGAAAATGGGGTATACCTTTATTTGTAATTACTCTGATAGGACATATATTCTATTTATTTTCTCCCGAGCAAAAGGCAACCAGACTTACTGCACAAGCCAAAAGCCTTCTGAACAAAGGAAAAAGCATAGAAGGTGCCAAAATGCTAATGGAGTCTGCAACATTAAACCAAGACGAAGAAGACCTTTACAGCCTATTTAAGGGTCCTTGTAAGAATGTAAAAAGTTATAAAGAAGCTGCACATCTTCTTGAAAAGAATATACCAACTCTTGATACGCCATATTTCCGTTTACTTGTTGCCAGCATATACTATTATTCCGGAAATGTAAAAAAAGTTGCAGAAATTCTCGGCAAATTGCCAGAGGAAAAACGAACAATTAAAATTGTTCGTTTACTCGGCTCAGCCCTGTTTGATTTAAATAAATTTGAAGAGTCAATCGCAGTATTAAAAGAATTTGATCCGTCACGTATGGCTATCACGGAAGACGAGCTTGCAATTCAATTTGGCATAGGCATTGCTTATGCAAGAAATAACAACAAAGGAATGGCAATAACCTATTTGGAGAGAGTGGAAGAAAGAAATTCACATTTTGGTAATGTTTCAAAAATTCTTGACAGTTTAAGGCAAGAAAAAAAACCTTAAATTAACGATTCTTTTCTCCTTTGATAAATATAATACAGATAGGCAATAAGTGTAATTGATCCCGCAAAATACATACTTGTTTTGTATGTACCGGTGAATGCTACGATAAAACTGGACACAAGAGGGCCAAATATATTTCCCAAACTTGTAGATGACTGAATAAGGCCTGATGCGGTGGCACGTTCTTTATTCGATTCAGTGACCTCTTTGAGAGATCCCGCATACAGAAATGACCATGCAAATCCTGTCCCTATCATTCCCGGGATAACCCACAAATACGAGGGGCAAAGTGCAAAGTAAAAAAACACCATTGCAGATAGGATAAGTCCCCACCCCACAGCCTTTTTTCCTGACACCCTATCTATAACAAAATACATTACGAGAAACTGCGTTGCAAAATTGAACGTATTCAAAGTACCTTTCCAATAATTATTAGCACCGAGTTGCCCCAGATAAAGCACCCAATAAGCCCAGATACCAGTTGCACCCATATGCCTTAAAAAAAGCGGAATATAAATACCTTTATTTTTTCTAATTACATCGATAGGAAACAAAGCAATATGCATTGGCTTGTATTCTTCTTTTCGTATTCCAAAAAGCGCTACAAGAAATGCAATGAAAAATGTAATCCCGCTTACAAGAAACAGGTGTGGTATATCAAAAATAGTAGCAATTATTCCGGATATATACTGTGAAATTGCCATGCCTATTGCACCGAATGCGGTATATTTTCCCATTTTACCGCCATTTTCATACACAAATGCAGCAAGTGCGCCAGGATAGATGCCAGCAGAAAATCCTGCAAGCATTCTATACACAAGTAATCCGTTATAAGTTTTAGAAAAATAACCGAGAGTATAGGCAATCGCGGAGAAGAAGAATCCGAGTAAAATAATTTTTCTTCTGCCTATTTTATCCGCGAACCGTCCGAACAGCCATGATGAGATAAAAAGGGAAAGAGAAAAAAGCGTTGCGATAAGTCCTATTTGAAATTTACTTGCTTTGAGTATCTCAGCAAATTGCGGAATAAAAAGTTGCACCGCAAAGAATGAAAAGCTCGCAAAAAATTGCATCAATAAACCAAACTTTACTTTTTTAGTCATTTACTTTTCCTTTAAGTCCGAAATAGAGAACAGACATCCCGCTGATATAGAACACAAACATTAGAATGAATAGAAGAGAAAATCCATATTTAGCCATTAGAAACCCCGAAACGGCAGATGCAATACCCCAAGAAAAATTCCATGCAATTTGCATAAAGCTAGACATTGCAGCACGGGATTCATCGGGGATAGATTCCATATAGAGTTGCATTTCCATCGGCACCGCTGCGTTCATAATCATCCCTCTGAACAGGTAAGAAATAACAGCAATATAAACTCTCCTGGTGAATGCAAGAATAAGGATAAACGGTAAAGACAGGGACTGCGTAAAAACTACACCCTTTAACCTACCGAATTTTTTTCGAAGCAATGGTGAAATCAACGTCCCTAATGCGATAACTACACTACCGATTGAAAAAATTATACCGATGAATTCCGTTGAAAGATGAAACCTATTTTTAAAATACAAGTTAAAGAAGGGTACAACAAACCCTGCGCCAAAACCTATAAGAAACTGAGCTGAAACGAATATAGCAACAACAGAAATTTTATCTTTATGTCTTTTGAATACATCAAATGGTGCCTTTAATGACGATAGAATACCTTTGTGCTGCAACGGTTCCCAATTTTCATTTATAAAGAATAACGGAATTAGGGCAGTGGCAACCAATGTAAACGAAATGTAAAGAGATCTTTGCATGCCCAATACTCCACCACCAAAAATTTTAGGTAAAAATCCACCAAGTAAACTTCCGATGAATTCTCCAAGTATTAATGTAGTCATCGATAAACTGAAAAGTGATGTGCGTTCAAATTCGGAGCTACTCTCCATAAGAAAGGGGTTCTCGGAAACTACAAACAAAGAATTAGCGCCTCCCATAACAAATGCAGCAGCAACCAATACGGAAGGATTTTTTCCTATAACAAGAAAAAGGAAAGCTATTGCCCCAACTGAAGAGCCACTTATAAACGAGAGCTTTCTACCGATTTTGTCAGAGATTATCCCTGAAAAATATGCAAATAAAGCAATACTTAACGAAAAGGAAGAATTTATCGCACCAATATACCGAGTGCCTATGCCCATACTTTGCAAATATAAGTTGAACAATACAAAAAATGAGCCTAAACCTACTGAGTTCAGAACATTACTGACTAAAAATAAACGTGAATTTTTGCTGAAGTTTCTGAGCTGTTCTATATAGTTCATCCGGATA
>CAYYKP010000123.1:0-3148 GCA_964468055.1 uncultured Caldisericales bacterium
TTCAGTCTCTCACGGTGGGCTTCTGCCCTTCCGCCTCGTTGTCCCATAGGGAGTTCCGAGTCAATTAGAATGGATTTCAGTTGAGCATCACTCTACCCAACAACGCGGCTGTAAACCTCAGCTTTTTGCCGTTTCTCTTTTGGAATTACTGTTCCGTCTTCTAAAATAAGGTTTCCATTTTCATCTTCCCTGTACTTCATTTTTCACCTCCTATTGAAATTTATTTAAATTATCTTTTGAAAAAATGATTGGCGCTATTTCCGAAACCTCTTTAAACATAAGCTCTGCTACGCTGCGAATTTCCCATTGAGCAGCTTTGTCCAATCTTAATTTGAAAAAATGCATCAGTTCACGCGCATTGGCAGTTGCAACTATCTTGGTTTCTGTAGCATTTGGAAGTATAAAGCGGGCATCTTCGAAAGGGACAATCTCTACAAGCTCCTTGTAGACCTTGCTTATCACATCGATTGCATTAATAAATTTTCGGTATGCTTCTTTGTTCTGTTTGATTGTTTGTGGCACAACGTACGGAAAATCGGATTCTTTTACGTACCTCTGGCTTTGCTGAGTAAATGAAAATAACCTGTGCCGTACAAGTTGGTGAGAGCAGGCACGTGAAATCCCTTCAATTGCAAAAGTAAAAGAAATATGCTCAAAAACAGACAGATGGCCGAGCTTCAGCGCAAGCTTAATTAAGTGTTCAATATCATTTTCTTTGAGATTAAGTTTCGTAACGCCCCCCTTAAACCTGCTCTGCCTCATTGCTGTTGAAACAACTTTTTCAGGTTCCGGAGTATATGTAATAAGTTTTACCGCGGGTATTTTTCCTCTTTTCATTATATATCTATATTTAATTTTACTCCGCCAGATTTCTCTTCTTTTTCGCCGCGTTCATATTTCTCCGCAAGCTCTGCATCGCAGTACGGGCAGTACTCGTGCTCCCCGGGTATATATCCGTGGATTGGGCAAACAGAGAATGTGGGGGTAAGGGTAATATAAGGAAGTTTGTAATTTTCCAGGACTTTTCTAACGAATAGTTTTGCTTCGTTTCCGGATTGTAGTGATTCTCCCAGGAAAAAGTGAACTACCGTCCCCCCTGTCCATAAAGATTGGATGTCGTTTTGTTTTTCCGCCACTTCGAACGGGTCGTCAGTATAATCTACCGGAAGCTGCGCGGAGTTTGTGTAGAAAGGATCAGCTCCGTATTCTTCAAATTCTTTCTCATTTCCAACTATGATGCCGGGGTAACGTTTTTTATCTTTCAAGGCAAGAGAGTAAGATGTGGATTCGCTGGGTGTAGCTTCAAGGTTAAAAAGTGTTCCTGTTTCTTCCTGAAATTTTTGCATCTTTTCTCTCATAAATTTCATCAATTCGAGTGTAAACCGTATACCATTCTCGGTTCCCATATTTACTCCCATAAAGTTCAGTAATGCCTCGTTCATACCCACAATTCCGATTGTAGAAAAGTGATTACCCCAATAGCTACCGGAGGATTCCTTAATCGGTTTCAAATATACTTTTGAATAGGGATATAGGCCTTCTTCGGTAAAGCGTTCTATGGTTTTTCTTTTTACCATCAATCCTTCTTTTGCAGCATCCATAATTTCGGAAACCTTGCCAAAAAACTCTTCTTTTGTTTTAGAAAGATATCCAATTCGTGGCATGTCTATTGTAATGACTCCAATACTTCCTGTAAGCGGATCAGCACCGAATAATCCTCCGCCTTTCTTACGCAATTCTTTCACATCAAGCCGAAGCCTGCAACACATTGAACGGGCATCCTCCGGACTTAAATCCGAATTAATAAAATTTGCAAAATACGGTGTCCCGTATTTTCTTGTTGCTTCCCACATTGGCTCAAGCTCAGGATTATTCCAATCAAATTTTTTGTCTATGTTTATCGTTGGAATAGGGAAAGTAAATGGCCTGCCATTTCCATCTCCTTCTATCATCGTTTCCCAGAATGCTTTGTTTATCATATTCATTTCTCTCTGAAGATCTCCGTAGCGGATCTCGGGGTGTTCCTCTCCCCCTATAATTACAGGGCGGTCTTTTAACATTAAGTGCGGATGTATGTCAAGCGTAAGGTTTGAGAAGGGACTTTGTCCGCCTGTGCGCATTGTTTGATTCATATTATAAATAAATTCTTGAATTTGCTGTTTTACTTCTTCATAGGGAAGCTTGTCAAAAAGCACAAATGGTGCAAGGTATGTATCAAAAGAACTAAATGCGACAGCACCTGCAACCTCATTTTGAAGTGTAAACAAGAAATTCATCATCTGGCCTAAAGCGGATGAAAGGTGTTTTGCAGGTTTTGAGTAAGGTTTTCCGGGGGCACCTCCAAATCCTCTTCTAAGTAAATCTTCAAGATCCCATCCACAGCAGTATGCAGAAAGCATAGAAAGGTTATGAATGTGCACCCATCCTTCTTTGTGGAGCGCTGCGATTTTTTTTGGGTACAATTTATTTAACCAGTAAATTTCTTCAGCTTTTCCCGCAATAAATGCTTTTAAACCTTGTATGGAATAATCGATATTTGCATTTTCGTGTACTTCCCATGTACCTTGGTTTAGATAATTTTCAACTAAATCAGATGTGATATGCCCTTTCAGCTCGCGGAGTTCCCTTCTATGTTCCCTGTAAAGTATAAAGACTTTTGCCGTTCCATAAAATCCTTTTTGCATCAGAACTCTCTCAATTTTATTTTGTATAATTTCTATGCTGAATGGAATGCCGTCATGTTCATTTTCAAGCTCTGTTATTACTATACCTGCAATAAATTTGGAGGTATCTGTTCCGAACTCACCTGCCTCATTACCTGCTTTCGCAATGGCTACGATTATTTTATTTCTATCAAAATTAACTACTCTGCTGTCTCTTTTTATCACTTTCTGGATCATATGTGCCTCCTCCTTACAAAATGTATTATAACTAATAATATGCATTTTTCAAGTTTACCTCGTAGAAAGGATTTTTTGCCATTGTATTTTAATAAAGCTATATACTATCTATATTTATAATATTGGATTACAAAGGAATGGGCACTATGTTGCATATGTATATAATTACTTAAAAATTATCAGTTGGCTTTGAAATTCGGCATCTTGCATTAAGGCTAATTTAAATTATAATAATGAAAACTAAGTAC
>CAYYKP010000124.1:0-3040 GCA_964468055.1 uncultured Caldisericales bacterium
AACCTGCCTTTTAATAAAATTTAAATTCTAAATTAATGTTTATCCTATAACTTTTTTGATTGACTTATCCAAAACATCAAGCCCTTCGTTAAGCTCTTCTTCAGTCATTACAAGGGGTATGAGAAGCCTTATTACATTTTTATGGATTCCTGCCCCTGCAAGGACAGCACCATTTTTCATTGCTTCCTGTATCACTTTGCCTGTTGTATCAGCATCGGGCTGCCAGGTTTCCCTGTCCTTTATAAATTCAATTGCACGCATTGCGCCAATTCCACGGGTTTCCCCAATTACAGAATACTTACTCTGCATTTCTTTGAAGCGCCTGTCAATGATTTTTCCATACTCTACTGCACGGTCAAGAAGCTTTTCATTATCAATAATTTTTAAAACTTCAATCCCAGCGCGGCATGCAACCGGATTTCCACCAAACGTGCTTCCTATGGAACTCCCCGGAAGTGCATCAAAATATTCTTTCTTTCCCACAACTGCAGAAAGCGGAAGTCCTGCTGCTATTGATTTGCCCAGTGCAATGAGGTCGGGCTCTACATTCCAGTTTTGAATTGCTAAGAGCTTTCCGGTTCTGCCATAACCACTCTGCACTTCATCGGCAACGAACATTATTCCGTACTTTTTTGTTACCTCTCTTACCTCTTCAAGGAATCCTTCCGGGGGCACATTGAAACCACCTTCACCCTGAATCGGCTCAATTACAACAGCAGCCACATCCTCAGGGTATACGTTATCCTTAAGCACAGTTTCAAAATCGCCTATCTTCATTGTATTCCTATGTACATCAGGGTAGGGAAGCCTGTAAACTTCAGATGCAAATGGTCCATATAAATATTTATAAGGCATATTCCTGTGCGTCATCGTCATAGTAAGAAGAGTTCTTCCGTGAAATGCATTTTCAAAAACAACTATTGCCTTACGTTTTGTTACGCCCTTTGCAATTTTTACAGCATTTTCAACAGCTTCTGCGCCACTGTTGAAAAATGCAACTTGCTTATCGTAATTTCCCGGTGCACGCTCGGAAATCATTTTTGCAAGTTCTGCAAATGGCTCATAGGGTACCGCCGTAAAATCTGTGTGTATAAATTTCCCTGCCTGGTCCCTGATTGCATTTACCACAGATTCAGGCGTGTGCCCCACAACAAGGCAGCCCCAACCTCCGGTAAAATCAAGAAATCTGTTTCCATCAACATCTTCAACAACTGCACCATGCCCCTGCTTGATATAAAAAGGCGCAAGAGACTCCATCGTTGATGCTACGAACCTTTCGCGCTTTTTGGCAATTTCCCTGCTTTTCGGGCCGGGAATTTCAGTTTTAATAAGAATACTGCCCATTTCTGCCATCTCCTTTCTTACTTATTCTGTACGGTTGATCGTTTTTAATCTATACCGCCGATTGACATTGTATGTAAATTTACAAAAATATCAAGCTATCTAAAAAGAGAGGCAACATAAACAAAAAGGGGGGCATACACAAGCGACGGAAGCAAATTCACCACTTTCAATTTTTTAATATTCAAGAGTTCTATTCCAAGCGCAATAATGAGAACTCCTCCGGTGGAGGTAAGAGCATCTAAATATGGTTTAGCCATAAGAAAATGAAGAGAGCTGCCCAAAAGCGTAAGGCTGCCCTGGATTAGAAAAACGGAAACGGCTGAAAACATAACACCGATACCCAAACCCGAAGCCAGGGTAAGAGACGTTATACCATCCATAAGAGACTTGGTATAAAGAAGTGTTGCATCTCCCGTGAGACCCTCCTGAATAGAGCCTACAACAGTCATTGCTCCCACACAAAATATCAGCGTTGCCATCACAAAACCCTCAGTAAAACTATTTGAATTCGGTGAAACTTTATTCTTCAGTTTCTCGGTAACATTATATAGATGTTCATCAAGTTTTAAGGCTTCACCTGTAACACCACCTATAACAAGTGACAGGAAAATAATAATAAGGTTATCCGCCTTTAACATCATAGATATGCCAATAAGAAATGTAAAAAGAGCAATTGCCTGAATAATTATTTTTTTAAAACGTCCGGACAACTTTTCACCTATAAGAAGCCCTATCGCACTTCCAACAATTACTGTTATCGTATTTACTATTGTTCCGCTTATATGCATAGATGATTATATTTATTATAATTTATTTTGCAAATGCAATATAATAAAATTTAGAGGTGATTTATATGGATCTTGAATTAAAAAGTAAAACAGCCCTTATAATGGCTGGAAGTAAAGGATTGGGGAAGGCAGTGGCAATGAAGCTTTCAGAGGAAGGCGCAAATGTTTCAATTGTTTCAAGAAACATCGAAAATTTGAAAAAAACACAAGCTGAAATAATGGGGAAAACAGGGAATGAACCAATTATTATTTCAGGAGACGTAAAAAACCAAAGTGATATTGAAAAAGCAGTAAACGAAACGGTAAATAAATTCGGCACAATCCATATACTGTTTACAAATGCCGGAGGGCCGCCTGCAGGGGGATTTTTTGATGTAAAACCAAACGATTACGAAGAGGCGGTACGGCTAAATCTTATGAGTACAATTTATGCAGTATATGCGGTAATGCCATTTATGCGTAAAAACAAATGGGGGCGGATCATTGCTTCCGTATCAATCAGCATAAAGCAGCCATTGGATAATTTAATTCTCTCAAACGTATCACGAGCAGGGATATCCACCTTTATCAAAAGCGTGTCAAATGTGGTAGCTCCGTTAAATATCACAGCAAACTGTATTTTACCAGGGTACACAATGACAAATAGAGTAAAAAGCCTGATAAAAACCGCTGCAGAGAAAAATAATGTGAATATCGAGGAGGCAGAAGAGAAAATGACACGAAGCATTCCCATGGGGCGAATTGGGACAGTGGAAGAATTTGCATCTCTTGTGGCATTTATTGCATCTTCAAAAGCATCATATATAACAGGTACAACAATCCCGGTAGATGGTGGATTTATTAAATGTGTTTAAGGCATTTAAAAGGACAAAGACAAGTACGAGATTCCGGATCAAGTCCGGAATGAC
>CAYYKP010000125.1:0-3027 GCA_964468055.1 uncultured Caldisericales bacterium
TTGAGGGAATGCATTTCAATCCCCCTAAAATTAAAGACTCTGAAATGAATTTAAGATGATAAAATAGATTTCTCAAAAATCTTGATTAATACTCTTGACAAATTTTAAAAACGTGTATAATTATAAATTAAATATGAATAAACATACAAAAAAAGAAAGAATAAAAAAGATTAAAGAAATATTGACCGGTAGAAAAATAAAAAGCCAGTTTGAATTATTGGGTTACTTGAAGAAAAAAGGATTTTTGGTTACGCAGGCAACAATTGCAAGAGATTTTGAAGAAATCGGTGCTATAAAAGTAAAAAAAGGAGGAAAAGTGTTCTATCAGTTGCCTAAGGAAGAAAACGAGAATTTTGAAAATAAACTCAAAATATCTTTTCAAAATTTTGTTATTGGATTGAATCATGCTGATAATTTAATTCTTTTAAAAACAATACCGGGCAATGCAGGTGGCGTAGCAAGTATTGTTGATAAACTAGAGTTAAACGAGATTATTGGCACCATTGCAGGAGATGATACGGTACTTATTATTGCGGATAAAAAGAAGACGAACAAATTGATGAATTTTTTAAAAGAATTAATGAAATGAATTTACAGATAATTTAAGGAGGACTTATGAAAAAAGTTATACTTGCTTACAGTGGAGGACTTGACACATCCGTAATTTTGAAATGGCTAACAGGCAAAGGTTATGAGGTAATTGCCTTTATTGCAAATGTGGGACAAAAGGATGATTTCGATGCGGTAAAAGAAAAAGCCCTAAAAACAGGCGCATCAAAAGTTTACATAGAAGATCTCAGAGAAAGACTTGTAACGGAATTTATATTTCCTGCACTTATGGGGAATGCAATTTATGAGGGAAGGTATTTACTTGGTACGGCTCTTGCAAGGCCGCTTATTGCTCAAAAGCAGATAGAGATAGCAGAGAAGGAAAATGCCGAATATGTAGCACACGGAGCAACAGGTAAGGGCAATGATCAAGTAAGATTTGAGTTATCCTATTATGCATTAAATCCTGATATAAAAGTAATTTCTCCATGGAAAGATAAAGAATTCCTGAGAGATTTTAAAGGACGAACAGACCTTATCGATTATGCAAAAGCTAATGGAATATCTGTGAGTGCAACGACAAAACGTCCTTTTAGTGAAGACGAGAATCTTATGCATATAAGTCATGAAGCAGGAATCATCGAAAACCCTCTCTTAAAACCCGAAGAATATATTTTTACACGATCAAAATCACCCATGAATGCACCGGACGAAGAAACAATTATTGAAATTCATTTTAAAAATGGAATTCCTAAAAAGGTAGTAAATGTAGGGAATGGTTTAACAGAAACAGAGCCTTTAAAATTATTTTTGTATCTTAATAAGATTGGCAGTGAAAATGGTATTGGAAGGCTTGATATGGTTGAAAATAGATTTATAGGCATAAAGTCGCGAGGTATATACGAAACCCCGGGAGCCACTATTTTATGGGAAGCTCACAGGGATCTCGAAGGTATTGCAATGGATAAAGAAGTGATGCATCTTAGGGATATGTTTGCTTCTAAATTTGCAGAGCTGATATACAACGGTTTTTGGTTTTCCCCGGAAATGGATTTTATATTTTCCTCGGTAGAAAAAAGCCAAGAAGCAATCGATGGCAAGGTAGTGCTATCAATTTATAAAGGTAATGTAATGCCGATTGGAAGAGAGTCTCCTACTTCTTTATACAATAAAAATCTATCAAGTATGGATATTGAAGGAGGCTTTAGTTCGGAAGATTCCAAGGGTTTCATTAACATAAATGCTATAAGGCTTAAAGCGCATTCTGTTGTTTTAAAAGAAACAAATCCCTATAAATGGAGGAAACGTCTGTATGGGAAAACTGTGGGAAAAGGGAATTAAAGCGGATAAAGATGTAGTTTCTTTTACGGTTGGAAAAGATTATACTCTTGACCAGAGACTTGTAGAATATGATTGTTATGGGTCCATTGCACATGCTGAGATGTTAAATAAAATAGGAGTTATAAATGACAATGAAAAGGACTCAATAGTAAATATTCTGAGAGAAATAATTGAGCTTTCCAAAGGGGGTAAATTTAAAATTTCGCCCGAGGATGAAGACTGCCATACGAAAATTGAAAATTATCTTACGAGGAAACTTGGAAAAACAGGGGAGAAAATTCACACTGCACGGTCTCGTAATGATCAGGTTATTACTGCGTTAAGGCTGTATTATAAGAACGAGCTAAGTAAAATTAAAGAGCTTGCAGAGAGTCTTTCCGATTCGCTTAAATCTCTGTCAGGTGAATTTGGAGATGTAAAGATTCCAGGCTTTACTCATACGAGAAAAGCAATGGTTACAAATATTGAAGTATGGTGTGGCTGTTTTATGGAAGGCCTCTCGGATGATATCGATATGATTGATGCGGTAATTCATATGATTGATCAATGTCCTTTGGGGACAGGTGCAGGGTTTGGCATTCCTGTTTTGAAAATTGATAGAGAATTAACCAAACAAATGCTACATTTCGAGAGAATACAAAATAATCCTATTTATGTACAGAACAGCAGAGGAAAGTTCGAAGGAGAAATTGCATCTGTTCTTTCAATGATTTTACTTGATGTTAATAAATTTGCTTCCGATGTAATTATTTTTTCCGAAGATGATATAAAAATTATTACCATACCTGATAAATTTACCACGGGCAGTTCTATGATGCCTCAAAAGAAAAACCCCGATGTTTTTGAGATTGCCAGGGCAAATTATGCAAAGGTTATTTCTCTGGAGGTGAGATTAAAAATGCTACCGGCAAATCTTATTTCAGGGTATCATAGAGACTTGCAACTCACAAAAGAGGCTATATTCGAAGTGTTCGATATAACAAAAAACACATTGAGCGTAATGAGCAAAGTGGTAAAAGAGCTGAAAATAAACAGAGAAAATGCTGAGAAATTTGTAACCGAAGAGCTTTTTGCAACGCAAAAAGCTTACGAACTTGTAGAGAAGGGCATACCTTTTAGAGAAGCTTACAGAATAGT
>CAYYKP010000126.1:0-3023 GCA_964468055.1 uncultured Caldisericales bacterium
ATATTTTAATTTTTGATTATTTCTATTAAAATATAGAAAGAGGTGGTGCAATATGAAAATAGGAGTAATTTCAGATTTACACGGTTCATTTAACGATGCAAAAAATGCTTTAAACAAATTACATAAAGAGAATACTGAGCTCATAATTTGCGCAGGTGATCTTCTTTACAACGGCCCTAGAAATCCGGTTCCGGAAAGTTATAATCCCGGCGGAGTTGCGGAAATGCTGAATAAATTCGACAAAAGGATTATTTTTGTAAGAGGAAACTGCGATGCGGAAGTTGATCAGATGATAATAAAATATCCTATATTGTCTGACTTTTCATATCTTTATACAAACGAAATATTTATAGTAATAACGCACGGACATAAAGTAAATAATTTCGAGCAATTCGGAAAAGATGTAAAAGCCGACATCGTAATAAGCGGGCACACTCATATCCCGGTAATAGAGAATTTTGATTGGGGCGTGCATCTTAACCCCGGTTCCACTACCTTTCCAAAGGGTGGCTCAAATAAAAGCTATGCAATTATCAACATAAAAGATGGCGAGTATAAAATAGATATAAAGGAGATATAAATGATAATAACGGTGGCGAATCAGAAAGGTGGAGTAGGAAAAACTACTACGGCAATAAACCTTGCGGCAGGTCTTGCAAGAAAAGGAAAACGTACTCTGATAACAGACATTGACCCGCAATGCAACGCAACTTCCCTTTTTTTTGACCCGGAAGAAACAGAAAATTCCATACTCCCGCTTTTTACCGAAAACAACTTTGACATAAAAACAATTATTAAGGAAACAAAAGTGCCAAACCTTTTTGCGATACCTTCAACAATACATCTTGCAAAAGTGGAAAGGATACTTTCCGGAGAAATTGATGCTCCTCTAAAGTTAAGAAAAAGAATGGACAGCATAATGAATATATTTGATTTTATCATAATAGATACGCCGCCTTCACTGGGGCTTCTTACCGTAAATGCACTGATTGCATCGGATTATGTACTGATACCGATTACTCCTTCACCATGGGCAATGGAAGGAGTGCAAGATTTTCTTGATACATTTAAAAGCGTTAAGGAAGCCTTCAATGAAAAGATTTCCATACTAGGCGTAATTATCACAATGTTTGATCCCCGCACCGTACTTGCAAAGGATGCGGTAATACAAATTAGGACAATATTCGAGGGTCTTGTATTCGACGAGATGATACATAGAAACATCCGTCTTGAAGAAAGCCCCGCATATGGAGAGGATATTTTCTCCTTTGCACCCGATTCTTCCGGTGCACATTCGTACAAAAAAATTGTTGAGGAGGTATTGAAACGTGCAAAAGGATAAAAAGGGCCTGCCAAAAAATTTTGTATCAAGATATCAGCACGATTATGTTGAAGACCTTGTGAACGAAAAAATAGTATACAAAGTTAAAGAACTTGATGTGAACAAGGTAAAACCGGATCCAAATCAGCCCAGAAAACTTTTTGATGAAGAAGCGCTTAAAGAACTGTCAAGCAGTATTATGGAAAAAGGAGTACTTGAACCGATACTCGTAAGGAAAGAGAACAGCGAATATATAATTATATCCGGAGAAAGAAGATGGCGCGCCTGTATCATATCGGGGAGGAAAACAATTCCGGCTATTGAACTTTCTCCGGAAAATGAAAAAGAAATAAAAGAAATTCAGATCGTTGAGAACTTACAGAGAAAGGATATTACTCCAATTGAGCGTGCACGTGCAATTGGCAAATATTTGGAACCATTTGCACAAGGTAAAAAAATAAAAACACTTCTTATAAATTACAGAATGGGCAGAACCATACCGGACAAATTTGCGCACACTGTGAGCGCACTTTGTAAAATTACAGGAAAAAGCCCTATTACAATTGAACGATGGATTTCCTTGCTGGATCTGCCTGAAGAAATTCAAAAAAAAATAGATGACCCAAATTCGCCGATTACAGCAAGACACGTAGAACAATTACTTAAAATCAACGACATAAAAACAATGATGGAAATTGCAAAACTTATAGAAGAAGGAAACCTTACTTCCGAAGAAGTAAAAGAGATTGTGAAAAAGAAAAAACGCATAGATCCATTCGAAAAAATTATAAGAAACATCCAATCTGTAAAAAAAATGAAGGATAAAAAAAAGGTAAAGAAAGGTCTAATTAAAATTAAAAAGTTTATAGACGAACTGATAAACGCACTTACTTAAATATAAAAAGCCCCCCCTTTCTCTGCAGGAGGGGGGGGCATATATGTAAAATAAACAGTGGAAATCTATGGTTTATTTACGGGTTCGCAGTTTCCTTCATGAGAACCCATGCGACCAAAACCTTTATGTTCACCTTTCTGTCCTTTACCTGCCCAATTTGGCCTATCCGTGCCTTTTCTATTTATCATTTCATCCACTCTTTTTCCGAAGTTAGACTTTATATTATCGTACTGCTCCTGAGTAATTTTACCATCTTTAAGGAGAGCGTCCATTTTTTCCGTAAATTCATTTGTAACGAAACTTTTCAACTCATCTACGGTTTTTCCGTTTGCCTGCGCAATTTCCGCAAGGCTTTTACCACTTTCTCTTTCACTTCTAATCTGCTCTTCGTTAATTCCAAGGAACTTAGCAAGGTCGTCCATTCCTTCCTGTCCATATCCCATTTTTCTACCTTTACTCCATCCGAAATTATTTCCGCCTTCACTATTCATCATAAAGCGCCTACCTGATTGGGCATTACTTCTATCTCCGTTTCCACTGCGCGCCTTAGCTATACTTACAGCACCAAATGCAATGCCAACCGTTAAAATACCGACAACAACCGCTACCAAAATTTTATTTTTTTTACTCATCTTTTACCTCCCATAAATTTTACAGATTTTTCATCTGCTGGTTGCATTATAAAAATTAAATGTGAGATAAATATGAACCATTCTTGGAAGGCAAATAGTTTTTGTAATCAAGGCTAATTTTGCAAGAAATCTCTGCCGTCTCCTCCCGGCCATCGTAAGCCGCTTTTACGAAGGA
>CAYYKP010000127.1:0-3019 GCA_964468055.1 uncultured Caldisericales bacterium
CACAAGCGACCAGCACTCCATACTGCAATTATTCCTGGAAGGGCCGTTTGATAAACTGTTTATTCTCGTAGCACCGGAAAATTACAGAAACGACATAGAAGTAAAGGGCGACTTAACAAACGATGAACATGCGTATTACCTGCAGAATAGAAACTATTCGGATCTTATCAAATCAGAATTTTTAGCAACGCAGGCAGCATTGAAACAGAACGAACGTCCCTTTGTTACAATGCAAATACCGGAAGTAGAAGAAGGGGAGATCGGAAAGCTTATATATCTACTTGAATACTCGGTAATAGCCTTAGGAGAAATGTTTAACATAAATCCTATAAATCAACCCGCAGTGGAACTTGGCAAGAAATTCACTTATAGTATAATGGGCAGAAAAGGATTTGAAAAAGAAAAAGAAGAATTTAACAAGCTTATGGAAGAGAAAAAAGAATTTACAATAACATACGATGCACTTTAAGGAGAAAAAATGCAGAAAGTAAATAAAGTTTTATCAATTGTACTTATAGCAATACTATTTTTAAGTGGCGGATATTATATAGGTGTAAAATATCCGCCAACCGTCCTGCTTAATTCCATGCAATCCTCACAGGTATTTCCCAAATCACTTACGAAGGACCATTCTCTGCTTATAAGAACGGCAGAAATCATAGAGAATAATTATTATAAACCCGTAACCGAGGATGAACTGATAAAAGGAATGGTAGATTCTCTCGGTGACCCTTATTCCGTTTATTTTCCACCTGCACAAACAAAAGCATTTCAGGAAGAAGTAAATGGTAGGTATGCAGGAATCGGAGTAGTAATAACATCTGATAAGAAAAGCGGGCTTCCGATGGTTCTTTCAGTATTCCCCAACACACCGGCAAGTAAGGCAAGCTTAAAAGCAGGAGACCTTATAATGTCCGCGGACGGGACATCTCTAAAAGGATTGTCTTTGGATGATGTGTCAACAAAAGTAAAAGGGAAAATAGGAACAAGTGTAAAACTTGAGATCAAAAGATCCGAAAAAACTTTCACGGTAAACATAACGAGAGAAGAAGTACACATTCCTTTAATAGAAACAAACTACCTTGACAACGGAGAAATCGGATATCTCAGGCTCAATATGTTTTCCAAAGGACTTTCCTCACAGGTAAAAGATGCTCTTTACAAAATGGAGAAAAAACCCATAAAAGGGCTTGTATTGGATTTAAGAGACGACCCGGGGGGACTGCTTTCCGAATGCGCAGGTGTAGCTTCTCAATTCGTTCCGTCAGGACCACTGCTTTGGACAAAAGATAGAAATGGCACCGAGACTCCATTAAACATACATGGAAATAAATTTTCTATTCCTCTTGTTGTACTTGTAAACGGAGGCACGGCGAGTGCGGCAGAAATCCTCACAGGTGCAATTAAAGACAACGCAGTAGGCAAAATTATCGGAGAAAAGACATTCGGAAAAGGTGTAATACAGCAAGTATTCAATCTTGCAAGCGGTTACACACTAAAGGTTACTATTCAAGAATACTTCACCGCGAAAAAACATGCGATAAATAAAATTGGGATAGAACCGGACATTGTAGTAAAGAATAACCCCAAAGAACCGACAAAAGACTTGCAACTTGATAAAGCGATAGAAGTTTTAAAAGGAGAAATAGGTACCAAATGATAATTGTAATTTCCGGACCGTCCGGCGTAGGCAAAGGGACTGTAATTAGAAAACTTTTAAAAATAGATAAAAGGTTAAAGCGTTCTATAACCTGTACTACAAGAAAACCTCGTAGAAACGAAACAGACGGCAGAGATTACTATTTCATTGGCGCGGAAGAATTTTTTAAAAGAGTAAAAGCAAAAAAACTTGCGGAATTTGCATTTGTACATGGTAACTATTACGGTACCCCGAAAGAAAATCTTGAAAAAGCAAAAAAAGATAGAGAAGATGTAATTTTGCAAATCGACGTACAAGGTGCAAAAAAAATCAAAAACAGTTATCCGGATGCACTTCTTATATTCCTTCTTCCACCAAGTATGAAAATTCTAAAAAATCGTCTTTCAGACAGGGGAACCGAAAACGAAGAAGAAAAAGAGAACAGACTGAAACGAGCTAAGGAAGAAATTTCGGAAAGAGTATTCTATGATTATATCGTTGTTAATGACGACTTGGAAGCAACAGTAAAAGAAATTTATGAAATAATCGGAGGGGAGCGCAAAAAACACTCCTCTCCGAAGTAAATCACCTTCTCTCAATAATTGCTTTCAATTTATCTATATTTTTTTTCAGTCTTTGTCTTAAAGGATCACCACCGTTTGTTGTTACATCGTCTTTATTGTCAAATATAACATAGGGTACTTTTATTCCCTTTATTTCCACAAATTCAGGATTAGTTCCTTTAAACTCTTTCCAGTCAACTGCTTTATAAAGCTTTGTAAGTTTTGCATCGCTTAATGAGTGATGTAAAATGCTGTCGGGCCTGCTTGGGTCAAAACGCTTTTTATTCTTACGCAAAGACTCTTCAAAAGGAACGTCAACATAAAGGATTGCCCCCTGTTTCAAAAGCTCTTCGGAAACATGTTCAAATGCTTCTTTGTAACCACCATGTTCTTTTCCGCGTGAAAACTCTACAAGTGCCGTATAATCATTTAAATAACCGGCAATGTCTCTCTTATGCTTTTCAAATTCAAGTGAAATACGCTCGATTAACAGATCCCATAAGTATTGATACTTAAAATAGCCATCATTAGTTGTATGCAAACGCGGCTTATTAAGCGTGTTTGCAAGAATATGATCCTCCTCATACCATGTCCACAACATAGGAAAGTCATCTATTTCATCGATTTTCCCCATGTAGAATTCTTTCCTGCGTTCCTTATCATCAAGCTTCAGAAGAAAATCAATAATTTCCGATTTACCGGCAGCCGGCCTTCCCAGCAGAAAAATTACATTCAATTTATCCATTACAATACACCTCCTCTCTCTATTTTACGAATAGTATAACAATGATTCGATAATAAAAAATATTTTGTTTTT
>CAYYKP010000128.1:0-2982 GCA_964468055.1 uncultured Caldisericales bacterium
ATTAATTGCTTAACACTAAAAATATTGCTGCTTTTGTCACCTTTAAAGGTGCGTTAAATGTTGTTTATGATAAAGAGTTGGTGGACGTAGGCACTTAAGGTGTCAATTTCAGATAATGTTTTAATTATCAAACCTTGCTGTTAAAATTATATTATTATTTTCTTGCGTATATATTAATTTATTATTATAGCAACTTCCCAAAGCGAAATTGATCCTTATTTTACAAGTTTATTCTTAAAATGTTCATAAAATGCGTACGCATTGTGATTGTGTATACTTTCAAAATTTTTTGCTTCTACGGAATAGTATGTGATACGTGCATCATTATTGAGTTTCATAGAGGTATTTCGCACAACATCTTCTACAAAACGCGGATTTTCATAAGCTGTTTCGGTAATATATTTCTCGTCTCTCCTTTTTAGAAGTGAATAAAGCGGAGCACTTGCAGAGCTTTCTGCAACACTGACCAGTTCTTCAATCCATACAAGTTTATTCATTCGTATCTTTATTGTAATGATTCCTCTCTGATTATGCGCACCATATTTACTTATTGACTTGGAACAAGGGCAGAGTGTATGTACGGGTGTGTTTACCTCTAGTACAAAATCCATTTTTTCTTTTTTTGAGGCAATAAATGCACAATTGTAATTCATAAAACTTTCGATTTTTGAAACGGGTGCTCTTTTTAAAATAAAATAAGGAAAGCGAAGTTCTATATGGCTTTCTTCTGCATTTAGAACCTTTTTTATATCATTAAGTACGTTTTCTATATTTTTGATACTCATGTCGCATCGGTGTTTGTTCAGCACCTCGAGAAATCTGCTCATATGAGTGCCCCTAAATTCTTTAGGCAAGTCCACGTACATATTAATGTTGGCAATAGTTTTTTGAGTGTTATTTGTTTTATCCATTACTCGTATGGGATATAACACGTCGCTCACCCCTACTCGGTTAAGTGGTATATTTCTTAGATCTTTTTCGCTTTGAACATCTCTCATTCTCGTACCGTCACCGTATTATTCGGCCCTTCCGAAAGACTTATTTCATAAATTCTGCATTGGTATTTTTCGAATTCGGTTTTTAGTTTCTCAAAAATAAACAATGCCACAATTTCCGTTGTTGGATTTTTAAAGATGTCGTTCAGGTATTTGTGGTCTAGTTGTTCAACAATCTTATTTACGTTTTTTTTAAAAATTGCAAAGTCCAGTACCATTTCATTTTTTTTTAGTTCACCCGTTATCGTTACTTTAAGGAAATATGTATGTCCATGCAGATTTTCGCACTTTCCATTGTAATCTATAATCTTGTGTGCAGCATCAAATTTGAATTCTCTTGATAAATATATTTTCTTATTCATAAAATTATTATACAAGATTTATCCTTTGAATAAAAGAACTTGGTTTTTGCCTTTCGAAAAAAAACTGTTATACTAAAATATATGAAGACTGAAAAGGATTTGCAATATAGCCAAAAAATTGAAGATATTGTTAAAGGCCTTAATGTAGCATTTATTATTGTGAATAATAATATGCAAATCGTATATGCAAATGTTTATGCAAGAAAAAAATTGTTTCACGACAAACCTGAATTTTTTTATGGTAGAGATGTTAGAACATTTCATGATAAACATTCCAGGAAAAAAATATCTCATCTTTATCGCAAAGCAAAGAAAAATCGTTTTGACGAACTTCCATTCATAAAACTTCTTTATGAAGATAAAAAAACTATTATGTATTTTGTTAAAATGGGGGTACTTTTGGATAGTAATGGTAATTTTGCCGGATTTGTACTTGCATTCTTTGATGTAACTTCTTTTACAATAAGTCAGTCAAGCCAACTCATAGAAAAAATTCCGGTTCATACAGAAGATCTGTCCATTGTTCTTATTAATGTGAAAGAAATTGCATATATGAATGCCGAGGATAACAAAACACTAATTATGGATGAAAATGGAAATAAATACTTTACAAATCTTTCCCTAAAGGAGCTGGAAAGTAAACTCAATGTAGAAGGGTTTTTTAGGACACATCGATGTTGCATCGTGTCTCTTACATATATAAGGGAAGTCAAAAAAGACGAAAAGGGATCTTACTGCATAAAGTTATCCGTCAAAAATAGCCCTCTTATTCCAATAAGCCGTAGACAGTATTATAAACTCAAAAAACTTTTTCCGTTCGGTTTCCGCTGATAGCCATTTTTTTACCGCTCGTCATATATTTGTTACCTTTTGCTTCAAAAAGTATCCGTTAATAAAAATCTTATATTTCCTTAGTTATTCCTTGCATATTTATATTTTAAGAGTATTACTAAATTATCAGCAGAGAATTCTTAAAATTTTAGAAGAAAGGAGGTTTTTTATGAAAACGGTATTAGTAAAGCCAGAAAGGTGCATTGGATGTAGGCATTGCGAAGTTGCCTGTGCAATTGAGCACTCTCAAAGCAAGGACTTGTTTGATATGCTGCAGGAAATTCCCATTTCAAAACCACGAATCCATGTCGAAGTAGGAATTAATTTCTTAACTTTCCCTAACAGATGCAGGCATTGTGATCCGGCACCCTGCATGCAGGTCTGTCCTACGGATGCAATTTATCGAGATGAGGAAACAGGTTCGGTAGTCATGCATTATGAAAAATGTATCCATTGTGAAGCTTGTGCAATTGCATGCCCATTCGGAGTTATCCAATTCGAGAAGGTTTATCAGGTGAAGTTTAAGAGAGAGGTAAATGCAAAGTGTGATGGATGTGTAGATCGAGTAAAAGAAGGAAGAGAACCTGCATGTGTTGAAGCGTGCAAAACAGGTGCCCTTCAATTTGGAGAAACAAATGATTTAATTAGAGCAAGTAGAAAAGATTTCACGGTGAGATTGTTAAAATCCCAAGGAACAGAAGTAGAAGTTCCAAAAGTCCCGGAAAATATTAAAGCGTTTAGGGACATAATGGCAAAAGTGGCCGAGATAGGGCCTTTTAAAGAAGATTGAAAGG
>CAYYKP010000129.1:0-2954 GCA_964468055.1 uncultured Caldisericales bacterium
TTTTTTTGACTTCACAAGCCTTGAAAATGAACATTCTGATTCAAACACTAACTTTATGTATGGATACTAATTACATTGTTGGGAATGCTCGTTCAGACATTTTCTTCGTAACAAGTGTTATGCCTGCGAAGCTCTTCGCTGTGCTGCGCCAACACTGACTCACATTTCAACTTTTCGCTGCGAAGCAATTTTCAGATATAAGATATATCGGTAAATTGTATGAGAAGTGGTAGATTGCGTGGCACTTTCCTGTCAAAATATAATGATGCTTGAGCGAGCTAAAAGCCTTGATATTTAGTACTTTTCCTGCCATTACTTATAAAAAATGTTGTGGCCAGTTTTTATTTTCAATTATCCAGTTTCTTATTCGTTCAAGATTTTGCAAACCATTTTCTACATTATCAATTTGCTCATTAAAATCCTTTGTTCTGTCGATTTTTCCCGAAAAAACTCGAATTGAAAAATTTTTGCTATGTTTTTCAAATTTTGCCCAATCAGGGAGTATTTCTTTTATTTTAAATTCAACTTCTTCGGGAAAGCCTTTAAAAGTTGCATCAGCATTTCCTTGTCCGAGTTTATGATAGAATACAATATTATTTAACCTGTCATCATATAACATTGGCCAGTCGCTATTGTGAGGAACAATATCTGGCTTTTTCATTATTAGGCTCGGATGTTTTTCTTCTTTGTATTTCCAGTAAGAATGCCAAAAACTTTGAACAGGAATAGAATTTACGGGGTGATACCCACGTCTTAATTTTTCAGTAGCAATATGAAGTAAGTTACTTTTGAATAGATTTCGTTTTGAGCCTGTAAGTTCAAGTTTTTTTGCAATGGATTCATAGGTCAAGTAACTTTCAAAATCACTTTGATTTTCGCAATAAAGTTCGGGAGCAATCAAAATAGCAAAAGATTTGTTACATTCTTTTCTTGTCAAGTATTCATTAGCGCGTTTTAGATAGCGATTGTATTGTTCTTCTTGAAATGTAGCATCCAACTTGTTCTCTATAAGCACAAATATTTTTTGGTTGTCGGAGTTATAAGAAAACAGGATGTCAGTTTCTCCAAGTCCAAAATCTGAAATACTTTTCCAAGCTCCATTTACGGAAGTCAAGTTTGGTAAATTTAATTCTCTAACAAACCATTCACAGAAAGTATTGTCAGTCATCAATTCTTCAAGTAAAATTAAATCTACATCTCTTTCTTGTATTGCTTCAACTGGTAAAATAGGCTGTCCCATATTTTGTTTTTCAAATTGGCTACAACTTTTATATAACTTTTATCTTAACAAGATATTAAAAAACGAATAAATCCATTAGTATCTATAATGCTCAGGTTTGTAAGGTCCTTCAATAGGGAAGCCAATATAATCCGATTGTTTTTTAGTCATTTTTGTTAATTTAACGCCAATATGTTCAAGATGCAAACGGGCAACTTCTTCATCAAGTTTTTTAGGCAAACGATAAACGCCGATTTTGTAATCATTGTTCCACAATTCAATTTGTGCTAAGGTTTGGTTTGAAAATGAATTACTCATAACAAAAGATGGATGGCCTGTTGCACAGCCTAAGTTTACCAATCTTCCTTCAGCTAATAAGAAAATAGAATGTCCATCAGGGAAAATATATTGATCTACCTGGGGTTTAACTTCAACTTTTTTTATTCCAGGCCAATGATTTAGTTCATCTACCTGTATTTCATTATCAAAGTGACCAATGTTGCAAACAATAGATTGGTCTTTCATTTTAGACATATGTTCTGCAGTAATAATATCACGATTGCCAGTAGCGGTAACAAAAATTTTAGCTTCATCTAAAGTGTCTTCTATAGTCTTCACTTCATAGCCTTCCATTGCAGCTTGCAAGGCACAAATTGGGTCAACTTCTGTAACAATAACTCTTGCTCCAAAGGCTCTCATAGACCTTGCACTTCCTTTTCCTACATCACCAAATCCACAAACAAGAACAACTTTACCTGCTATCATTATATCAGTAGCTCTTTTAATTCCATCAGCTAATGATTCACGGCAGCCGTACAAATTATCAAATTTAGATTTAGTAACAGAATCATTAACATTCATAGCCGGGACAAGTAATGTTCCTTTTTCCATCATTTGATATAAACGATGTACACCAGTGGTGGTTTCTTCAGAAGTGCCTTTCCATTCTTTAACAGTTCTGTGCCACTTAGTACTATCTTTTAAATATATTTTTTTTAATAATTTAAGCTGAACTTCTTCTTCGTGATTAGCAGGTTGTTTGTCAAAAAGGGAAGGTTCTTCTTCACAATAATAACCTTTGTGAATTATAAGAGTTGCATCTCCTCCATCGTCAACAACCAAATTTGGACCCTTAGCTCCTGGAAAACTTAATGATTGAATCAGATTGTCCCAATATTCCTCTATTGTTTCTCCTTTCCAGGCAAAAACAGGAATACCTGTTCTTGCAATCTCTGCAGCAGCGTGATCTTGTGTTGAAAAAATATTACAACTTGACCATCTAATATCTGCTCCTAACTCTCGTAATGTTTCTATTAATATTGCAGTTTGAATAGTCATATGTAAAGAACCTGTAATCCTTGCTCCTTGCAAAGGTTTTTTGGGAGCATATTTTTTCCTGATAGCCATAAGTCCGGGCATTTCTTTCTTTGAAATTTCCATCTCTTTTCTTCCCCAATCAGCTAAAGATATGTCCTTTATCTTGTATTTTAGGGTTTTATCCGTTATTTTTGTATCCATTGTTATTTTTTTAATTTTTTTTAAGCCTGCAAAGATAAATATTTATATTTATAAAATAGAAAAATATTAATTAGTGTTTGTCCATAATGTCCGATTTCTTTATTTCGGCAAGCTCAATACAAGCTGTTATGCTCATCTTTAAAACAGTCATCCCAATGTAGCTTTTGCAAAAAAAACCAATAAACCGGGTTATACTTGTCTTAAAAATTATTAATAA
>CAYYKP010000130.1:0-2944 GCA_964468055.1 uncultured Caldisericales bacterium
TGAGACTGTTATGTGTTTATTGGAAAGTATCTTTTCGAATAGTGTTGTAAATGAGTCTTTAGGAATACACTGAAACCTATCCGTAAAATACGTATCTTCGTATGAAATATTTACAGGTACACGTGAAATTACGGATCTGTCAATGTTTTCCGGTGTAACTCCCCATTGCTTTATTGTATAGTTTAAAAAAACTGTTTTGTATACAAATTCTGCAAGTTCCCTTATGAGAGAATTTTTTGAATTTGTTAAATTAATAATTGGGACACGCGTACCGAATCCGAATTCCTCTGTTAACAAACTTTCCATATTTTTTGCCTGCCTCTCCGGGAAAAGTTTCTCTATTGTGGTAAAATTAAATGGTAAAGGGACGAAATTCCCTTTTATATATGCAAGTACCTTGTGTTTGTAAGCATTAAACTTGCCAAATCGGGTGATATAATTCCATACCTGTCTGTTATTTGTGTGAAAAATATGAGGTCCGTATTTTTGTATAACAATGCCATCTTCCGAATAATCAAATGCGTTACCGCCTATATGCTTTCTCTTTTCAATAACAAGTACTTTTTCTTTTAACTTATTTGCAATTCTTTCTGCTACTACACTTCCTGAAAAACCTGCACCAACAACAACATACTTGAATTTATTCATTCGGGTAACCCAAACTCCTGCGTCTTATAAAAATAATCACTATACCCAAAAGAATTACTGCATAGTAGGTGGAAAGCCTCCATACAAGTATGCCTCTCATTACAGCCGTGCTGTTTCCGTAATGTGAAAGTACGGCAAAGAATCCTCCTTCAACTCCGCCTGATGCGCCCGGAGTAGGGACATAATATACAATAAAAGAGAGTAGTATAAAGACCGCACTGATTTCAAAAAAAGAAAGGTTAAAATATGAATGAGATGCCGAAAAAGAAATCATGATTGACCTGTAAAGAATATAAAAAATGATAATAAAATCCAGTATGCCCAACCCCATATCTGCAACAACAAGTAAAGGTTTTTTTATCCAGATTGTTCGGATGGATTCATAGAATTTCTCAAGATAGGCAGATAATTTGTTTAGTTCTTTGTCAAGTTTTTGGTGTGAGAATCTGCTATATATATTTTTAAATATACTGTTTCCAAGTATTTTTATAATAAGGGATGCTACTTCCGGGAAAAGTAGAGAAGAAACAATAATTAACGAAACAACAACGCTTCCTATGATAATTATACTGGCAATTTGATTTAAGGCATGTATTCCGGTTTGAATAAATTTTAAAAACCTGCCCATAAGGAAAAGAGAGGAAAAGGAAAGAAATATCAGCATATTGCTCCAACGAGTGATAATAATGGCTGTTGCGTTTTCTGTTTTCATTCCGTTTTTTGTCAGATGGTAAATCTGAAATGGTTGGCCACCTGCTGAAAATGGCGTAATGTAGGAAAAGAAATAACCAAGAGCGGAATTTTCCACAGCTCTTCCTAAAGAAAATTTTTCGCCTAAAAAATATCCAAGCACTTTGGTTCGTATTGCATCAATCAAAAAGATTAAAGAAAAAATAATGAAGTTTGTAAGGATTTCTACAAGGGGAAATTTTCCGATTTCCTTCGTAATTTCAAATCCTTTTGTAAGTATCAATATTACAATGACAGCAGCAAAACTTGATGTGACGGCGATCAAAATATTTCTAATAAAAATTTTTGTATCGGATTTCTTACTTGAGTACATTTAAAAATTATCTGGCAATACTTTTTTTCCTTTAACTCCGTTAACTCCGTCTTTGAAACCTTTAAAAACATATCTTTTTGTTGATGGGTTTACATAACTCCATACGAACCTGTCAAAGAAAAAGTAAAGCCACACTGCGATATAAAAAATCTTAAAATGACGACTTGCGTTCAATGTATTTCGCACTATATAATATGTTTTCCATGACGGAATTTGCGGTTTAATAAAGGGAAATTTAAATATCTTTTTCTGTTTTGCCCAATCCTTGTGATAGATTAAACTTGTATTTACTTTTATAATTTTAAAGCCTGCTTTTCTTATCCTTATCGAATAGTCATAATCGTCTGCATAAATAAAGAACCCGGAATCCGGAAATCCTACTCTTTCAACTACACTGCTGCGTACCGCAAAGCCTACGAATGTCCCCGAAATAGCATAAGTAAAGGTATTCATTTTTTTAGGGTTTTTTCTACTTGTAATGTGGCTAAGCAATACTCCCACATTTTCATCTACGTTTTTTATTCCATCTGCAAGATTACTCAATGCATCGGAATAAGGTAGCGCATCATCATCCATCATCCATATCCAATCTGCACCCCTGTTTACCGCATATTTCAACCCTTCGGAGAAACCGCCGGAGCCCCCGAGATTTTCTTTTAAACGTAAAACGGATAGATTCTCATGTGTGCCTGAAATCTTATTTAAATAATCAGCCGTGCCATCCGAACTTGCATTATCTACAACTATTATTCTATCGGGAATCCTGGTTTGATTGAAAAGTGCATCCAGGTTCTTTCTTAACCAATGTAATCTATTATAAGTAACAACAACTACTGCAATTTTCATTTTGCTACCTCCGTTTCCGAAGTTTATTGTACTATTTTTGGCCCTAAAGTCAAACGATAGTCAATCTGTATGCGTTTTAATAAAGGTTGACACTTCTTTCCATATATTTGAGGCTGCATTGGCAGAAATGAATTTATCATTTGCAAAACCTTTCGTGTGAAACTTGTCTGAGATTGAATTATAAAGATCTTTTAAGTTTATATCAATCTTTCCTTTCGTAAATACAAAGTTTACCGAATCATTCTCTTTACAGTAAACGAGTGCTGTTTTATCTGTATTGTAAAGCTTTATAGCAATAGCAGTAAGTGCGCTTTTACCAAGTTTTGTTTGACATATAATAAGCCCATTTCTGTCAATCTGCAGAATCTTTTCGGTTTCCTGTTCAAT
>CAYYKP010000131.1:0-2936 GCA_964468055.1 uncultured Caldisericales bacterium
TCAACCGCCAACCATTGTGCCAAATGGCGAGACAAATTCATATTGGGTAACAAGAACAACATCTGATTCAAATTCAACAGGTAGTATAAGCCTTACCCTTCAGGTACAGTATAGTATGTGGACGGACCGAGCTTTGTCAGGTAGAGCAAGTTATGGTGTTACAGTATACCCAGCATATTTTCTTGGCGATGCATACTATACATTTAGTTATGGTAGCTATTATCGTGATGGTGACGTGACACTTGATACTACTCTGCCCATGGAAGGGTACCACTGGCAATGTTCTCACGATGGAAGCGCAGGTTATGCCAGTGCATCTCTACAGGCATTAGGTATGTATCTGTCTCTGTAGTATTAGAAATTCAGAAATATCTACCAATAGGAGGTGGTCTATGAAACTTAAAGAAAAAGACCTTCTTACGCTTCCAGAGAATATAAGAAGTTTCGCTGGGAGTAAAATATGGAAGGAGATATCGAAAAAAGATCTTCTCGAAAGGCTTGAGGATACTGATTTTTCAGAGATAAGAAAAGTTGGTGATTATTTAGATCTCTACATAGGAAATACATGGGTACTTACTATTGGCAGGTATGGCGGTAAATATTATGTGAGAAACGTAGGCTTTGAAAATGAAAAGTATATGTATCTATTGTATGGAGCAGCAACAGGTATGTATGCTGCAGGAGCACGCCCTGCAGGAAGCTGGGCAGCTCTGCTAAATTTCTTTGCATCATTCGGAAGATGGTTCGGAAAGACAAAAGGAAGAAAATTATTAGGAATAAGTATTGTTGCCTTAATCATTGTATTAGCCCTTTTCACATTAAAGGTTTCCGGCACTCCCGTACAGTTTCAAGTTCATATAGATACTATTCCAGAAGGAGCTACTGTTCATATCCTGAATGAAGCACCTAAAACAACACCGTGCAATTTTATCCTTACCGCTCGAAGAGGTACATTATTAGCCCTCACCGTACAAAAGGGCGGATTTGAGCCGTTGATGGATGAGAATATCATATTGAACAAACGAAAGATTGTAAAAAAGTACATATTGAAGAAGAGTGTCACATTGAAAGATACGAATTTACCTATTCTTCAGGCAACAAGTGGCCTCCCGTCCCCACGCATTGATAAGATTGACCAGGTAAATAATACTCTCTATTTACTCCTAGAAAATGGCATTGTATCAACAAAAGATCTTGCACATTTCATACCTATTTATAGATATCATGCCGCAGATTTATCAGTTACGCCGAAAGGCCTTTATATCATTCCTGGGGATAGTGAGTTGCTCTTCTACAACGGCAAAGAGCTGGAGGATATTGCACCCACTCCATTTTCTCTTGCCAGTACAATCTGCTACGACGGAAACAGCTCAATCTTTATCGGATGCCCCACAGGGTTGTATGCCTATAATATAACAAACGGAAAATTTACAAAGGCTGATGTATATGCGCGTAATATTAAAAAGTTGTACTGTAAAAGAGGTATACTGTACATAATAGGGGAATCATCTGCTCAATCTTCCTACGAGAACTTGTATAAATATAACATTAGTACCGCTAAATGTTCATTAATCAAAGAAAAGATAGATGATGTATTTCCATCAGAAGAGAAGATATTTGCTGTAGCACATAAAGAAACCGGTATCCAAATTTTTTCTTTAGATGTCAATACAAATTGCAGTAATTCATTAGGAACAATCAAAGTTGCTTCTCCTAATATTGCTCATGTCTATGTATTTGATAAGAAGGTGTACGTTTATACATACGGTAATGGGATTTACAAAAATGTAAATAACGTTTTTAGAAGAGTGTTAGATTATCCGTATATAACATCAATGGGAGAGTACCAAAATAAACTAATTGTGGGAACGATGAGAGACGGGTTGATTGATTTATCATCTAACTCTCCAGTCCACGTTCCTATTAAAGGATTTACCCCTCCACTGTACTTTGTAACATCTAAAAACTTGCTTCTTTCTGCAAGAGGTGTAGGTGTTTACTGGTATTCAGGAGATGTATGGAAAAAAATCTTGAGTTTTAAAAGACTACTTGGAAATCTACCTGGAAATTCAGAAGAGGCATTCTCTGAAGCAGAGTTTAAGGGCACAGATTTTATAGGAACTGATAGAACTGTATATGCTGTCTCCGCGCAAGTCAAGGAAATACCCCCTCTGCCTGTTCAATTTTCCGGGAACCTCAGAAACTTTGTTGTATCCACTCCAAATAAACTGTTAGACTTTACTGAAGACGGTTTTTTTTATCTAAATGGTAAATTTTGGAAGAGATTTAACCAGAGTTCCAATTCCGTATCTATTAGAAAAGTCCTCTTTGATAGCAATAGAATTTATATAGCAACAGAAGATAAAGGTCTTCTTATCTCGGATAACGGAGGAAAAACATTTAATTGTCTTAAATCTATAAGAGAAAATTTTATCTCGGATGTAGAGGCTCTCCCAAATGGCTCTGTAGTTATAGCTACTAAAAACAAAGTTTATACAATAAATAAGGAAAATTCTGTTAACTCTATACGGATACCACAAACGGTAGGATTTGTTACCTGTGTAGTTTCAGATAAAGGCAGCATTTATCTTGGTGCCTCAAAAGGCCTATTTCTGCTCCAAAACAACTCTGTAATAGAAATAGATAAAAGTACCATACAAAGAGTAATATCCATGAGAGAAAAAAATGGAGATTTATTTGTATCCACAGGAAGCTCCATTTATGAAGTGGTATTGCATTGATTTTTCAAAGAGAACCACCCAGAGATCTGTTTTTCTTAAGAAAATAAATAGAAAACACTCCCTACCTGAGCGGTTCTCCAAGCTCTTATCATAATTTTTTTAAAAACATAGATGCAGCGCATAAAACCTAAAATCCGCATCTTCTTAACTAACTTTTTGTAAAAATCCTGTGTAAACCTATTGACTTTTTTCTTT
>CAYYKP010000132.1:0-2906 GCA_964468055.1 uncultured Caldisericales bacterium
GAAAGCTTTCCACGAAAGCATAGTTAATCTCTTAGAAATAGTGGAGAGAAAAGAGCCAGTACCCTTATATGTTGTTATAACAAATGGTTTGCAGTGGTATTCCATTCCTGCAAATACTCTACTAAACTCAATAGTAAGTAAGATTAAAAATACATACTTGCGCAGTGTATTAGGTTTGAATATAAATGAGAGAAGGCTTCCTTTTGTTATTCCTGGAAGTAAAAAAAGCGATAAATATGACGTGCTCTCTGAATACCTCAAAGATGAGGAGGAATTCATTTCTCAATGCTTAAATAGCATGGTTGTTTTCTCTAAGCCAGAAGAAATAGCAATTTTTCTTTCAGAGGATATTCTTGCAGTACAGTACAATCTAAATACCGGAAATGTGCTTAACAGCAATTTTTACAAAGAATTGCTCTACATTTTCGGGTTAAAAGAAAAGAAAATAAAAGGGAAGAAGCAAATCGTTCCAAACGATATATCAAATAGTTTTTATTTCCAGATGGCAAATAAGCTGAAACTGAAAAATCCCAGCATTAAAAAAGACAAACTGTACGAAGAAGCATTAGAACTTATTATTATATGGTTAAACAGAATACTTTTTTTAAAACTGCTTGAAGGCAGACTTCTCCTGTTTAATGATAACGACAGCAAATACAAGTTTATGAACACAAGCAAGATTACGACAACCACCAAGTTAAAAGAGTTGTTTTTTGAGGTTCTTGCCGTACCAGAAGACAAAAGAGCCAATCAAGATGTTAATTATATACCGTATCTTAACTCCTCCCTATTTGAGGAAAGACCAATAGAAAAAGATCTTTCAATTTCTGATATTGCAGGAGACAATACGATTCCTTATTACAAAAAGACTGTGCTGTCAGATACTAACGGCAAGAGAAAAGAAGGCAGTGCAAAGCTTCTTGACTATCTATTCGAGTTTCTCGATGCGTATGATTTTAGCTCAGAGCAGAGAAAAGATTTGATAACGCAGTCAAGCGTAATTAGTCCTGCTGTGTTAGGGCTAATATTCGAAAAAATAAACGGATACAAGGACGGAAGCTACTATACACCTTCAGCAGTAACAGATTACATGGCTAAAGAAGCAATAGAAACTACACTTGTAAGGAGAGTCAATGAAGCCCTCGGCACCACTTTATCTTCTTACGGCGATCTTAAAAACATAATGTATAGAGGTTTTAAACAAGAAGAACGGCAGAAAGTAAAGGAAATTATTGATGCTTTAACAATTCTTGATCCTGCTGTAGGTTCCGGACACTTTCTGGTATCTGCTTTAAACCGTTTGCTTTTTATAAAGTGGGACTTGAATATAATGGAAAACAAAGACTCTCTTAATCTTAACAGGTTCAATCTTGCAATTGAAAACAACGACTTAGTCCTGCTTGATAATGGGCAACCGTTTGTTTACAATAAGAAAGACAAAGAATCGCAGTTGTTCCAAGAGACTATCTTTAAGGCAAAACGTTATATTATAGAGAACAATCTGTTTGGAGTAGATATAAACCCAAAAGCGGTAGAGATAGCAAGGTTAAGAATGTGGATAGAACTATTAAAAAATGCTTATTACAATCCCGATGGAACGATGGAAACATTACCAAACATTGACATTAACATTAAAGTTGGAGACAGTTTGCTTGCACCAATTCTTGAAGTAAATACGAGTTTGTTTGCAAATGGAATCACAGAGTATAAACAGCTTTTCTCTGATTACCAGAACATGCCTGACAAAAAAGAAAAACGTGAAATAAAGGATAAAATGCAAAAACTGAGAGATGAAATTGTTAAAAGTATGTATGGCGATGATAATTCTTTTTATACAAAGCTTATTTGGACGGTTGATTTTCCGGAAATAGTGGACAACAACGGTAACTTTATAGGGTTTGATATTGTAATTGCTAATCCTCCATACGTGAGAATATATAGAAATAATATAGATTCCTCTATGGTGAAATATCTAAAAGAAAACTATGAATCAGCATTTAAAAAGTTTGATCTATATGTAGTTTTTATGGAGAGAGGTATAAAACTGTTAAAGCCAAAAGGAGTTATGACTTATATTACTCCTGACAAATGGATTTCTCAGCCGTATGGGAAAAAATTGAGAAATTTTATACTAAGAGAGTGCAAAATTATTAGTTTAATTGATTTAACGAAACAAAAAATATTTGAATCGGCGACTGTAGATAATATTATATTTACATGTATGCGTGATGATAAGAATTCCTCGAATAGCTTTTTGTATGCTACCTCTCTAACTCTTGAAAATAAAAAATATATAAAGCAGTCAGATCTTCAAGAGAACATGCCTTTTTTATTAAATATTTCGGACAAAGATGAAACAATACTTAAAAAAATTGTTTCTAAATCAATAAAGATAAAAGACATCTTTTATGTTAATTGGGGATGCCGTCCGACTCCTCAAGAAAAGTACATTGCAGACCATAAAGTTAATAATTTATATAAGCCGTTAATTGTAGGTAGCAATATCAAAAAATATTATATTGAACCTAATAAAAGGTGGGTAAAATATGTTTTGTCTATGTATAATCCACTTTTTAAAGGCTTGTTTGAAAATACTACTATTGTATTTAAAGATGTAATAGGCAAAGGCAATATAACTGCAGCTTTAAATAACAATAAGTATTATACAGATTTTACAGTGATAAACCTTTTAAAATGGGAGGACTATAAAAATTCTGATGCAAAACATAAGAATAAGAAGTTGCCAAAGAATTATGAGCAGTACAGTTTTTATGATATAAAGTTTATATTAGCAATAGTCAATTCAAAATTGCTATCCTTCTACTTTAACAAGACTATGAGAAATGGACTTCATACTTTGCCTAATAATGTTAAGCACTTACCCATTCCTCAAATTTCTAAATCTG
>CAYYKP010000133.1:0-2867 GCA_964468055.1 uncultured Caldisericales bacterium
TTGAAGCAGAAAAAGCTGCTAAGCTTGAAGCAGAAAAAGCTGCTAAGCAAAATGCTATAAAAGATTCTGATAGAAAAAATACGAAATCCGAAAAATTACCTCATACAAAAGAAATGCCTAAGAAAATGAATAGGCTTGCCGCTTTGTTTAGGCCTAGAAATTATATATCTTCTGGAGAAATTACATCTTCAGGAAAAATAGCGGATAAAAATGCCGGACTTCCTGGCAAAGAACAAAAAAAGCTTGTTTCCAGAGAAGTTCAATTGACGCAAAAGAAAGCTAAAATTGAAGCTAAAAAGCCAGAAGAAACCAAAGAAGTTATTTCTAAAACATCTTTGGATGAGTTGCTTGCGCGTGTTAAGAGGGAAGCTAAAACGGGAGAATATTCTGCTACCGAGAATGCAAAAACATCTAGCGAATTCGAAGAGATTGCTTCTGGCAAGAACGAAGAACCTGTACCAAAGATTTCTGTGCATCTTGAGTCTTCTGTGGTTGTAGATAAAAATGCGGCAAATAAATGTATACAAATCGGTTTAATTAAACGATTTGGTAGGGTATTCATATCTGCAAAGGAGCAAACAGATATAGTGTCAGAAGCGAAAATAAAGTATAGAATAGGCGTTATCGCTCTTACCCCTATAGAAATTAGGATTGCAGAGGATCTTGCGCGCAGGATTGCTGCAAAGAAATCTACAGGCGAAACACTTTTAATAGCTAAGAAAGTGGGGGTAAAACAAATTCTTGTTGATGATAGTCCTCAAATTACAAGTTATCAGGGAATTAAAATTACAAATATTAATGAGATTATAAAAAAATAATTAGTTCGTATCCAATAGTTCTTGCATGTTTACAGTAAAAATAACTTTTAAAGTGTTGTCCTGTGAGTATTTAAATTTATGAACTGGAAAATGGATAATACGGAAATGCCCCGCGTTAGCACGGGACAAATTAAATTAAAGATTTGAAGGAGATGTAATTAATGAAAAAATTCAGTGAATTAGGTTTGTCTAATAGTACATTAGATGCTTTAAAGAGGAAAGGATTTGAAGAACCGACAGAGATACAGGAAAAAATAATTCCCGTAGCTCTGGAAAATCAAAGGGATATAGTTGGACAGTCACGTACGGGAACCGGAAAAACGGCTGCATTTGGGTTGCCTATAGTCGAGCTATTAGGAGAACATTCAAATTCGGTTAAAGCCATAATTTTAACGCCTACAAGGGAATTGGCCATTCAAGTTGCAGCAGAGATAAATTCTCTTAAGGGTGGCAGGAATCTTCGGGTAGAGCCAATATATGGAGGGCAGGCGATAGGAAGGCAACTAAGCTTCCTTAAAAAGGGGGTTGATATAGTAATTGGTACACCTGGCAGAATCCTTGATCATTTGAAAAGGCGTTCCTTAAAACTAGACGATATATCATTCCTTGTTCTTGATGAAGCTGATGAAATGTTAGATATGGGGTTTCTCGACGATGTTAAGGAAATAGTAGGATATTGCTCTTCCGAAAGAAGAACAATGCTTTTCTCTGCTACTATGCCGAAAGAGGTAATGGACGTTGCCAGAGAATATATGAAGAATTACAAAGTTTTTAAGGTTGCACATGGGGATCTTACTGTAAAGCAAACCGATCAAATTTATTTTGAAGTTGCAAATAGAGACAAATTCGAAGCTTTGTGCAGAATTATCGATGTCAATGAAAATTTTTACGGACTTGTGTTTTGCAGAACAAAAGTGGATGTTGAAAATATCTCGAATATGTTGATTGAGCGAAGCTATGAAGCCCGGGGAATTCATGGTGATATCCAACAAAATCAACGTGAAAAAATACTGAATGACTTTAAAAAACATAAGTTCAATATACTGGTTGCTACGGATGTAGCTGCGCGTGGTTTGGATATTCAGGATCTTACGCATGTTGTCAATTATACTTTACCGCAGGATCCCAAGTATTATGTCCATAGAATTGGGCGTACCGGGAGAGCAGGTAAAGGCGGTATTGCTATAACATTTATCACATCCATAGAATACAGAAAATTACAATTTATAAAGAAAAAGGTAAAGACAGAAATAAGAAAAGCAAAACTTCCTAGCGTAAAAGATATAATTGACATTAGAAAAACGCGTATAAAGAATGATATTTCAGATATAATCGAGACAAAAGAGGAAGAAAAATATTCTAAGATTACAAATGAATTGCTCAAAAGCTTTGAGCCTGAAAAAATTATTTCAGCTTTATTAAAATATTCATTTGGAAAAACACTGGATGAAAATAATTATCATGAGATTGACGGTAACCTTGTTGATAATACTGGAAAAACCAGACTATTTGTTACTAAGGGAAGAAAGGACAACCTAACAAAGAAGAAACTGATAAGTTTTATTAAAGGAAAATGTAAAATCTCTCAATCCAAAATTGAGGATATTAAAATTTTAGATAGTTTTTCGTTTGTTACTTTGCCATTTAAAGAAGCTGAAATTGTATTATCTCACTTTAAAAAGAGCGGAAAGGAAAAAGGATTATTTATTTCAAAGGCTAAAAGTGCAAGTAAGAGTAAAAGAGTGAGTAATAAAAAACATTAGCATTACAATATCGCTAAAAGAATTTTTTATATTATAAGATTGTCTGAATTCATTTATAGTTTTTAGAGCATGAAAAATAAATACAATGTGTCCCCTAAATAGGGCAGATAGCAACCTGGCGGGAGAGTAGACTTTCGGTTTAATACGGGATTCTTCTCCTCTTAGTTGCTTTTGTACAAAATTGTTTGTGTATCAGAATACATCATGCAAGTTTTCCAAAACGGTAAAGCGTAAAATTTATAGTTGATGTCAATGTAAGCTTAAAAAATAAATTTCAGCATTATAC
>CAYYKP010000134.1:0-2854 GCA_964468055.1 uncultured Caldisericales bacterium
GAAAAAATAAAGAAAATTACAGGATGCGAAGCTGCAATTATTGACGCAAACGACCTTGGAGATGCCTGGGCTGTTGGGTACAGCAGCGGCGTGAATAAAGCAAAACTTGAAGCCGTGCTTTCGGATAACCCCGCAGGTAATGAAGATCAGCAAACCCCTATTGTTATAGTGAGAGGATTGTAATCCTTCGACTATCCTGAATAAAATACTGAAAACTTTTATTCAAAAACCGTATTGCCTCAATTCGTTTTGCTTGAGCAGGAAGATAATTTGAAAACTTGAAGGTTTGGCATATAATAATCAATTATGTATACAAGGAGCAGATGAGAAATGAAAAAAAGCACTATAAATATAAATGAAGTAAAAAAAATGGCTGTGAGCGAGCTTTATAAAAAGTTAGAGAGTGGTAGGTCTGGCCTTACAAGTGCGGAAGCTAAAAATAGAATTCAGCAGTATGGTTATAATGAAATTTCAGAGAAGAAAACAAATCCGCTAATAAAATTTTTAAGTTATTACTGGGGGCCAATTCCCTGGATGATTGAAATTGCGGCTGTTTTATCTGCACTTATAGGACATTGGGCCGATTTCTGGATTATTTTTACTTTGCTTATGCTAAATTCCGTTGTTGGTTTTTGGCAGGAACATAAAGCGGATAATGCTATTGACTTGTTAAAGAAGAAATTGTCACTTAAAGCAAAAGTCATGCGTGATGGCAAATGGATTGTGATTTTATCGCGAGAGCTTGTACCCGGAGACATAATAAGAGTTCGGTTAGGGGATATTATGCCTGCTGACGTCAAGTTTGTTCAAGGCGATTATGTATCCGTAGACGAATCGGCTTTAACGGGAGAATCACTTCCCGTAAGCAAAAAGATTTCGGATATAGGATACGACGGTTCTATTGTTCGCCAGGGCGAGATGAATGCTCTTGTAGTTTCCACGGGTATGAATACTTTTTTTGGGAAAACAGCAAAGCTTGTAACGGATACCAAAACGGAAAGTCACTTTCAAAAAGCAGTACTCAAAATTGGCGATTACCTTATCGTACTTGCCATATTCCTGGTTACTTTAATATTTTTTGTTGCTCTTTTCAGAAATGAAAGTATATTGGATACGCTCCAGTTTGCGCTTGTTCTAACCGTTGCCGCAATTCCGGTTGCCCTGCCTGCCGTACTTTCTGTTACGATGGCAGTGGGTGCTATCAATTTATCAAAGAAAAAAGCAATTGTCAGCAAACTGTCAGCAATTGAAGAAATGGCGGGTATGGATATTTTATGTTGTGATAAAACGGGAACTATTACAAAAAACGAACTTACTCTGGACAAGATAGAATCGTTTGATGGCTTTACCGAAAATGATGTTTTACTTTTTTCGGCCTTAGCTTCCAGAGCTGAAGACAATGATCCGATTGATAATGCTATTGTTTCGGTTGCTAAATCTAAAGCAGAAGTATTGAATAAGATTGGAAGTTATGAAGTAGAAAAATTTAAACCTTTTGATCCTATAACAAAATACACAGAGGCAACAATAAAAGATTTAAGCGGCAATACTTTTATGGTTAGCAAGGGTGCGCCTCAGGCAATTTCAGCATTGGTTAAAAATAATAACAAAGAAATTAGTGCAAGAGTCAGCATGAAAGTGGAAGTTCTTGCTAAGAAAGGTTACCGTGCACTGGGCGTGGGTAGAACGGATTCGCAGGGTAACTGGCAGTTTGCAGGCATTATACCGCTATATGACCCTCCGCGTGAAGACTCTGCCGAAACGTTGCGTACGGCTGAAAAAATGGGAGTAGACGTTAAGATGGTCACAGGCGACCATATAGCTATAGCAAAGGAAATATCGGGCCAAATAGGCTTGGGCAGTAATGTTCTGCCTGCCTCTTCCGTATTGGATACCATTAATGTGGAAACAGAGCATCTCGTAGAAAATGCCGATGGTTTTGCCGAAGTTTTCCCCGAACATAAATTTCGCATTGTTAAATTGCTTCAAAAAATGGGGCATATAGTTGGGATGACAGGCGATGGCGTAAATGATGCCCCTGCCTTAAAAAAGGCTAACATTGGTATAGCCGTTGCCGGGGCAACCGATGCGGCAAAATCGGCAGCATCCATTGTGCTTACTTCTCCGGGGCTTTCGGTAATTATTGATGCAATTAAAGAGAGCAGGAAGATTTTTCGCCGTATGTACAGCTATGCACTGTATCGTATTGCTGAAACAATAAGAATCCTACTCTTCATAACATTGTCAATTCTCGTTTTCAGGTTCTACCCTATTACGGCATTAATGATTGTCTTACTTGCACTTTTAAATGATGCGCCGATTATGACGATAGCATTTGATAACGTGAGAGAAGCAATTAAACCTGAAAAGTGGGATATGAGAGAGGTTCTCACGATGTCCACCGTACTGGGAATAGTCGGGGTATTTTCATCGTTTGGGATTTTTTATATTGCCATGAGAGTATTACACTTAAACAAGCCTATGGTGCAGTCTTTTATATATTTGAAACTCTCGGTGGCAGGGCATCTGACCGTTCTTGTTACAAGAACAAGGAAACATTTCTGGTCTATCAAGCCGGCAAAACAGTTGCTCCTTGCAATAATAAGTACCCAAACTATAGCGACACTAATCACTGTTTACGGAATTTTACTGACACCTATCGGATGGAAGCTGGCGCTTTTCGTGTGGGGATATGCACTGGCGGCTTTTGTAATAACCGACTATGTCAAAGTTTGGACTTATAGAGTAATGGATCACGAGGGAATAGTTTTTCATAGATAAAATTTAAATAATACTCTAAAATGAAGTTTTTGTCCCAATGATTTTTCGGGAGGCAGATGTCTTTTTGCTGCCC
>CAYYKP010000135.1:0-2805 GCA_964468055.1 uncultured Caldisericales bacterium
AAATACAGGTGCCGCGTCTCCAAAAGCAGTTTGCATATTTTGTGCAGGCAACACTGCAAAAAGTGATATAGCAACAACCATTGCAGTAACAGTAACTACTACCTTCTTAATACTCTTTGCACACAATTTTTTCATTTTTGCCTCCGCATAATTTTCTTTTAGATTTTACTCTTCTATAAATAAGATGCAAATCAGGCGAAAAAGTTCCACCATTTCGGGGAGATTTTTTTTCAAAAAAGTTTTTAACTCTCGTTTTTTATTCTTCTCTGCCAATGTCGTTTGGAATGTCACAATATAGAAAAGTGGTATGTTTACACTCACAATATTTGTTGCACGCTGCATCCAAAGTACTAAAAGCATTAAAAAGATGCGGTTTTCCGTATTAAATTTTTCGTATTAGAGTGCATCGCAAAGTCCTTTATGGATAAATTAAGGGATGAATGCTTAAACTTAAATATGTTCAAAATATAGCAATAGAAAGCTACATAAACTTTTACAACAATGAAAATATTCACAGCAATTTGAACTGCAGAGCACCTATTGAGTTTGGAGGAAGTCTTGATATAATACGGTTAAATAAATGCCCTCATTGAAAGAGTCTCATAAACGAGGACAAGACATAAATGTTTGTTTGTATCAAGTCGGAGTTTCATAGTGGTAATATTACACACCTAAACTAAGTAAAATTAAACCTGATTCATCTTCATCTTGTAGAAAATGGAGACTTCTTAGGCTTGAAAGGTTAAAAGGATAACTCTGAAGTTCTATTCAAACCGGAAAGAAAGCACGGCAAGGAAGAGCGTTACAACCGAAATTATAGTAAGCACATAGAAGTCGGGAAGAATTGCTATCGTTCCAAATCCTCTTGTAATAATTTTATTGAATCCATCTATCGCCCAGTATTGAGGGGTAAACCGTGCAATGTTCTGCATAAAGCTTGGAACAATTTCAATAGGCCACCACGCACCACCAAGCATACTTGTTACAATTGAAAAAAGTATAGCCAATGCACCTGCTTGAGCAGAAGTTCGTACAAAAACAGAAATAAGCATCCCGATTCCGGTAACAGAAAGAACATAACTCATCGTAATAAGAAGAACCCCTAAGGGTGAGTTTCCCCAGTTTACTCGCAGAATAAATTGACCGAAAAGGATAAGAATCAAAAACTGTATAAAGCCAATTAAGAAAAACCCGGACATTTTTCCTGAGATTATAGAAAATTTCTTCGTTGGTGTTGTTAAAAGCCTTGCCAGTGTCTTGTTATGTCTCTCCTCTATCATTGCAGCTGCTGCAAAGAGTACTCCCATCATAACAAACATTACGGCAAATCCAGGAGAGGATGCATTCATTCCAATGGGTATATTCTCATCCTTTTTTTCAACGGATAGGATGTTGTACTCTACACGAATGGGAGGTGTGGGTTCAAATGACATATCTGCTTTTTGAAATATTTTTCTCCATATCTTTTCTTTCTGTTCTTCCGGAATAATTTTTCTCTCTCTTAATTTTTCAAGTGTGAAATTTGCCGAAAGTGCATCGATAGATATTCTGTTTGCCGTCTTCGTTACGATCTCATCCAGAAAATAAGAAAAGCTTTTCTCAGATTTTAAAATCTCAACTGTCGTAGGCGTGCCGCTAATAAGTTTTTCTGAAAAATCCTCAGGTATCAATAAACCTGCAAAAAGATCGGACTCTTTTACACGATTTTTCATTTCAGTCTTGCTGCTTTCTTCAACAATTTCAACACCTTTTTCTTTTTCCAATGTATTTCTGAATATTTCTCCATAGATTCCTTTATCTCTGTTGAGAAAACCAACAGGGATTTTTTCGTTTCCGCTATGTGGAGTATTTATAGCACCGATGAGAATGGTCCAGATGATTGGCATTAAAATAAGCCAGATAAGAGTGCCTTTATCACGAAGTACTATTCTCAAGGAATTACACGCTATATAAACAATTTTTTTAAGCATCTTTATACCCCTTTAAGCCTGAGCCTGGAAACACCAATAAAAAAGAAAATACTTGCCATAATGAGAAGGACAAATGCGTATGGAAGGATAGAGATAACCCCTCCTCCGTCATACATTAGCTTAAAAAATCCGTCCAGAGCCCACCTATTCGGTGTGAATTTGCTTGCTATATTCATCCATTTGGGAAAGGTAAATACAGGCCACATTGCACCTCCAAGAAATCCAAATATCATTGACAATGCAGATCCTATGTTTCCAATTTGCTCCTGGTTTTTTGCAAAGGAAGCCAGGAGCGTCGAAAACCCGGAGAAAGCTAATACGGCAGAGAGAATCATAATGATAATGCCCGGGGCAGAATCACCCCAGTTCACTTTATAAAATATGCTTGTAAACATTATAATGATGACAAATTGGAGAAGGCCAACAAGAAAAATACCAAAGAGTTTCCCTCCAAGGATTTCCTTTTCACCTACGGGAGCAACCTTTATTCTATCAAATGTCTTAATTCTTCTTTCTTCAAGAATTGTTTCAGCACCTGAATTTGTTGCAAACAGCAGATACATAATTCCCATTCCGACTGCATAATATTCCATTGCAAGAGGGTTTTTAGTGTTTTTCTTTTCTGTTTCTTTACTCACTGAAACAAGGTTTTCTTTGTTTTTTATCTCCGAAAGCCACATAGGCATCAATTTTTGGATCTCAGAAGGTTGTATAAAATTTTCTGAACGTAAGAATCCAAGAGCAGTTTCTACTATTATTCTTCTCTTCAAGACCTCGAGAGTAAATGATTCAACAATATTTTTTACAACGCCTGCTTTAATAGTTTGCTCAGGGT
>CAYYKP010000136.1:0-2774 GCA_964468055.1 uncultured Caldisericales bacterium
TTTGTGCTATAATTAAATTATGATGAAAAAAATAATAATTATATTTACTATATTTTTAATTATTTTTACGGTAGGATGCGGGACCGGTCAAAAACCGGAGAAAGTGAAAGTTGCAGCAACAATATTTCCCATATACGATTTTGTAAGGAATATCGGGGGAAATTTTATAGAGCCTGTTCTAATTCTTCCTCCGGGCAGCAGTCCACACACTTTTTCTCCAACAGTTAAAGATTTAAAAAAATTATACGGTACAAAAGTCATTTTCATAAACGGTTTTGGCCTGGACGAATGGATAGGAAAACTCGCAAAAAGTGCGGGAATTGAAAATGAAGTAAATGTAAATACGGAGCTAAAAAGCATGGTGGAAGCACATAAAGGGAATCCGCACCTCTGGTTAAACCCACAGAACGCCGTAGAGGAATGTAAGATAATTGAAACTACTCTTTCACGTATAGACCCGGCACATGCTGAAATCTACCGAGCGAACTACGAAAAATATTCAAAGAAGATCCTTGACACATCCGAAAATTTAAAAAAAGACTTAAGCAGTTTGCATAATAGAAACTTTATCGCATTCCATCCGGCTTATACATATTTTGCAGAATATTTTAAACTGAATGAAATTGCGGTTATTGAACGCATACCAGGAAGGAAGCCCACCCCAAAAGAACTTATTGCAATAGAAAACCTCATAAAAAAGGAAAAAGTAAAAGTACTTTTCAAGGAGCCGCAGCTTTCTTCTGATATAATAGATACAATAGGGAAAGATAGCGGTATAAAGATAGAAACGCTTGATCCATTGGGCGGAGTAAATGGGCGCAACAGTTATATAGATCTTTTAACCTACGATGTGGAAACGGTAAAACGGGCGCTAAGCAATGAATGAAACCATTCTTTCTGTCCGTCACCTCACTGTTAAATACAACAATACAATTGCACTTTACGATGTTTCGGTTAAAATTAAACGGGGGGTTCTTGCTGTTGTAATAGGTCCGAACGGAGCGGGAAAGTCAACCCTTATAAAAGCTGTTTTAAACCTTGTTCCGTATACAGGAAGCACGGAGATTTTTGGAAAACCCGTAAGCAAACTCACAAAGGCAGAGCATCTTAAAATTGGGTATGTTCCGCAGAAGTTCAATTTTTCAAAAAATTTACCTATTACCGTAAAGGAAGTTTTACAACTTTCACTTGAAAAAACACCACTTGAAAAAACAGAAAGAAAAAAACGCATAGATACGTTTTTGAGAATGGCACATCTTGAAAATATGCAAAATGAGATGATCGGTAACCTATCAGGAGGGCAAATGCAAAGAGTGCTTATTGCGCGAGCACTTACATTTCTTCCTAAAATTATGTTTATGGATGAACCGCTTGCGGGTATTGATATTGCCGGCGAGAAAACATTCTATGAGTTTATGGATACGATTCATAAACAATATGGTATTACAATCATACTGATTTCTCATGATGTTACAATACTTGATAAATTTGCAGATACGGTACTATGTTTAAATAAAAAACTCGTTTGCAGCGGAAGCCCAACGGATGTATTAAATGAACAGAAACTTCAATCACTTTACGGACACGACATAGGTGCATTCAAACATAAGCCTTGTCCTGAAAATGGACCTTGTGAACTTTACAAAGAACAGGAGATTAAATGATACCTGCATTCCTTCAGCGTGCCATGATTACGGGTATTTTATCGGCTATACTCTGCGCCTCAGTGGGCGTATTTGTTGTAACACGAAAAATGTCATTTTTCGCAAATGCAGTAGCGCATTCGTCTCTTACCGGTGTCGCAATAGGATATTTATTAAATATAAATCCTTTTGGCAGTGCAATTGTATTCGGTGTATTTGTGGGGCTTGCCATAGGATATCTTTACAGAAAATCCGTGCTTTTCATTGATACGGTAATTGGTATATTCTTACCTTCTTCTATGGCATTAGGTATAATTTTAATAGGATTCGTAAGAGGATATAAACCGGATCTTTTGAGCTATCTATTCGGGGATATTCTTGCAGTGACGAATACAGACATGTATCTTACGGCCGCTCTGTTTATCTTTGCACTATTACTTCTGTTTATATTTTTCCACGAGATTGTTATGGTATCACTTGACGAAGACTGGGCAAGGGTAAAAGGGATACCTGTTGAAGTAGTCGACTATGCGTTTTTTGTAGTACTTGCACTGATTATTGTTGTCAGCACAAAAACAGTAGGTATTATACTGGTATCCGCACTTGTTGTAATTCCACCTGCTGCTGCAATGAACGTTGCAAAAAGTTTTAAGGAAACAGTGGTATATTCCGTTACTTTTGGTATATTAAGTGCAATTTTCGGGATTTTATTTTCGTATTTACTGAACATTTCTACAGGGCCATCCATTGTTCTTACGGCATTTATTATATTTTTAATTACAATTTTAATAAGGAGGTATAGATGAAAATCGCAACATTTAAAGAAGGACAGATTGAAAAGTTCGGAGTCATGGAGGAAGACAAACTCATTGATGTACAGTTTGTTTCGGATGTTTTAAGCGATGTTATAAAGGATAGGGAATTTCCCGTTGTTTACAGCATGGCTGAATTTATATCCGGGTGGGAAGAAGTAAAAACAATGTTAAAAGTGGCAAAAAAGACTTTCGGCAAAGAATTCTATAAACTTTTTACGGTAAAAGATGCTAAATTTGGCGCACCTATTTCCAGAGAGAGCAAAATTATCTGCCTTGGCAAGAATTATAAAGCACACGCAAAAGAAACGGGATCAGA
>CAYYKP010000137.1:0-2742 GCA_964468055.1 uncultured Caldisericales bacterium
AAATAATGTTTAATTTTAGTGCGAATTATTGGATAGAATTATTGCTTTTTGCTTTGCCTGCAGTGCTGATTGTGCTGACACTGCATGAATTTGGGCATGCGTATGCTGCTTATAAATTAGGTGATAATACGGCAAAAGCAATGGGGCGGCTTAGTCTGAACCCTTTGCGTCATATTGACCCGGTTGGATTCCTTGCCCTTCTTTTGTTCAAATTCGGTTGGGGTAAACCTGTTCCTGTAGATTTTTTTGCTTTGCGAAACCTCCGTTCCGGTATGGCGATTGTTTCTTTAGCAGGCCCGCTTATGAATTTCCTTACGGCGGCCGTACTTGCTCCTATATATAAAATTATGTCACATTCTGCCGTAATGCTAAATAATTTTAATTACTTTGTTATCCTCATACAGTATATTATTCTTTATAGTGTGTATCTTGGAGTGTTTAATCTGATGCCGATTCCGCCTCTTGACGGCTCTAAAGTTCTTTATGCAATGACAAAGAGGCCACAGCGTTGGCTTATGGACGATGCAATGAATACATATGGTATGATTTTGATTGTTGTTCTGATTATGGTCCCTGCTTTCCATTTCAATCTTATATTAAATGCTATTGTCATGCCATTTTTAAAACTTTTCCTTTGAGGAGGTAGATAATGGACAGAGTATTAAGCGGGATGAGGCCTACCGGGAAATTACACATAGGGCATTTGTATGGTGCACTTGCAAATTACGTAAAGTTTCAGGACAGATACGATTCATTTTTCTTTATAGCTGATTTACATGCACTTACCACGAAATATGATCACACTGAAACAATAAAACAAGACCGTATTGAGGTAATGCTCGACTGGCTTGCAGCCGGAGTAGATCCTGAAAAAAGTACTCTTTTTGTTCAGTCCAAAGTGCCGGAACATACGTATTTGCATCTGCTCCTTTCTATGATTGTGCCGATACCATGGGTAGAACGCAATACAACAGTGAAAGATATGATAAGAAATCTTGAGCTCAAAGAAAATGCATCCTATGGATTGCTCGGATATCCCATACTTATGACGTCGGATATTATTTTATACAAAGCAAACCATGTACCAGTGGGAAAAGACCAGGTGCACCATCTTGAAATTGCAAGGGAAATCGTACGCAGGTTTAACAGGTTTTATGGTGAGCTGTTTCCTGAACCTGAGCCTCTTCTTACCGAGTTTCCTTCTATTCCCGGAGTTGACGGCAGAAAAATGTCAAAGAGTCTGGATAATGATATAAAAATTGCCGATGATGAAAAAACTACGCAGAAAAAGATAATGACTGCAGTTACCGATCCCCGGAAAGTTCGCAGGAATGATCCGGGACATCCGGAAGTATGCACTATATTTAAACTACATAAAATTTTCAGTAAAAATGAAATCGGGCAAATAGAAAAGGATTGTAAGTCCGGTACGCTGGGTTGTGTTACCTGTAAAAAACATCTTGCAGATAACATCAATAAAAATTTAGCTCCGATAAGGGAAAAGAGAAAATCTCTTGCAAATAAACGGAATGATATTATCGAAATATTCGAAGAGGGCAGTAAAAAAGCGCGCAAAGTTGCAGGAGAAACGCTTCGGCAGACACTCCAGCATATGAAGATAGACTGATGAAAACCGCACTTGAAACGTTTATAGAGAAAGGACAAAAGGATCGTCAAAACCTGCTTTCCATAGAACTCTTGAAAGTAGTAGGGCAGGAGTTGGATGAGGTACGTAGAAGCAGAAATTATCTTGAAATAGGCGAAGCATTGTTAGAACTTTCAGTTCTTGTTGAGCTTAAGTCCGAGTTACTTCTGCTTCTTTTCTCTTTAAATACATTCAAGAGGGAACGTAAAATTACGGAAGAAGAAGATATTCTGGAAGTTTTTTCCATTATAAAAAACAGTTTCAAACAGGAAAATAGTGAAATAAAACGTAAATATGTGGAGGACGAAGAACAGAAGGAAGTACCGTTCTCACGCCTGTCAAAAGTGATACGGGAAATCCTCGAAAGGGAAAAATATGTAGAGGAAAAAGCCGTAAAGAAAAACGAATACTCCATTAAAAAGGCGATCTCGGAGATAAAAGAAAAACTGAGAAAAAATGATCGGATTTTATTTCAGGATTTTTTTATGGAGAAGCAATCGCGTATTGAGATTATCTTAATGTTCCTTGCAATCCTTATTCTGGCAAAGAATAAATATGTTCTGATAAAACAGGCGGACCTCTTTGCCCCTATTTTTGTTGAGATAAATGAAAAAAGCCGAGTATCTTTCAGCAGTTGAAGCCACACTGTTTGTTTCAAACAAGCCCCTTACGATAAGTAGGCTGCGTGAAGCAACAGGGCTGTCCGCAGAAGCGGTTTTAGAGCTTTTAACTGCGCTTGAGGAAAAGTATAAAGACAGTGGAATCAATGTGGTGCTTACAAAAAAAGGCTATGCGTTTGTGCCAAATGAAAAATATAAAAGACTATACGGTAAATTTGTTAAAGTAAGAAAGTCTTCTCTTTCAAAACAGTCTCTCGAGGTGATAGCAATACTGCTGAAATCCGATGCAGCAAAAGAACGTGTTGATAAGCTGCGCGGGGTGAATAGCTCACGTATGCTGAACGAGCTTTTAAAAAAAGGTTTTGTTATCCGTATATTTAAGAACAGTAAGGTATATTACGGAATTACGGAAAAACTGATTGCTTATCTCCCGAAAGAAGCAAAGGAAAAACTGCAAACGAGAGAACTTTTCAAAAA
>CAYYKP010000138.1:0-2724 GCA_964468055.1 uncultured Caldisericales bacterium
TGTGACACATCTCCTATGATATAAAACTTCTCAATAACTAAGCTGGTAAGCTAAAAAATCTCACTATGCTACTGTTAGAATACAGATATCCTTGTGAACATGCCACACCAACATTTGGAAATGCCAAAACTGCATACTTGGAATTTAATAAGAAAATAAACTTGAAGGCAGAAGAAGGATAATCTATCCAATAGATACTATGACTGTTATTGCTAATTTTAGCAAAATAATAAATTCTTGAATCTTTTCGCTTTAATGTTATATCCACATGCAAGTTATCGGGAATGTCAGTCAAATCAATTTTATTACTAAATCTTATATTATTATTCGAGATGAAAGAACCATAACTACATAGAATATCATCATTACAATTAGAAGTAGAATCACACACAGTAGAAATCTTAACTGCAGAGCGCGGGTTTTCAATAATAAAAGTAGAGGGGAGAGCATAACAATCACCGATTAAAGAACCTTTATAGTCTATTTTATTTACTAAAAGCCAGAGAATTGAAAGATCTTTCCCATCAATAATTCCATTCATATCTAGATCCTCCCACTCATTGAAACCCGGATCTTTATAACTTACAGAAAAAGACTGCTTCTCCATAGAAAAATCAGTTAAATCTACCTTTCCATCTTTATTTACATCTCCAAGCATATTCCCTTTACCAGATACCTCAATCTGTAGGGGTAAGAATCTTGCGTTTTTTGTTTTTATGTTTTTTAAAAAAATGTATTTCTCAAAAAAGTTTCTTTTTATATAAAAGTGAATATCCGCTATTTCTTTACCAGGAATAACTAAGCCTTTAGTGAATTTCATCATAAAATTCACAGTTCCGTAATAATTGTCTATATTAATATTGCTGCGAAAGTTAGAGCTTTCTAAAAATACTGAAGCCTTATCGGCAAACAAAAAGTCATTTTTAAATTGAACATCAAAATAGAGAAAATCTCCTACTTCGATGTTCCTTGTAGCAAAAACTTTTAAATTCCCGTTACCATTATCAGAGTTAAAAGTAATAGTAAAAGGATCTTTTTTACAATCATCAATATATATAAAAATTGGTATTTTCAAAGATTTATAGGAAATAAAAAGCTTATATAGACCAGGCTGAATTAATTTATTGGTCTTATTAAGTTTGCAATTAACAATAAAACTGTTTTCTTTTCTTTCAAGAAACAGATTGAATAAACTACTGTTTTTCTGTAATTCAAGTTCATTTTTGCATACATTACCATTTTTAATACTTATCATGAAATGAGTTTCAGAATCGCCATATTCATTCAGTGTTTTAATGTATTTGGGTAAATATACTGTATTACTTTTTCCTCTTAAAAAATACGTAGCTGGATCACCATATAACACAAAATCAAAAATATTCATTTGACCAGAAGGAATTGGATCCTCTATATCGTTAAATTTACAAGAGTTATTATACTTATACAATGCAGAATACATCGCACTACCTACAGATTCCCCATTAACCAGCCTTCTTCCGATGTCAATAAATATTGCGTCAATACCTCCGTCACGATAATTAGAAAAGTATGAGGGACTCCAACCTACCCTGGTTAACCCTACATACGCATCAAGCCCTTTTTTTAGAAGAGTAGATCCAAGATTGCGAGGATTTTCTGGATACGCTGTAAGGCATGCCGCTGATAAAAAGATACCTCCATTCAAAGAGATGTTATCATATGAAGATAAAAGTTCATTCCATGAATATTTCAAATCATTAGTGTCGGCAGGCTTCCATTTCCTATATATCGCCGTTTCATTTCCGTGCCCAAAAAATATGGTAAGCCCAACCCCGCTTTTTAATATTTCTTGAAAATTATCCTTGCTCAAGGGAACGTCACTTTTATAAATAGAGGGTTCAACCCCTCCCTTTTCATTCATTAACACACAAGAAATGTTATCTATATTTGTTACTTTATTTAAAAAATCCATCGCAGCAACAGATTCATCACCTTTAAATAAATTTATTCCATCAAAATCTTCACCCTTGTAGGAAAGCATTGATGCTGCCAATAATATTCTACTATTGGCAAACAAATTATTCTCACGACTATCTTTTGAAACAATGTTATGTACAATTTTTTTTACAACTAAAGGCTCTTCAAAAGGAATTCTACCTACATAAACTTCCGGAGAAAAATCTATATTATCATCGAAAAGTTCACCCGGATAACCATCTCCATCAGAATCAAGATTAGATGTAAGATCTGAGTAAAAGAAATCAGTCGGCACCGCAGAAAAATATGACCCCTTACTTGTATGTACTTTGGCATTTGGGTATACATAAAACATAGGTATTTTATTTATACTTCCGATAAGAAGAACGTATTTAATCCCCCACGAAGCATAATACTTTTTCAAAAACCGCCGTATGACATACGAAGAAATGGAACTTGAGGAAAGGTCATACTTTATATCCTCAGTCGTAACAATTTTTGTATTAAATCCTTTTGAATTTTCATACTGTAAAAGCGGAAGAACTATTTCAGATAATTCAGGAGGGCATATAATAACATAAGTATTAGGGATCTTAGCCAGATGAAGTTTTGAGAGTTTTCCAAACGCATTATTAGGAAATAAGGCAAGGATCAAAAACTGAATAATAACTAAACAAACTACTGTAAAATATTTTCTTTTCATAAAATAATGTATTTATTCTGTCCCACAGTTACAATAACTGTGGGACAGAATAGTAAGCATTTTTA
>CAYYKP010000139.1:0-2704 GCA_964468055.1 uncultured Caldisericales bacterium
GGTACCAACCGGACAAAATACGTCAATAAGCAAAAACTCGCGAAGGATCGTTCGCTTAAAGTTCTTTCGGAACTACTGCACAAAGGATAAAATAAACAATAATGCCTGGCACTATGCCCGTAAACACCGTGACGAGCACAACAATTACACGCATCAATACAGGATCAATTTCAAAGTAATCGGCAAGGCCTCTGCATACTCCGCAGATCAGATTGTCTTTGCGCGAGCGGTACAGTGATTTGTGTTTAGTGCCGCTTTTTCCAGCTCCGAGCACAATTTTTGCACACTCTTTGCAGTAAAGTTTCCCATCTATATAAACAGCATTCTCAGGGCATACCGCCTTGCCGCAACGTGTACATGCACCGACTGCATCGCGCGTTGGGTCGTCAAAGCACTTCATCACACTCTATCTCCTTCGGGCATCACAATCCAGAGTAGGGTATATATGAGAATCATCGTGAAAAATCCGCTCCAATGAGGAAGGAACATAAGCACAACAACGATTATTCTGATAATCGTAGGGTCTATACCCAAATATTCTCCGATTCCACCGCATACACCTGCAATAAATCTGCTTGTCATTGACCTATAGAGCCGTTTGGAATGCATTTCTTCATGTTTTATTTTTTCAGCACATGTCCTGCAGTAGAGTTTTCCGTCTATTACGACTGCATCTTCGGGACGTACCTCCTTACCGCATCGTGCGCAGGTGCCTATTGTATCCTTTTTTTCATCGTCTGTGTGATTCATTGTTCTTTACCTCCTTTGCTTTCTTTTTGTTTGCTACCTCTCGGAAGCATTATTGCAATGCCAAAAATCACAAGCAATAAACCGATGCCGTATATGCGCAAGTATCCATAAAAAGCTTCGCTTACATTAAACAAGGCCGGCGTTGCCATGAGAAACCCAAAACATATCAGCACAATTCCGGAAATAATTTCCCTTTTGGAGGTTTTAAGTATGGATCCCGACAGGAGCAACGCAATACCCGTTGCAATGGAGAAACCGGAAACAACCATGGTAAACGTAGATTGCACAATGTGAAAAGTGAAAATCAAAATCGTGATACCAAAGAGCAAAGTGATAAGCGGGCTTGTAATATTTCTGTGCTTTTTGAATATGTAGTTTACAGTATAATAACTGCCTTCGAATATTGTAAAGATACCGACAAATCCCCAAAATGACGAGAAGTTTATTTCAATGTTTGACAGTATGTAGACAATACCCAGTGAAAGTAAAACACTTCCTAACATATATCTTGCATCCGTATCTCTCATAAATTACTCACCTCCCAAAAGTGTGGTTATTTCAAAAGAAATAACCAATATTGTAAAATGCAGCATTTGCTCGGAATAGTTCGGCATTTCATAGCGACTTCCGTTCATCGCAAGGGCACCGGAGCAAAGAATAATCCTGCCGTGCTAAGCAGTATAAGACCTATGATAACAATGGCGATAACGATTGAAATAATAATGATTTTTGTCGCACTTTTATCATGTGCTTCTCCTTTTTGCATACTCTTTGCCGATGCGTTTTCTTCCTCTTTTACTTTTGCAAGACAGTCCTTGCAGTAAATTTTGCCTTTGTACTCGTGCGCACATTCCTTGCAGAGTGGTTTTTTGCAAACGGAACATACGGCAACTGCTTCCCTATCCGGGTGATAATAACATTTCAACATCTTCACCTCCTCCTATATACATCGAAATAAGCATGCTTGCAAGCACGCTTGCCACATAAAGGTATGCAAAGAGAGAAAGTAAAGGAAACTTCATAATGATGTTTTTGAGCAGCGGCAGTGCGATAACCGTTCGGAAGATTTGCAGTTTTTGAACAAATTTTAATACTTCAAACAACACGATAAACACAAGGGGAGTAATAAATGCCGTGCGGATTGCAAACCATTTAAACTTTTCCCTTCTAATCCGCTCAAACAACACATACTCCATGTTTATCTTTGTATCTTCTTCTTTTAGCACATTCAGTGCCCTTATAAATTTTCTCTCTTCCATATGCATTCCTATATTGTTTACACATCTCAAACGGAAAAGGTTACAAAAAACAGAAAGTTTTTTATTTTGCGGCGGAAAAAGCGAAAAAGCATTTTGTAATAAAGTTAAATGCTGATACTCTGTTACAAGATTCATCTGGAGTGACTGAAGAAGAGCAACTATCTTTTGAGGTCATAAATTATTGAATAACAGTTTTATCTTGAAAATGTTTCTGCGCGCATTTTAATTGTTCTCTCGACAAAAAATCTACTTTAAAGTAAATTATGAGAAGTAAGATGGTAGATAATCCGGAATAATAGTTAAGGCACCGTTATTTAATAAATCTATATAAAAAAGCAACCTGCGAACCCCCTTACAAAAGAATTAAACGAAGGGGTAAAGCGCACCATATATACCTTTTTAATGCACAACAACACCTGATAAACACTGCATTTATAGCATATAAGCAGGAGCGTATCATAGATGCTCCTCAGCGAATAATTACCCAAAGCTTGATATTTATGCCCTGATCTATAATTTTGCCCTTAAAATGCATAAAAACGCCATAAAATAATCCTGTATTTATCAGGACTTCCTGGATGCTCACGAAGGAATGCGGGTTTCTTGAAGGTATCCCAAAGGAGATGATGATCAAGAAACCTTGTATTTAAGCCAAAGTCATTTTTTGAGATACTCCGCAGAGAAAGCATATTTTG
>CAYYKP010000140.1:0-2681 GCA_964468055.1 uncultured Caldisericales bacterium
TATAATCCATGATATTGCTGCGGTTGTTGTATAATTTTGTAGCGGAAAAAAGGAATAATACTATTCCTCATAAAAGCAATCCTTAGAGTAATATCACAAAACTATATTTTGTATCTTTTCTAATGTAATGGCTGATGGAATAAAATATGGCGAATTTTATCCAAATAAGTATTAAATCGTAAAGAATTATTATATAGATACGATGATGAATTTTTTATTTTGGTAACTCGGAATATAATAATAGGAAAGGAGGTTAATATGTCAGAAGAAGTAAAAATCGGAATTATTATCTGTGATCGCTACAAAGATTGTTCAGGTGGGAAATGTTTTAGGGCACTGAAGAATAAGGAAGGCGCATTCGAGCGCTATAAGGGAAAAAATGTGGAAGTAGTAGGGTATACAACCTGCGGTGGATGTCCCGGGGGAAACATAGAACATGCTCCGGAAGAAATGAAGAAAAACGGAGCAACGATAATTCATTTTGCAACGGGAATGGTAGTAGGGTATCCGCCCTGCCCCTACATAAGTTATTTTAAAAAATTTATAGAGGAGAAGTTTGGCATAGAGGTTGTTGTAGGAACACATCCGATACCTGAAAAATATTATGTCATACATGAAAAATTAGGTACCTGGAATTTTGACGAATGGCAAGAGTTGATAAAACCAACTCTAACAGATAAAAAGACTAGGCTTTCATATGATTAATCCTGCAATTTTCAGCAAATAGACTTTTGACCTTGACAGAGGAACAAAAATGTATATAATAAATTATAATGATTATAGTTTATGAAAGGAGATGGAAAGATGTTAGATGAAAAGATGAAAAAAGCACTTACGGATCAGATTAATGAAGAATTCTATTCTGCATACTTGTATCTATCTATGTCTGCTTATTGCAATAAAATCGGGCTTAAGGGCTTTGCGAATTGGATGATGGTGCAATATAAAGAAGAGGTTGACCATGGTATGAAAATGTTTGGCTATATCATTTCCCGCGGAGAAGAGGTAAAACTTCAAGCAATAAAAGAACCGCCCTATAGTTGGGTATCTCCGTTGAATGTTTTTGCGGAGACATTGAAACATGAACAGCATATCACGGAAAGAATTAACTATCTTGTTGATATTGCAGAAGAAACGAAAGACCGCGCGACATATAACTTCCTTCAGTGGTTTATAGATGAACAGGTTGAAGAAGAAGAGAATGACAGAGAGATAATTGATAAATTGAAGCTTATAGAGGGAAGTAAAAACGGCTTATTTATGTTAGACAAAGAATTAGGAGCAAGGGTATATGTTCCGCTTGTAAAAGAGGAGGCATAAATGGCAGTACGAAAGTTAGCAGATAGTGTTTTTGCGGTCGGGGCCATAGATTGGGACAGAAAGCTATTTGATAATTTAATTCCGCTTCCGGATGGTACAAGCTATAATTCTTATGCTATTATCGGAAGTGAAAAGATTGCGTTAATTGATACTGTTGAGCCTGAAAAAAAGGAAGAATTTCTTGAAAATTTGAAAGCTTTAAACCTTGAAAAAATTGACTATATCATATCAAGTCACGCAGAACAGGATCACTCAGGGAGCATCCCGGATGTACTGAAGTTATACCCTAACGCAAAAGTCGTAACAAATGCAAAGTGTAAAGGTTTTCTCAAAGAATTTCTACTATTAAAAGACGAAAATTTTATAGAGATAAAAGACGGAGAAACATTACCTCTAGGCAACAAAACTCTTAAATTTATATTTACACCCTGGGTTCATTGGCCGGAAACAATGTCTACATACCTTATTGAAGACAAAATTTTGTTTTCTTGTGATTTCTTTGGCTCGCATAGAGCTGTAAGTCATTTGTTTGTTGAAAATGATCACAGAGTAGTAGTGGATGCAAAGAGATATTACGCAGAAATAATGATGCCATTCAGAGTTCAGATAAGAAAAAATATAGAAAAACTCGAGCAGTATGAAATCAAGTATATTGCACCAAGCCACGGTCCGGTTTATTCTAATCCTGAACTTATTATAAATGCTTATAAAGATTGGGTTTCCGAAAGAGTAGAAAAAAAAGTAATTATTCCGTATGTATCTATGCACGGAAGCACAAAAAAAATAGTGGAGCATCTTACTAACAGATTTATTGAAAATGGCATTGAGGTAATCCCTATAAACCTGACAGTTGCTGATATCGGACAGGTTGCAATGGAGCTTGTGGATGCTGCCGGTGTAATTTTTGCAACTCCTTATGTACTCGCAGGTGCACATCCCACTGTTGTATCAACTGCATATTTTGCAAATGCACTTAGGCCAAAGGTAAAAGTTGTTTCAGTTGTTGGGTCTTATGCATGGGGCGGAATAGGGGTAAAGCAGATACAGGAAATGATTCCTAACATTAAAGCGGAGCTTGTAGAACCACTACTTATAAAAGGTTATCCGAAGGCAGAAGATTTTAACAAGCTTGACGAATTTTCAAAAGTATTTTCAGATAAAATTAAAAATTTAAACAGGGAGGTGTAGTGTGACTAAGAAGATGGAAATTTATAAATGTGAAATTTGTGGAAACATTGTAGAAATGGTTCACGAGGGTGGTGGGCAGCTTGTTTGTTGCGGGCAACCAATGGTTTTATTCGAGGAAAAAACGGCAGATTCGTCTACCGAGAAACATGTGCCATTTATTAAAAGGGATTCAA
>CAYYKP010000141.1:0-2673 GCA_964468055.1 uncultured Caldisericales bacterium
TATCAAAATTCTGTTGCATTTGTTTTTGCTCTGATTCCTGTTTTGCTTGTTCTTGCTGCATTCCCCATATTTTTTCTCTATCTTTTGCTGTAACTTTCATTGCTTTAAGCTTTGCATTTATTCCAGCAATAATAAGTTCTATTTTATCTCTCTTAGCCTGGTCTTGTTCTAAAATCTTCAATTGCTCGGCACCTTTTTCAGCAGTAATTAAATTTGTAACTTTATCTTTTGATATTGCATAATTAGAAGTCAAAACTGCAATTTTTCCAGCAACATCATCGAGCTCTGCTGTCTCTTGTGCCAAAGCCTTTGCTTTTAGAGATAAACCTTTTTCTTCAACACCCGTTAAGGCTTTTGTTAATACTCCGCTGAAATAAAGTCCTCTTGCATTCATATCAGTCTTTGTGCGTTGTCGAGCTTTTAAAATTGCCTGCTCTATTGCCTGTATCTCTCCAGCGTGATTTGCTTTTATTTTTCCTGTTTGTGCTTCTAAGGATTGTTTTTGCATATCAAAGGAAGCTTGTAAGCTGTCTAAAGAAGCCTTAAGTCTTTGTCCCCATATTTCATTTATCTTTCCAATTAAAGGATTTGGTTGAGAAAGTTTTTTGAGCAAGTCTTCATAACTTCCAGCCTGAGAGATTAAGTTATTTTCACTAATCCTTTCCTGAATAGTAAAAGCATTATCAATGGGTTGATTGTTTGTTCCAACATCTATAGCCCCTACTTGACTTGCAGGCTCATAATAAGGACTTTCGGTGTTAATAGGAAGAGTACCATTCTTTTGAGCTTCAGCAATAGGCTGTGCCGATTGTGCCTCTGTAGGATTTTCTGTTCCAGGTCCAGCACCAGGTTCGTTATTAGGAGTTGTCTCCCAGGCAGGTGGTTGATTGGCACGAGCCTCAACTGCTTGCCCAAAAGGATTAGGAGTAGCATTTTGTTGTGCTGTATTCAAAAAATACTGCTTTAAAGCATTTGTAAGTACTGATGCATTACTATATGACCTACCATCTTTAATACTAAAGAGTGGTGCCCCTGTTACGGGGTCCATCTGCAGTAAGAACGGCTTACCATTTAGTAATACAGTCTTATTTTTATTATCCCAACCGATATTAGTAAGTCCTTGCTGTACAAGCCAATTTCTCACGGGAACATTATAGTCTGGCATATTATCATCTCCCTATTGCCTTTTTACCAAATTTTCTTTAACCTTACTCTTGACCCGCCTTTGTCAAGGTGTGACTTCTCCCATTCTATTTTCTGCCTCAAATAAGAGTTATACATCATTCCAATCATATCGGGAAGTTGCTCTTTTTCAAACGCTCTATAACAAGCATAATCTATAATAGCTTGCTCAAAGCGAGGGTCTACTTCTATCTCGTCATTCATATTTGCTACATCATTCGGCAACCTATCTCCATAACAGATTAAAGTTCCACTTTCTGGGATAGCCGAATTAAAGAGTATTCTATCTCTATATACCCTGTATTCTGACGGAGAAATGTAGTTTTCTATTCCATTAGCAAGAGCAAAATATAAATAATTAATATGAAGCATATTTGCATTTGTACCTACACTTCTCGCCCCTGCATCAACTGTAAGTTTCCATATATCTTTTATACCTTTTTTAGCGTGAAAATTCCTATTTCCTGCATTTAACCAATCTGTAATCTCTTGGTCGGTCCACATACCTGCCGTGGATTCAGCTAATAAACTCCTAACTCTTGTAATTGCATCTGATAAATTCATTACCCATCACCCGTAAATGTAAACATCATAAAATTGTTTCCTATTAAGCAAGGATGCAAATAGAAATAATGAAGATGCCCTTTATAATAAATGCAGATTCTGGAATGTTGATAAGGAATAGTTATATTGGTTTCTATAACTTCTCCTTTGTTCATCAAAACCACAGATTTAACTTGCACTTCATAATATCCACCTTGCACCTTTCCATTCATTAATGTCCATAAAAGAGGGGCATTATCATAAAATACATACACATCACCATAAAAAGCAGGCGTGCTTTTCTTTACTGTAGAATGCGAAGCATAAGCTGTTGCTGTAAAAACAAGAAAGAAAACAATCGCTAATACTATAAATCTTTTTAAATTCTTCATTTTACACCTCCTGCTATTATTATATCCATTTTTCATTAAAATGCAAATTGGACTATAGTCATACGAGTACCTGTTCTTTCAGACTTGTCCCCTCCACTATCCTGGTTTATTTTTAATGTTATAGTATGAGAACCTGCAGAGAGTTGTGCAAAGGAGTGATAAGTATTTGCTGTTCCTGCACTACCAGTACTTCCTTGATAATTTATCCAGCTGTCTAACATACTGGCTCCATCATACAAATCGTGATACCAATCATAAGACCCTCCATCATATTTACCAGTTATTAAAAACAAACAGTATCTTGCTGCCGATAAATTTAATGCTTGTGAAAGAACTTCAGTTTCAGTCGTATTGGGAATAGCAACATCAGAAGCAAGAGCGATTGAATAGATTGCCTCTAAGACTTTTACATCACTTCCTAACTTCGGCAAACTTATTGCTCCATTTCCTACATTTTCGCCATCTAAATTACCATTTACTTGTGCAAGTATTGCATTAAAATCATCCTGTACTTGCCCACCATCTGCATTATTGTGGTTTTGTAAAATATACGGTA
>CAYYKP010000142.1:0-2673 GCA_964468055.1 uncultured Caldisericales bacterium
GGTACAAAGGTATTTTCCATCGTTGGTAAAATTGAAAAAACAGGGCTTGTCGAAGTCCCACTTGGCACTCCGATAAAAACAATAATACACGACATAGGTGGCGGAGCAGTGAAAGAAAAAACAGTAAAAGCTATCCAAACCGGAGGCCCCTCAGGCGGATGTATCCCAGCAGAGCTCTTCGATACTCCCATTGATTACGACCATCTTGCAGAAATAGGTTCAATTATGGGTTCCGGTGGAATTGTTGTTATGGACGATAGCACCTGTATGGTGGATACTGCACGATACTTTCTTGAATTTGCAGTTGACGAATCCTGCGGCAAGTGCACCCCGGGAAGAGAAGGTACCTACCAGATGTGGACAATGCTAAAACACATTACGGAAGGCAAGGGCAACACGAGCGACATAGAGAAACTGAAAAAACTGGCGAAGGTTGTAAAGCTCACCGCATTATGCGGTCTGGGACAGACGGCTCCGAATCCCGTACTCACAACAATAAAATATTTTAAAGATGAATACATTTCACACATAAAAGATAAAGTATGCCCTGCAAAAGTATGTAAAGCATTAATCAACTATTATATAGATCCTTCAAAATGCAGAGGCTGTACGATATGTGCAAGAAACTGCCCTGTTGAAGCAATAGACGGAAGACCCGGGTACATTCACATAATTAACCAGGAGAAATGTATAAAATGTGGCACGTGTATGGATGTATGCACTTTTGGCTCTGTAATAAAACTCTCGGGCGAAAAGATAGACACACCTTTAAGGCCTATTCCCGTAAACAAGGAGGAGTGAAATGGTAAATATAAAGATTGATAATAAAAACTATTCTGTTCTAGAAGATAGCACGATTTTAGAGGCATGCAGGACAATAGGTATAGAAATTCCAACGCTCTGCTACTTAAAAGGAATTTCTGAGGAAGGCTCGTGTGGCGTGTGCGTGGTAGAAGTAAAAGGAGCCCGCACTTTGCAGCGTTCGTGCATCACAAAAGTTAGAGAAGGAATGGAAATTTTTACAAATACACCCTTAGTCCGGGAGGCAAGGGAAACAAACATTCAGCTCGCTCTTGCACACCACAACATCGAATGCCCCACATGCGAAAGAGATGGGAGTTGTGAATTGCAAAAAATTTCGGATACGCTTGGCACAAAAGATATTCCGTTTGACAAAGTCCCATCGTTTTATAAAAGAGAGAGCATGGGCCCCATCGTAAGAGATCCATCCAAATGCATATACTGCGAGCATTGTGTTGCAGTATGCGAGGACATGCAAAGTGTTAATGCATTGTCTATTTCAAAGAGAGGGATAAGAACATTTATAGGTGCTCCTCTAAACAAATTGCTTATAGATACTCCTTGCGTAAACTGTGGTCAATGCATTATGCACTGTCCTACCGGTGCATTAACTGAGAGAGATGACACTGAAAGAGTTTGGGATGCTCTCGCAGATCCAGATAAATATGTTGTAGCTTCAACTGCACCATCAATCAGGGCTTCTTTAGGGGAACTGTTTGGGTTACCGGCAGGAACATTTGTCAAAGGAAAAGTTGCAACTGCCTTAAAGATGCTTGGGTTTAAAAAGGTATTTGATACCAACTTTTCTGCGGATCTTACAATATTAGAAGAAGCAAACGAACTTATTAATAGATTAAAAAATAAAGAAACGTTGCCTATTATGACTTCTTGCTGTCCGGCCTGGATTAAGTTTGTAGAAGAGTACTACCCTGAATTTATCCCAAATATTTCCACAGCAAAATCTCCTCAAGGAATGATGGGATCCGTTATAAAATCATACTTTGCGGAACAAATGGGTATTCCCAGAGAGAAAATATTTCATGTGTCGATTATGCCCTGCACGGCAAAGAAATACGAAGCAACTCGCATTGAGCTTTATACGGAAGACACCCCTGACGTAGATGTAGTTCTCACTACAAGAGAAGTTGGAAAAATGATAAAGCAAAGCGGAATTGATTTTGCAAATCTGTCCGATTCGGATTTTGACAACCCACTCGGTGATTACTCGGGAGCGGGTACAATTTTTGGGGTAAGTGGTGGCGTTATGGAAGCCGCCTTAAGAACAGCATATGATTTAATGACTGGAAAGGAATTAGATAACCCTGAATTTAAACCACTCAGAGGGATGAAAGGAATAAGAATTGCTGAAGTAAATATAGACGGTTTTAAGGCTAAAGTTGCCGTGGCAAATACTCTTGGAAAAGCAAAAGAACTACTGGAAATGATAAAAATCGGAAAAGAAGAAATACATTTTATAGAAGTAATGGCGTGCCCGGGTGGTTGCATTGGAGGCGGCGGACAGCCTATCCCAACAAATAAGGAAATAATTAAAAAACGTGCCGAAGCCTTGTATAAAGACGATGAACGAAGCAAAATAAGAAAATCCTATCAGAACCCACACGTTAAAGAATTGTACAAAAATTATCTCGGCCATCCCGGAAGCGAAAAAGCACACAAATTATTACACACACATTTCATAAAAAGAACTCCGTGGAGGAGCTCGTAATAAGGAGGCAATATGACCAAAAAGATTCAATTTATCACTTATTCCGCCGTACTGCTCGCCATTGCGGCACTTTTTCCTGCCCTTAAATTCCCCCAATACATTACAGGACCGGTTGTAAATTTCGTGTTGATTCTTGCAACATATAT
>CAYYKP010000143.1:0-2672 GCA_964468055.1 uncultured Caldisericales bacterium
TCAGATTCTGCTAAAAAATTTGTTAAAATGATAATTAAAAGAGGGCACTTCTCTGTGCTTGAGCATGCTTCGGTTACTGTCCGGGTTGTATGCGACAGGGGGGTAAGCCATGAAATAGTAAGGCACAGGCTTGCAAGCTATACACAAGAATCCACAAGGAGATGCAATTATTCAGAGGGAAGATTTGGAAATGAGATAACTTTTATAAGGTGTTATTTTTGGGATAAGCCGGAAGAAAAAGAAAAGTTTATCATATGGAAAAATGCGATGAAGGCTGCTGAGGATGCGTATATGAAATTGATAAGTAAAGGGGCCACTCCCGAGCAGGCGAGGGGCGTTTTACCAAATTCTTTAAAAACGGAAATTGTAATTACGATGAACTTAAGAGAATGGAGGCATTTTTTTAAGTTAAGAACGTCTAAGTTTGCGCACCCGCAAATGAGAGAAATTGCAGTGCCAATGCTTAAAGCTTTTAAGAGTAAAATCCCGGTTGTGTTTGACGACATTACGCCTTATGAAGAACAGGAATAAATTAATAAAATCAGTTTTGGCAAGAAAAGATAAGAAACATAACAAATATATTGGAAACTGTGGATAAATCCGTTGGGGGGCAACGATTTTACAAATATGCCTTATCTTTGACGAGCCAGTTTTATTTTTGCTGTATTCCTTTTAGGTTGGATACTACTCCTAAGTGTGATTTAAATTGTTCTTACTGTTTTGCAATGTCCAGAGGGGGGCGCAGGACCGCAAACAACCTGTATGTGAACCCAGAGTTTTTGAGGCGTAAATTATATAACGCATTTCAAAGCAGTGATAAAAATACGGGATTAACTGAGGAACTCTTGAGGAGAAAAATGCCTATTCATTTTGGAGGCATGAGTGACCCGTTTTCAAACGAAACTGCGTCTAATATATCAAGGGAATTGTTAACAATATTAAGTACATATGACTACCCTGTAATCTTAAGCACTAAGAACACAAGCGAGCTGTTAAAAGACAAAACTCTGAGAATATTAAACAGTATGAAAAAAATTGTTGTACAAGTTTCCTTAACCACGATGAATGACAAAATAGCTGAAGAGATAGAGCCAAATACTCCCTCTCCTACAAGTAGAATAAGAGACATCGAAAACCTGTCAAAATCAGGATTTTATACAATTGCCAGGTTACAGCCGTTGTTCTTTCCCTGGATTAACGAAATCGCTGAAAATTTAATACCCGCCCTCGGCTCCTCTGAGTGCAGTCATGTAATTGTTGAATACCTGAAGCTGCCTGTAGAAAAAAATCTATCGCCATTTGGCAGAATGTTTAAAGCAATTGGTTGGGATGGATATAAATTTTACAAGGATAATGGTGCCAAACTTGTAGGACGGGAATGGCTTCTTCCAGCCGAGTTTAAATGGGAAAACTTAAGCCCTATCATAGAGAAAATCCATTCGTATGGTATGACGTACGGTAGTGGGGATTACGGACTAAATCACATGGGGGATACTGATTGCTGCTGTGGTATTGATAATGTATACGGTTTTTCTCATTGGTACAAAGGTAATTTTTCAAATGTAATAAGGAACGCAGGTTCAACTAAAATTATCTTTGATGAAGTGTTAAATTACTGGCACCCATCTAAAAGTATAAAAAGGATTATAAATTCAAATAGTCGTTTGAAATATGGTTCGACTATTTTGGATTATCTTAAGAAAAAGTGGAATAGTCCTGGTACTGCCAATGCTCCCGATTCATTTCTTGGTATATCATGGAATAAAGATTTTGATAGGAATGGCAATTGTATATACTTAAAGAGGGGGACTGAGAAACATGTGTGATAAAAAATATGACTTACCAGCCAGTGAAGGAATAATTAAGCAGATAGATGCTGAAATTGCTAAAGAAATGGGAGATTTAAAAAAAATCCCGTTGGATGAAAAGAAGAAAAAGAATGAAGATATAAAATATATGATATCGTATTATATTAAGCTAACCAACGAGATCGAGCAGAGAAGAAATAGAATCTATAATTTCACACTGCAAATGCTTGCAATATATATAAGTGCTTTGGGTTTACTACTTACACAATATTTAAAATTTACGTCAAGCAATGCAGCCATTTGGGCGAAGATTATCTTTTATGTAATATTGTTTGCTATAGTTATTCAAATTATGCTTATTATCCTTTATGCTATACCTGCATACCTTTCTCAATCTTCTTGGCCTTATGTATTCTCCAATTCAAGCTTAAAAAAATTCAATTTAACAAAATATGGAAATAGGTGGAAGTGGTTCTATTATGGAGATCAAGAAATACAGAAAATCAATTTGTCTTCAAAGACATTTGAAGAAACACTTTCACAATATTTAAAAAGCCTTAAAAATTTTATAAAAAATTATAGAGAAGAAGATTTAAATAGCGAAATTGAAAATAATATAATTCAACTACATTTATTAAGGGTTCATAATTATTATAAGAATAAGTTTTACCTAAGATTAAGTAAAGCACAGAAGATTTCTTCTTATATTTGGGAGTTAGCTTGTATTTTCGTGTGTTTTATTCTATTGGTACGTTACTTTTCTTTTATTTTTCCGCTTATTAAATCAAACATCTATTCCTTTTTTCGCTTATAGCTTTTTTATCATCTCCACCACCCTATATATCAAGAGCATTGCCTCTTCCC
>CAYYKP010000144.1:0-2667 GCA_964468055.1 uncultured Caldisericales bacterium
TATAAATAAAGGGATTTTAAGATACAATGAAAGAAATTTTTACTAATTTAGAAATAAGTGAAACCTTTTTAGTGTTTCAAGGATATTGTATATGGAGGGTAAAATGGATGAGCAACTAAAATTACTCATTAAACGGTTTAAAGACGGTGATCAAGATGCTTTTGCAGAATTCTACAGATCAACTGTTAGATTTATTTATAGTATTGTTTATGCTTACCTTTTATCTAAAGAGGAAACCGAAGATGTTGTTCAGAATACGTATTTTAAGCTCTACAAAATAAGGAGCAGGGTGGATACCGAGCAGTCAATAATTGCTTATCTAAAGAAAATTGCAATAAACTATGCAATTAGGCAGATGAAGCGGAGAAGGATGGTAGCCCCTAAGAAATCCTTGCCTTCCGATGACCGGGGGGTAAAGGAAGTAATTCATGAAGCATTAAGAAAGTTAAATGAAAAAGATAGATTGGTAATTTCCCTCCATTATTTAAGCAATGCTTCAATTAAAGAAATTAGTGTGCTTACAGGCGAAAGGGAAGGTGCCGTAAAAACAAGGCTTTTTAGAGCAAGAAACAAATTGAGGGAGGTGCTTAAAGATGAAATCCGATGACGAAAAATTGAGAAAAGTTTTTGATAACTTCAAAAATAATCTTGAAATCGATAACAGTATGGAAAGGAGGCTTATGAATATGATTGAACAAAAAGAACGGTTATTCCGCAGAAGGAGGATTTTAGTAGGATCTGTCGCTTTGGCAATTGCGGCTTTTCTTGTAATTAGCTCGGCCGTACCTGTATTCGGAAAAAACGGAACACTTCCTCAAGTAATCACAGGTATCAGCTTGCAGAAGACGGCAAGCGCTTTTTCCGGATCTATAAAAACGAGCCCTGATACCGTGAAGAACTTAGAAGACCAAAATCTCTCTCCAACTGATAATGTTATCATTGCTGCCCTTGCAAAGCAGACAAACGTTTCAGTTGATAAAATTGTCCAAATGAGAGAAGACGGTATGGGCTGGGGAAAAATTCTTTCTACACTGGGCGTCTCAGTAAACACCGTGAAGAGCACACTTAGTGAAGCGGCAAAAAGTGTAACAAGCACCAATGCTCAACAGAACGACGAAAAAACGAGTGGCAACACTGAGCCAAACAGCGAAAATAAAAACAGCGAAAACGAGGGTGATGAGAAAGGAAAGCAAGAAGAGAACCAGGAAAATACAAACAAAGTACTAATAATAAAAGGTACGATTGAAAGTATATCCGGAAATGCTATTACCGTAAACGGAGAAGCTGCAAGCGTTACAGACAAAACAACCATTAAATATCACGGAAAGGCTTTAACGGTGGATAAGCTTTCTGCAGGAGACGAAGTGCTGATCAAAGGTAAAAAGTCGGGAGATAATATTGAAGCAGATTCCATTATCGTTATAAAGATGAACAACGGAAACATGCAGGAAAACAATAATAAGAATGAAGAAAAGAACCAGGAAGAAAAAGAATTTGAACTGAGAAGCAGTATTGTCTCTTTTGACAGCGGTATCTTAAAGATAGAAGATTTTGATAATGATATTGTTGTTGATGAAAATACAAAAATTCAGGTAAGCGGTTCCGGAAGAGCAGCAGACAGATCGCTATTAACAGCCGACGAAACTGTACAGATACACATACGAAAAACTGATGACAAATACTATGCAACTTCGATTGTTATCCTCAAGTCTGATAATAAGCAAAATAAAGATGAGCAGAACAAAGGACAAGAAAATGCGAATTCTCAAACTGTGCTGACGATAAAGGGTACTGTCAAAGACATTTCGGACGGAGCTATTACCGTTAACAGTGAATCCATTACCATTACGGACAAAACCTCAATCAAGTATCATGGTAAATCAATAACAAAAGATGACATTAATGTTGGCGATGAAGTTTTAATTAAAGCAGTAAAGTCAGGAGAAGATATTGAGGCGAATTCTGTTACTGTTACAAAAGCAAACAACCAAAACAATTCAGACAAATCTACACCTAAGCAGGAGATGTTCAAAGGCACTGTAGAGGCAATTGACCCGGATAACGGCACAATAACCATTGCAGAGCTTAAAGAAGTATTTAAAATTTCTCCTGATACTACAATTATTTACCAGGGAAAAGCAATAAAATTTGATGAAATAAGCGTAGGAGATTCTGTAAACATTTTTGGCACAAAACAGGAAGACGGTTCTGTAACTATTGATAAGATTATTATAACCAAAAAGAGCAGCAACCCTGGTAACGGCAATGGAAAAGATAACGGCAATAATAAAGGTAAAGGAAAACCGTAAAAATTAACACCTAAAGATGATAAAGCCTCCGGTATATAACCGGAGGCTTTCTTTTTAAATGCACATTGGTTGACTTGCTCACAAAATGTATATTCTGAAAATTCAATTGGCGAAGATTACCTTTTAAATGCAGGAACGGTCCGAGTAAATTAGCAGATGCAGAAAAAATTTCGGGAATTCAGAAAAAAAACACCATTTCCTTGAAAGCACCAACTATATGCTGATTAGTTTGTTTTAATAAACTTTAATGAGAATGTTTTATTTATACCTGCCAAAATTCTCACTTAAAGGTCCCCATGGTTTTTACGTTTTCTTTTAATAAAGAATAATATCAGGAATATGGCAACCAATACAAAAA
>CAYYKP010000145.1:0-2643 GCA_964468055.1 uncultured Caldisericales bacterium
TTTTTTGGTAAGATTTCAGGAGTGTTATTTTCAGGAAAAATTAAAGATGAAGATATTAAGGGAACGATAATTGATAAAGACATTAAAGGCAAAATCAAATGAAAATACTAAAATTTGACAACAACTCAATAATGATGCTGGTTTCTTCAACAGCTATTATAAAAAGTCCTGTGATGGCTGGATCAGCAAAAGATATAACAGTAGATAATAATAATGACTTTGCGCAAGATGATTTCGTTTTAGCGGGAGAGATTGGAAAAGGGACAAGCGAGATATTTAAAGTCAACGCCGCAGTTACTGCTGGAACTGTTATTCAAGCGGATACTTTGCTATTTCCTCATAATGCTGGCACTCCTTTATATCAAATTCCATATAATCAAGTTAAATTTTATCACTCTGCAAGTCTTACAGGGGATAAAACATTGCTAGGAACGGAAGATATAGACGCTGATAATGATTATACCGTTCATATTGATACTACCAACATTTCAGGATATTTATTTTTTACATTGTATAATTCGGTTACTAGCGTAGAAAGTGGATATTCAGCGGGGTTTGATTATTCAACTATTTCTTATGGCTCTAGGATTAAAATTAGAGAGTTCGTTACTTCTCCTCATAACTGGAATAAAGAATTAGATGAAGATACTTTTAATTCTCTTTGCGATTTTGCAGAAGCAGAGATATTTTCAATTAGAAGGTGGCGCTTTAGAGAAAAAATAGCTTCTTTTAGCACGGTGATAGACCAACAATCATATACTAAGACCGAAGCAGGGGCAACGGATTTGGGACAACTTCTCTATGCTACTTATGATGATGACCCAGTATGGCCGATAAACTTAAGGACGCATAGAAGATTAAATTGGAATAGTTCAGAGGTAGGAAGTCCACGAACAATTTGCGAGTTTGGCGGCAATTTAGAATTAACGCCTGTTCCTTCCGAAGTTAAAACAGTAAAACTTTATTATTACCGCAATTCTACTGGTTTTACAGATGAAAGCACGGTTTCAGATGTCAAGTTGCCTCAAGCGATAGCATTTAGAGTATTACAAGACTTATGGGCGACTTCAGATATGAAAAAATCAGAGTATTTCGAAAGAAGATATTTACAAACAATATCAGCATTAAAGTTAGATGACATTAAACAAGTAAGTAAATTTCCAGCTTTGCCAGATTTTGGTTTAGACAATGCAAACACAATATTTGACCAAGCTGAATATCCTAATAGAATATCATAATGAAGTTAAAAAGATTAAACAAACTAGATTTAAGTGGTGGCGTTCAAACAAGAACTGTTGTTCCTTTAGCGTTGAATAGACAAGTAGAGCATACTTTAAATGGGGAGTTTTCTACAAAATTAGGAGCTGTAACAGGCAGAAGAGGTAGCAAGGTGCTTTCTACTGTTTTAGCTACTAAAGAAGTGCTGACGATACTACAATGGGTCAAGAACGACGGGACAACTAAGTATTTTACCTCGCTTGGGGATGGAACAAATGTTGACTTGTATATAAATTCTGGTGTTCTTAGTGGATCGTGGACAAAGTCTTTAGAAGACTTAACTAATGAAAAAGATGTTTGGGGTGTCAATATTATCAATAAACTGATTGTTTGCAACGGTAATGATGTAGTAAAAGGGTGGAACGGGTCAACCTGGGATGCTATAACTAATGCTCCTTCTGCTGGAAAGTTTCCAGAAGTGTTTGGACAACGGCTATTTTTATTATCAGAAAGTGGATTTTTACATTATTCAGATGTTGTTAATTCTACTGGAGACGGTTTTACTACTAGCGATTGGTTGGACAGAGGAATAAATCCTAACGACGGGCAAAAATGTAAAATGTTAAAGCGACATAGAGGACAACTTATTATTTTAAAAGAAGAAAGTATTTATAAATATGATGGAACTAATAGTCCAGAAGCTAGAATTACTGTTGGAACGCATAGTAGCAAGTCCGTAGTTATTTTAAATGATTTGTTTTTTCACCACCCGACTGGAATTTATAGAATGGGAGTAGGCGATCCTGTAATGATTTCAAGGGCAGTCCAAAAGTATTTAGACGGAATGGATAGCGCTAATTGGGAAAAGGTTTCAGCTGGAAGAGATTTAGAGAATGTCTATTTCTGGATAGGGGATGTAACGATTGAAGATCCTCTAGAAAAAGATTATGGCAAAACTTATAATAATGTAGTTTTAGTTTACAATGTTTATGCTCGCACTTGGACAGTATATAGTAATTGGGACGCGCGAGTTTGGTTTTATGATAAAACTAGCGGATTAGCTTATTTTGGAACTTCTACTGGCAAGATTGTTCAGATAAACACTGGATATGCAGATGTGGACGGCTCTACTACTACGCCTATTCGTTTTGAAGTTATATTTATGCCAGAAAACTACGGTTATCCAGAAAAAGACAAGGAATTTGGAATGATAAAAGTTATTGGAGAGTATAATAGCGATATTTTAATAGCAGAAGATTATGATGATTTAGTTTCACAAAAGGAACTGAACCAAAGTAAGTCTGCTGGAAAACCGACCTGTAAGGAATTATGGGTTGGAGTGGCAGAGGAATATAAGGATAGACCGCCACGCATTGAGGGTTTAATTTTGGATAATGTAAATTTGTTAAACAACGCAAACTAATG
>CAYYKP010000146.1:0-2625 GCA_964468055.1 uncultured Caldisericales bacterium
AGGATCAGAAAAAATGCACGAAAATATTTTAGAAAATTACGGAATCCTCCGGCGGGAAATGAATTTAATAAATAGCGGAGAAAATTTATTAATGAAAGGCGGCAATAGCTTTGCAAACAGACTCGATTTGTTAATGCGCGTTTGCAGTTTTACATATAAAAAATTCTCCCTCTTGACAGCAAAAAAAAACGGTTAAAATAAAATTGGATTTTGAGAAAATTATAACAAATAAAATCCAAAAAGGAATGCATAAGAAAGTGAGGTGGTGCAATATGGATGCTGGATGAGAAATGTTGAATGTTGAATGAGAAATGTTGAATGTTGAATGAGAAATGCGGAATGTTGAACAGAGCGAAAAATCTCTGTCTTTTTTCAGAATTTATTTCAGTTTTTTAAAAATCTCTTTCTGTTTCTCCTGTTGATTAGCCTGATTTGCAGAGCGAAATCCAAATTTGCGAATCTGTGAAAAGCGAATAAAATTTAATTTAGGAGAACAAATGCTGTATGCATACACAGGCATTTATACGAAAATGCAGTTGGTAAGGAGGCAAAGTATGACTATTGATAGATTTTATTCTTACTATTTATTTTTAGTTGTTGGTGTTTCGGGTATGTTCTTTGCTATGGGGTATTGGAACCAGTACAGACTATCAGGAAGGAACAGTGAATATTATACTGCTATTGGGGCATTTCTTTTCTCCTTATCTGCACTTGCTTATTTTATCTCTTCGAGTTTTAGAATGAGTAACAATGTAAGTTGGTTATATATTGTGTTGTTTATGATAATCCCCGGCATCATATTCACTGCAGGCATTGTAGTGAGAGCAATTTTTTATGGATTTGACAACAGACCAGTGTTACATGAAAGGTTGCGACTTATTTTCGGAATACCAAAAAGCAAAAAGGTAGCGATAAAAATGTTCCCGCGTAAAGATCTTTTGTATCTTGGATTAACCGGATACATAGTTTCACTGATTCTATCGTCTGTATACAACCCCAAAGATTTTTTAATTATTGTAACGGCACTTACCTCCGAACTGCTTCTTGTAGTAGCCCCACTTAAAAAGAAAATCACTCAAAAAATGGATGTTAAAATCTCGAACATTAAGAATAACCTATGAGTATTTGGAATAGAGAGAGTGATTTAACAAATATAAATAAAAATCCTCTGCAATGTTTATATGGAGCGGTATTGTGATTACAGCTTATCTCAAAACAAATTTATAAATTATGGCAAACCGTATAACTAAAATGTTGCAAACAAGTATGATTCGTTGCAGCCGGAATGTGCGTACAGGTTTTTGGATGCACAACGTAGATTCAGGCAGCAACCTGGTTCTATTTCTCTATACTGTACACCTCCGGGTTGTCTCTATAGAACTCTCAGGTACCCTTTCAGATTCTGTTCATCTTTATCTGTACTCGGAGTTTATTAATTAATAAAAAAGAGGTGGAAAATAATGAAAAATCAAAAGAAACCGTTGGTAAGCAAAACATTTGTTATTGTTCTCGTTTCTGTTTTGTTATATCTTGTTGTTACAAATTTTGTAATTGCTTATTTTATGGGATTTGGCGCTATGCACGATATGGGCTGGATTTTCAGGTATCTGTCCTTAAAACCCACTGCATTCAACACCACTTCTTACTATAATGCAGATTTTGGAGTAATTTTGAACCCTGCGGGAAGTTTTACTTCAGGAAATGTGCTGTTTTATCGTTTGAATACATCCAGTGCAAGCGAAGACGATGCCGTTCAATGCATATACAGGATATGGCATTCTGGTGCGGGAACAGGCAGGCCGTCCGTTATAGACAAAAAGTATCTTTACTTTCCCCATTTTGCAGTCCTTCACGGAAAGAATCCTCACCATATTACAATACTAAAAGATGGGCACATATACGAAAAAGATGTAGGCGGCCCAAACGGAGAGTTTATCACGGAAATAAACGATAAGATATTTATCGATGTTAATGGATTTGTAAATGTTTATGACGGGAAAATGAACCTGATAAAGAGAATCAAAGATCCTGCGGGCAGGCACTTTTTCCATATATACGAATACAATAACAAGCTGTATGCAGTTGAAACTTCTTTAAACGATACGATACTTGTAGAGATAAATCCCGATACACTCCAAATAGATAAAGAAACAAAATATCCTTTTGCCATCCTGACCGACGGAGACCATACTGCAGCGGTGCGTTTCAAGGGAAAAGTTTATGCAAGCGGATTTGATGGTCCTCTCAAAAAAGGCATACCCCTTCACAGGGTAATTTATGAACTAACGGACGCTATAAAGCCTGTGTACATTTTCCCACATCAGGTAGAGTTTCATAACTCCATTGAAGAGGCCAACAAAAAAATTCTTTATTCAGAGGACCCGAATATGAGTTTCGCATTCAAATGCTTTGCTCCCATAGACCCGGAGAAAGGTAGCTTTGTTCTGTTCGGAAGAACCAGCATACTTGCTAAGAAAGTCCACTCTTTCTTATACTTTACAAACAGGAAAAAATTTGTTGAAGTGCCACCAGATTTAATGAAAGGGGACGACCTGTACCTGAGTACAGGTGTTTATATAAAAGGAAACGTGTATTTTACAACCTCTCATCATTTGATTGCATATA
>CAYYKP010000147.1:0-2600 GCA_964468055.1 uncultured Caldisericales bacterium
TTTTATTTACTACTTTTTAAGTAGCACTTTTTAAAAAATTGTCAAGTGTATTTATGTATTTTTAGAGTTACGTGATTGTGAAATTTTATTTGTGGCAAGTTGTCCGCAGGCTGCTGATATTTCGGTGCCTTTAGATTTTCTCAGGGTTGCCCTAATTCCTGCACCTAATAAAATGGAAAGGATTTTTCCTTCATTAAGTGAGGCTTCAAAATTTACAAAAGGAACAGTATTATAATGAATTAGGTTTACCTTAACAAATTTTATTTTTCGTAAAAATCTTATCAAATTCCTTACATCTTCTATAGAATCATTAAAACCTTTAATTAGTAAATACTCGATGGTTACAGTATTTCCAGTTTCCTTTGTATAGTATTTCAATGAATCTATCAATGCTGGTATCGGAAATTCTTTTAAGCCAGGCATAAGAAAATTTCTTTTTTCCTGCGTAGGAGAATGTAAAGAAACTGCAAGCTTAACAGATTTTATTTCATCTGATAGTCTATATATTTTATCTATTATACCTGAGGTAGAAACCGTAATTTTTCTTCTTCCAAGTGCCCTGCCTTTTTTATCAGAAAGGATTTCTATGGCTTTTTTCGTATTTTCATAATTTAGCAATGGTTCTCCCATGCCCATAAAAACAATATTCTGTATTTTTGTCGTTTCTTCCACAGTTAAAAACTGTTCTACTATCTCTCCCGCAGAAAGGTTTCTCTTGAATCCCATCTGCCCTGTTGCACAAAATTTGCAGTGCATAGCACAACCTACTTGAGTAGATACACATAGAGTATTTCGCAGTTTTCCTTGTATATTTTTATCTTTTATTAAAACTGTTTCAATCATTTTCCCATCGTTCAGTTCAAATAAAAACTTCTTTGTTCCATCTCTCGATTTAACAATTGCTATTTCTTTGAACGCTTTAATAAAAAATTGTTCTGAAAGTTTTTTCCGCAATTCGTTGGAGAGTGTAGTTATGTTATTAAAATTCAGGTTCTTGTTTATATAAATTGCACGAAATAACTCATTTGCCCTATATGCTTTATCTCCTTGAGAAATGAAATATTGCTTTAATTCATTAAGGGTAAAATTTTTAATGTCTTTCATTTTATTCTAACTTTTTCTCCAAGTTTTCGTTCTGTTCCTCTTAGCAGACGTTTTATGTTTTTCCTGTGGGAATACATCACAAGCAAAGGAAAAACAATACTCCATAATACTGCATTTTTATTTTCTCTTAGAAGGAACAAAAGAATGGGATATAATCCAACGGATATAATAGAACCAAGAGAAACGTACTTGGTTTTAGCTACAATTCCAAAAAATACCAGTGCGGATAATGCTGCTGCAGGAAAATTGATTAAGGTTGCAACTCCATAAGTTGCCGCAACTCCCTTGCCGCCCTTAAAATGAGGCATAAATATCGAGTAATCATGTCCTATAACGGCAAGAATGCCAGCAATCATCATGTATGAATATGAATGTAAAACATATCTACCTAACAAAATAGCGATTGCACCTTTGGAGAAATCCAGAAGAAGAACAATTAAAGCCGGCTTGTTTCCGATTACACGTTGTACGTTAGTCCCGCCAATATTTTTACTGCCATACTTAGTTATATCAATATGGTAAAATTTCTTTGAAATAATATATCCGTTTGGTATTGAGCCAACGAGATAAGATAGAAAAAGTATTAGAACAGTTTTAATAAACACTTATTTTATCCCTCCTAAGTCTTAATATGTAATCCGCCGTCAAGGTAGATTTCTTCACCATTTATAAATCTCGAAGCATCCGAAGTCAAATAAATTAGGGCATCCTTAACATCTGATAACGAACCTACTATTTTTAGAGGGGTTTCTTTCTCTGCGTTTTTCTTGTATATCTCTCTGAGTTTTTCATTTGCGCCTATTGCCTCTTCAGTATTTATATATCCAAGACGTAGTGCATTAACCCTAATCTGTTTACCTGCCAAAGTATTTGTAAATCCCTTTAAAAGTATAGAGGATTCTTTTTTAAACGCTTCGTAAACTCTACTTCCACCGAACCCCTCCATCGATCCTATTTCAAAAACGTTTACTATATTTCCTCCTACCTTTATAAGGTCAGAAAAAGTGGTGATACTTTCGTAAATAATTCTCAAATTTTGAGATACTGTTTTTCTCCATTCTTCCACGGGAATTTCCATAAGCCCATCCATCTCGGAAATTTTCCCTATATTTATTAGCACGTCAAATTGTATACTTTTACTCATTAATTCACTTTTAATTTTATTCCACTCATTCTCCTTTTCAAAGTTTATAATATAATTGCATTCGTTACTTTCGCCAATTGTAGTAACTTGTGCTTCTTCTAACATCAAATTACTTATAATTTCCTTGATCCAATTTTTACAACCTAATATTATAATTTTTTTGTTTTTGATACTGAAATTATTTTTCATTCTTACCTCCTGTTTTTAAATTATAGAATAAAAGTGCAATCCTGCAATAGCTCTTGACATCTGTAAAAAAATTGTTAGAATATGAAAAATCAAAATATAGGAGGCAGTAATGAAGAAACAACCACCAGAGAAAGTATCGCAGCAAGAAGTAGTATTCAAAGTG
>CAYYKP010000148.1:0-2597 GCA_964468055.1 uncultured Caldisericales bacterium
TTGACGGCGGGTCCTTTGGATAAGGCGGGAAGTAACCGAATATTTCATCAAAGTATAGAATTACGCGCGGGTTGTCTGTTCCTGGCTGAGTGCGCATCCAGGAGAGAAGTTCCTGCAAGAAAAGTGTTACAAAAAACATTCTCTCGCTTTCCGATAGGTGGGCAATATAAAATATAGAAACGCGTGGTTTATCGCCGTTTTTTATAAAATAATCTATATCCATTGGCGCACCGGTGAGCCATGTTTGGAAAGAGGGAGACGCAATAAGTGCGTTTATCTGTATTGCAAGCCCCATCCTTTCCTTTTTGGGAAAGAAAGAATCTACGCTGAACACACCGAGTTTTTTGAAAGGTGGTTTTTGGATTTGCCTTATTAAGTCTTCTATTGAAATGCTTTTGTCACTCAGCCATGCATTATGAATAATAGTAGACATAAGGATGTGTTCCCTGCTTTTTACGGGGTCTGCATCAATGCCGAGCAATCCCAAAATTGCACTTGTTATACCTTTTACTTTTTCTGCTATTTCTTCCTCATCTAAATTACCTTCCGGTTTTTTAAAACCTTGAAGTACACTTACTGGAATGCCGGAAGAAGAGCCCGGCGTAAAGATTGTGTAATCCGCTGCTTCCTTCAGTTTTTTAATGCGCTCAGGGCTTATGTCCCATTCGCCCAAGCCTTTCCTCCATTTGCTTGCAATATTCTCCGCATACATATCTACACTCATTTCTTTTCTTTCTGCTTCATCTTTGTCAATCCACGGTTTAAATTCTTCCGCATTGAGTGAAGGGAACGTTAACAATAGATTTGTCAAATCTCCTTTCGGGTCTATTGCGATAACAGGAATTCCATCTAAAATGGCTTCCTCCAGAGTTACAATTGCCATACCTGTTTTTCCTGAACCTGTCATACCGACAATTACTTCGTGCGTGGACAAATGCTTTGTTTTGTAAAAAAATTTATCTTTTAGATTTCCGCTTTTAAAATCTACTGTTTTTCCTATATAAAGGTCTTTTTTTGTATCCATTTTTCCTCCTTACTTTTTTAATCATTATAATAGGGGTTGCTTAAAAATAAAAAGCCGCACGTTGCATGCGGCTGTAAATATACTTCATAAATTGTAAATTATAACAATATCTGTTTCATTTTAACTAATTCGTTGCAAAAGTATCAGCTTAAAATTTTATTAAGAAAATCGAGATGCTGCAATAAAAGTCTTGTTATCAAGAAGTTATTTTTTACGTATTCATGCCCGTTTTTTCCGAGTTCCTTTGCAAGTTCTTTATCTTTTAATATTTGTATGATACGTTTTGCAAAACCGTCATAGTCATGAGGATCAAGTAAAAATCCGTTCCATCCGTCTTTAATCTGAAGCTTGATTCCGCCTACATTTGATGCAACAACCGGTGTTCCTTTCCACAGAGCTTCTGTAACGGTAAGGCCAAAACCTTCTCTCGTAGATTTTTGGATAATAACATCGGAAATTCTTTGCAGAACATTTACAAGGATATTGTTTTCAGTGGTGAGCAAGATAATATCTCCTTTGTCTATTAAGGATTTTTCTTTCTTTATTACTTCCGTGTAAATTTTGTATCCTTCGGGGTCATCCGATGCCATGCTTCCGCAAAGTACAAGTCGTGCGTCTACTTCTTCTTTTACTTTTTTGAATACTTCAATAACACCTATCGGATCCTTCCACGGATCAAAACGGGAAATTTGCGTTATCAGGGGCTTATCACGGGGGATATTGAATTTTTTGAGAAATCTGTTTATGGTTTCCTTTGGAATAGGCATATTTTTTGGTGTAAGCGGGTCAATTGCAGGTGGTATTACTATTTGCTCCACTGGCAAGTCTTTTCTCTTGTAGCTTTCCATAGAGACAATTACGGCATCATAACGCAAAATGAAAGATTTCAGGTAATCCCAAATTTCCTGGTTTGGCGCAGTAAGGTCAATGTGGCAGCGCCATATCCAGGGTTGTCTTTTCTTGTAGAATGTGATCAGGGGTAGAGGCTGCGGATCATGTATTATTACCGCGTCATGTTTTATGTGTGTGTAAATTGAAAAATCTCCGTTTGTGCCGACATAAAGGTTTTTCTTCAGTTCGGTCAGGTTTATCTTTGCGCTCTGCAGGGCATTGTGGAATTTTTTGGTTACCGTGAAAAAATCGGGATTTCCGTGCAGTATGCGCCATTCTACATCCAGACCGGCATTGTTCATAAGCGGTACGAGTGATGATAGCATTTCTGCAACTCCTCCGCCCTGATAAGTGGAATTAATATTTAAAGTATACTTTCCGTATAATTTACGTGCCTTTTTGTAAATTTCCGCAATAACTTCATCTCCTACTATCTTTCTGTAAGATTCGGGATCATAATGCATTTTATACCACCTCCTATATTTTTATTATAACTTTTTCCGGGCATTTTCATAACATTATAGGCAAGGAAGGATAAAAATTATTTACCTGACTTCAAAAATAACAGTGTTTTTTATAATTAAGGGTTATTTTAGAACATAAAAACTTTCGAATATTGTATCAGATGCTTTGTATTCGGAATAAGTCTTTGCACTGTTGTTATGTAAAAGAGCGATAGCAA
>CAYYKP010000149.1:0-2570 GCA_964468055.1 uncultured Caldisericales bacterium
TTACCTCATGATTTTATCTTGTTCATACATATTATTTGCAATATCTGTAGTGAGAAGGCGCTACAGAAAGATGTACCTGTTCTCAGGTGGACAGGCGCAAGACTGTCGGAGGTTTTAAAGATAGACGAGCGGAGAGGGCTTGATTTGCGGAACGCGGAAGTAATACTCATCACGCTTAAACGGCACTCAAAGAGAAAGAAAATCCGCTGTTGCTCTGTGTATTTATAAGGTATTTATAAATTTATACTTTGAAACAAAAATAATGTAAACTCTCAACCAACATTGAATAGAACACAATTTAAGGATAAATCCGTTAAATATATTAAAAGGGCTGTTCGTTAGAATCAGCCCTTTTAAAGTAGTAAAGTAGATAACTTTTTATTTTAGTCAGGTTCTACAATTAAAAATCTTATAAAACCCTTTATTCTGAGCTCTTTACCCGGATAATCGAAAGGTGGAGGTGGATAAAACAAATCGTACTCATTTTTTGCAACGATGAAATAGCTACGGTCTTTGCTTATGGAAATTGTAGGGCCCGTTGAATATAATTTTTTGTCTTTAAGGCGATAAATATAATGAACCTCTGGGCCATGACCAAATATGACAAAAAATATGTTTCTGTCTCCAGATGCAACGCTTATCCTTCTGCCTGGATCTTGCAAACGGATTCTTGCATAGCATTTTATCTCCTTTGCTTTTATGTCAAATATCCATATATCCTTGAACTCAGAATTCGGTGGATTTGCAGCAAATGTAATTTCACTTTTATTTGCGTCAGATGCAGCAAGGTTTGCTTCTTTTGGTATCAATGTTTTTTCTGTTTCGCTCTTTATATCAAAGACTACAAGATCCGATGCATAATTTTCCATATTTTCGACGCTTTGACTGTAAAGCTTTTTTCTGCTGAGATATATGTTTCCATCGGATAGCATGAGAGCGTCAAACAAATATTTTCTACTACTCATAATGGGTTTAATACTTTTCTTAGAAAGATTGTACACAAGTATGTCACTTTTATCCTTTGTCCTTACACTTATAACAAGAATATTACTGGAATCACAAGAAAACTGGAAATGTGGGACTACTTCTTGTGGAGTTGGGTAGTCTATATGTGTAATAACCGGAAAAGTTTTGTCATTTTTTATATCATACGCCCATACTGTCCAATCTGCACAGGTATCAAGAGAAGAAGCAATCCATACAACAAAATTTTCGGAAACCGCATAATCCTGATTTTGTGGCATTGGGCCTTTATCAGGCGCTTTGTCAAGTACTTTTACGAGTTTGTAATCATCTTGTGTAAGTTCTTTAGGTAAAGGTGTTTCCACACTCTTTCTTTTGTAAAGTTTCAAAACTATCTTTTTGAAGTCGTTTGAATAAACCTGCTCAAGAATGTAATTTTTATCAAAATAAGAAAGAGTGAATCTTCCGTACGTGGAATTCGGATCCTTACCAAGAGGCCACTCAAGTTCACTTTTTATCCAGCTTTGAGGAAAGTTTCTCTTTACAGGAAACGTGTAAGGCTTGCTGCTACTTTCCGGCACTTTTTCTAACGTAAGGGTGGGAGTATAATTAACCTTAATGTCTTTTTCTGAAAGTAATGTGGAGAGCTTCTTTACGTACTGAGGAACATTTTGCCGAAAGTTATGAGTACTATTATTTTGTTTAGAAGAAGTTAATGTGTTGCATCCGGAGGTAAAAGCGAGGACAAGTACAACGATTAGAGTGAGGTAACGTTTATATTTAGTCATTACCATATAATGTAATTTCTGTCATCTTTGCCAATAACGCAGGTCCCCATATTTCTTGCATCGATTTCATGCTTACCCAGAGGGATTCCCCAATATTTACCATAATGCCTATCATAAGTTCCATAATTACTATCTACATATTTTACAAAATGTTTGCCATTATTATATTGAGTATATCCGTAGCCAACAACATAATGCCCAGTACTATGTCCTTCTCGGCCTTGCGGATTGTAGTACCCAATGAGCCCATACCTTTCTCCCCATACATCGTAGCCATATTTAGGATATGTATTTACTAAGAAAATTAATCCTTCATTTGAAGAAATATCTCCTTTAGTGTAGGTATATACTTCGTTTGCTGCATCTGTTTCCCCTGCTGCAACTTGAGTAGAAATCCAGAGAAAAGAAGCATCTTTTTGTTTGTTATTTAATTCATTTCTCAGATATACATAATATGTTGCATTACTGAAATGCATATCATCTGCTAACTCTTTCTGCGAATACTTGCTTGAGAAATATACCCACCAAGGACCATACCAATTATAATCAAGCACCTCTTGAGCTGAGGCTGGGCCACAATAATAGGCATTCTCTTGTCTTCTAACTGGAATAGAAATTTCACCTTCTTCTTTAACTGAAGAGCTTGCAATTGAATTCTGATTTCTTTTAAGAGGGATATCTAATGGATCGATGTCCTTTTTTTGTTTTGAAAGCCAATTCCTAAATTTTTGCATCTTTTTCGCAACTAATTTTTTTTCGGCTGGAGTAAGTGGCTTGAACGGTTGGTTTAACTGAAACGATGGATTATCTAATCCCTCT
>CAYYKP010000150.1:0-2556 GCA_964468055.1 uncultured Caldisericales bacterium
TTTTGGTGCAAATGGCTAAACAGTCTATGGAATTCTCTGCATTCTCTTGGCTGTGAAAGAACAGACTGCGAGATGCTGAAACAAGTTCAGCATGACGAGATTCTTCACTTCGTTCAGAATGACGCCCCTCTTTGTCACCCTGAATTTATTTCAGGGTCTATTAGGTTGAGGGGGTTAAAAAGCACCCCTTCAATACTTCCCCAAAAAAACGGAAATACAACTACGGGATTCTTCAGTCGCTTCACTCCATTAAGAATGACAACATGGGCACAAGATTTTTCATTGCAGGAGTGCCCCTCAAGAATGGCTAACCCTATCCGTGTCGTCCCGAGCCTCCTATTTTCCTTCTACTCTGTCATCCAGAGGCTATCCATCTCCAGAGCATCCAGAGCTTACCCCTCTCTCCGTCATCCTGAGCCGTTTTTGCGAAGGATCTCACTTTTTATTTAGGTGGTCAATGGCAAATGATGAAAAAGAACCTTTTTATGGTTTAGATGAACGAGTAAAGAAGGGAAAAAGTAACTTTCAAATGGAGCAATGAACGGAAACATTGGGATTTATGAGTATTATAAAGAGTTTTGTAAGGTAAAAAGGAGCGAGGAGATATAAAAATAAAGTGGGGTATTTTGGAATGATAAGATTTTATTTAACAACTTTTGAAGTAGTGTTGTTGACTTGCAGTATTGCAAGATTATTATTTGTATACGGTAAAAATGCTGATTTAAGGGTCAGTGTTAATTGTTGGAGTAGTTTATCTTTGAACAGGATTTGGATAGAGAAAAGAATCTAAGGCTTGATGGAAATTGGTATAATGATTGATGAAAAAAAAGATGATTTTTGTTGGACAAGGCTCTTTGCCTTGCAAGGCTTGTTAAAGTTAATTTAATGTAAGTTTATCAAAAAATATAAAAATTGAAAGGAGGAATTAAAAAATGAAGTGGAGTAAAAGAGCATGGGTGGTAGTTGTGGTATTTTTGTTGATTGCTTTGTTGAGTACGGGTTTTATGAATTTTCCCAACGTTGAGAAAATATCTGCGGATACACCTGAAATAGTGCAAGGCATAGATGTATCAAATGCAGGACAAGGTCATAAAACCATTATTTGGGATGATGTGGCCAAAGATCCCAGACATTTGAAATTTGTTTTTGTGAAGGCAACCCAGGGGACAGGTTTTAAAGACCCTAGCGCTGAGTACAATATTCATGGTGCTTCTTCCACCAAAAAGTTGCTTGTAAGTGCTTACCATTTTGGAACACCAAATCTAACAACAGATGGGAATTATGAAAAAAGAGCTATTGACGAGGCTAATTTTTTCTGTCGCACGATAAAGCCGTATGTTGACAACGGAGAATTAAAGCTATTACCAGTGTTGGATATAGAGGATAATAAAGATGGTCCTGGAGGTGGATCTTTTGGAGTTAAGTCAGATAACTTGGTAAAGTACATAAATGCTTGGATGGGTGAAGTTAACAGGGAACTAAGTTTAGGGGAAGGAGTATATCCAATACTGTATACCACTAGGAGTTATGCAAATATGCTGTTGAATCTCCAAGAAACATATCATATTTGGATAGTTTCTACTACTTGTAAAACACAGCCTCCTAATATCAGTACCGACAATCCATCTAATTACGGAGAATTTAAGTGGTCTCATTGGGAGTTTTGGCAGTACTATGCTGTACGTCCGTGTCCAGACGACCCAAACACCATTAATGGGATCGATAAAAATAGAAATATTGACCTCGACGTCTTTAATAGTAAAAAATATAAATTATCTGATTTCGTGATTAAACAAGTTGCTCCTTCTCCCTCGTTAGATGTTGTTTTTGCTATTGATCGAACAGGCAGCATGTCTGATGAAATTTCAGTTGTAAAGGAAAAAGCAGTTGATATTATGGATGGCATACGGGAAAGAGTCCCGGACTCTAATTTTGGTTTAGTAAGTTTTATGGATTACCCTAATCATTATACTTACCCTGGTTATTCTGCTACATACGGTGATGCTTCGTCTGGAGACGTGCCCTATGAGGTTAATGTACAGCCTACGAGTTATAAAACTGCAGTTGCATCGGCTATAAAGGGGCTAACATTGGGTTCCGGAGTAGATGGGCCGCAGGATTACACTAGGGTTCTGTATGAGTCAATGTCCCTCAAGTGGTGGCCTTCTGCTAAGAAAATTCTCATTATGTTTGGAGATGCTCCTACGCACGATTTAAACTTTGCAAATTACAACTTTGGTGGCGATCCTGGGCGAGATGGAATTGCTCAAACATCAGATGACCTTGACTTTGAGACGGTTGTAGACCAAGTAAGGAATGAGGGAATCAGTGTATTTGCAGTAGATAGTGGTGGTATTCCCGAGTCAGCAGCAACTTTCAAGGGTATGTCAGTAGGATATGCAGAAGCTAAAGGTACAAATGGGCAATATTTCCAATTGAAAGATGCAAACCAAATTCCTGATGCCATAAAGAAAATGATAGATGAATCAATATCTGATACAACACCTATTTTGCTTGTGCATGGATTTCAATTTACTGCTCCGTTTGATCCTGCCG
>CAYYKP010000151.1:0-2521 GCA_964468055.1 uncultured Caldisericales bacterium
GGAGTAGAAAAATTTGTAAACAAATTACAGGAAACTTTTTTTCAGCAAAGAAAAACTAAAAAAACACAAAACAAAGTCCGTACTGTAAAGTAAATAATTTTGCAATGTTTTTATGGATTTTATTCTTATTGGCGTTAAGCGGCAATGGGAATTTTTAGTTGTTGCAAAAAAAAGAAATGAGATTAGAATAATAATTGCAAAAGGAAGGAGGCCTGTATAAGCTGATAAAGATTACGCTAATAGTAATAAGTTACATTATTTACAGTACGCCTGCAATTTTTGTATTAATAGTGTTGTATAAAACTATAAAAGAAACTGGAGATACGAAGGGATTAGGCTATATATCAGCAGGCGTGGCTGCTATTTTTTCTGCAATAACACTAAAACAGTATATCATAGCATTCAGACCGGATAACCTCATAGTAGATTTTGCAATAGGCAATTTTTTCATAGGAATTTCTTACATTTTTATTCTTATAGGCACCCGCAAAAGAGCTCAAAAGTGGCCAAAAACTCCAAAAAGAATATTTATATACGCAGTTTATTTAATGTCTTTTATTTTGCTTGCGCTGCTCAGAAAAGAGTTTTTAATAGCTGCCGATCTGCTTATTTTCGGGATAGTAATTTCACTTATGATAGAGAGCATAGAAACAATGAAACATAACGTTGCCAAGTTTGCAAAAATACAAAAAGGTGCACTTACCGCCTTAATAATCTTTGACCTTTCCCTTATGCTTAATTTCACACTGAAAAGCGTTGTTGAAATATGGCACCTGCCCAATTTACAGTTAATAAGGCTCATAATCCTTAGCATAGGCCTTATTGCAATAACTATTCTCCTGTATGCTTCAAGAAAAGTTGCCGTTAAAAAATTTAGCGGAACTACTGCTAACCCCTTAATAAAAAATATAACAGCACGGTTTGTAAAAAGGATTATTATTGTACTAATCCTTTTCTCAATAATGTTCTCTATTCTTACATTTATAACTGCGTACACAACGGACTATACATTGACACAGGACCTAAAGGAATACACTCATTCGATTTCTCTCGACGCATCACGCACGGCAGAGAACTTGCAAAATATATTAATGAGGGAAAGAGTAGCGGCAGGGCAGCTTGTACTAAACCCCGAGATAATTAATCTGTCAGATAAGGGAAAAGAAATCCTAAAAAACTTTTACCTCTCAAGGAACAATGAAATTGCATCAATTACAAGAATGAACGAGCATGGAATTATAACATACACTTACCCTTTCACTAATAGTATAGGGAAAGATATTTCAAGCCAGCCTCACATAAAAACACTGCTGAAAACTTATACGCCAGTTTTGTCTGACCCAATAATAGCAGTCCAGGACTTCCCCGCAATTGCTCTAAACATCCCAGTATTCAAAAACGGTGTATTTAAGGGATGTATCGCGATTCTCTTTAATCTAAAAGAATTACAAAAAAATATCATAACAAAAAAATACAAAAACGAAAAAATAGTAATGGCAAACAAAGAAGGCACAATTGTTTCTGCCCCGGACGAGGAAATGCTTTTTAAAAATATCGCTACAATATTCCCGTTTAAAGAAAGCGATACCTTTACACAGTGCTCGTTCGGAAAAGGGCTTGTAATAAAAAATACATTCAGGCCGCTTTATAATAAACAGTACACTGCATATGCTTTTATTCCAAAAAGCGATGTATTTAAAAATATTGTTTCACGGTTCTTGATATTCTTACTTTTTTGGATATCTCTTATAACGATTTTAATTTATTCGATACAAGCCCTTTACTTTGCATTCGTAGAGGAATCAGGAGGTTTAAGGAAAGTTGCGGATTTAGAGTACAAAGAAAATGAATCTCTATCTTTCAGGTTGTCAAAACTTGTAAATATGTTTTCAAGCACAGACCCATCCAGGAGCCTTGAAGAAACAAGCAGAGAGATACTTAAAACATCGCTCCAGATTATTAAAAACGGGAATGCCGGAAGTGTTTTAGTTAAAAGAGGCGGTGGTTTTGTTTATACAGCCGTAGAAGGGTTTTCAGAAGAACTTGAGGGGAAGATACTTACCAAAGATGAAATAGTTCCGTCTGTTAGTGAAAAACCCTTTATTATAAGACACATATACGAGGAAATGGAAAAAACTGCAGGAGATAATTTCAGGGAAGAAACGAAAGAAGCGCTTGAAAAATCTAATACAAAAAAAATAAAGTCAACATTAGAGGCGCCTTTTATTATAAACGGTGAATATTCCGGGGGGATTTTTATAGACAGTTTCTACACGAAAAACGCATTCTCGGAGGAAGATTTAAAAATTGCAGAAGCAGTATCCAAGCTCTCCTCCCTATTCTTGCAAACAAAGGAGCTTATCAGTTCACTTACAGAAACAGAAGATAAACTTTTATACTTAATGGACGAATTTGCAAGGCTGGACATTGCACGAAGCGAAGAAGATTTCTTTAAAAGACTTTTAGAAATCGGAAAAAAACTAATCCCGCAGGCAGATGCAGGCTCTTGCACGCTGAAAAG
>CAYYKP010000152.1:0-2488 GCA_964468055.1 uncultured Caldisericales bacterium
GAACCAATAATTATTGCAACTATTAAAAATGTGATTGCAATAATCCCATTTGGATAAAAAAGACTTTCATAATAAACCAACCTGACTCCTAATCCTTCAATTCCAGACAGGAACTCTCCTACTATGGCTCCCGTGAATGCTACTGGTAGAGCAAGCCTCAATGAGGAGATTAACCACACTATACTATATGGAAGAAGTAATTTCGTTAGAATTTTAAATTCCGAAGCTCTATAAACCCTAAAAAGCCTCAAGTACTTCTTGTCAATAACCCTTATTCCTGAATAAACTGTATGAAAGACCATTAAAAACGAACCATAAGATGCCAAGAATATCTTTGATGAAGGAGAGATTCCTCCGAATGCTAAAATAACAAATGGGGCAAGTACCACTTTTGGTATTCCAATAAGTGAGGAAAAGAGAGGGGCAAAATTACGTGAGAGGTTATCGCTTCCCCCTATTATAATACCTAAAGATGCTCCTGTTATTGCACCGATAAGTAAACCAGACAAAGCCTCAAAAAGTGTTATTTTGATGTCTTTACACGCAATTGGCGAGTTAATATAACGAAATAAGGCACCTAAACCCCCAATAGGAGTGCCTACCAAATAAGATGGGACTATATTTATCTTTGCTAGTACCTGCCAGAGAACAAAAGGAATAAGAATAAACAAGAGCCGAACTAAGGTTTCCCTCTTCATCTTATTCCTCCATAGAGTATCTTCAAGAGTCCTTTCTTTTTTTCCATAAAATTTTTCATACCTCTTGCCTCAATTAGATCTTCATAGCCTCCAGATCTTATCTCTCCCATAACTCTTGCGGGTCTGGAACTCAGTACTATAATTCTTCTTGAAAGAACTAGTGCCTCTTCAACATCATGGGTTACCAAGATAGTCGTTGTACCCTCAAGTTCTCTCATTAACCCGTGAAGGAAATTCTGCATTTTAATCCTTGTATAAGCATCCAGCGCCCCAAATGGTTCATCAAGGAGAAGTAAATCCGGATTTATAGCAACTGCTCTTATTAAATCTACTCTCCTCTTCATTCCGCCACTAAGCTGTGAGGGATAGTAGTCCTCAAAACCCTTCAAGCCAGCTATCTTAATCAAGTTTTTTACTCTCTCTATATCTGGCTCATGATCGAGAAGCTCGTAAGAGAGGAAAACATTGGATAGAACGGTACGCCATGGTAGTAATGTGTCTTCCTGAAAAATATAACTAACTTTTTTTGCATTTACTCTTACCTTACCCTCAATGCGAGCATTTTTTAGTATCCCCGCTATTGCATTCAGGAATGTGGACTTGCCACAGCCACTTGGCCCAATGACTGAAACTACCTCGCCTGTCCCTATAGAAAGAGTTAAATCTCTCAGTACTTCTAAGCTTCCGTACCATACTCTAAGTCTATTGACTAGGACTCGTGTAGATCCTGCAAGGCATTTATTTCTTTCCAGCAAATGATGTATCGCAGGCTTCACTAAAGGTAACATTTCCACCAAGTACACTTTCTGCAAAACTAACCATATTCTCAAAATCTTTCTCACTTATAGCCACACTATCTGATAGGATCTCTCTCATAACCTCAACATACGCAGTTAGAGAATCTTCATCATAACCCACATAATGCTCTTTCGTTTCTGAATTTTTGAGGAGTTTTTTGGCTATTTCTTTGGTATTTTGCTCCTTAAAAACTTTTAAGGTTTTATTGCTCCCGTCAACGAATGCCCCGACAACATTTTTCTTCTCAGTACATTCCTTTGCCCTAACAAATATTCCTGCATTTAGTACAGGTTTTGACGGAGTATTTACAATAAGACCAATTCCTTTTGCAATTATAGGTGCAGTTAAGTGTGGTGGTAAAAATGCAGCATCCACTTCGCCTTTCTTAAACATTGACAATACAACCTGTGGACTTGGTTTGCCAACTGTTATCAACGTAACATCATTATTTGGTTTAAGTCCTGCCTTTTTAATACTTTGAACTGCCATTTTATACGGAGAAGTTCCTGGAGGAAGTAAGAGGATACGTTTTCCCTTTAACCCACTTATACTTTTTATTTCATCCTTCTTTTCTTTTCTGATCACAAGCATTATTGGATTCTTATTTGAAATTTCTCCTACGAGCTTAAGAGGGGCACCGCTGGATATAGCTCTTAAATAAGGGACTGTCTGTGCTAACTGAAAGTCAACATCCTTCTTTATGAGAAGTTCAGGGTGAGAATCGGTTATTAAAACATTGTCAATAATGATTCCGCTTTCATTGTAGGTTCCATAAACTTTAGCCACATCCATAAATATTGATAAGGAACTTCCAAGTGCAACTTTAACATGGGGATTCTCCGCCGTGTGGCGTTTACTTGTGCATCCTGCACCTAAAGTACTTAGAATTAATACTCCAGCAAGCAATAATAAAGTAATCTTTTTCATACTCATTTATCTCCTTTCAATTTAAATTTTCTTAATTAAACTGTGGTAAAATCCATCTTCCCCAG
>CAYYKP010000153.1:0-2426 GCA_964468055.1 uncultured Caldisericales bacterium
CAATAAAGAATTTCCTTGAAACTGAGAAGACTATTTTTATAGTCCCAATTGATAAAAAAACAGTTATAGAATATTTTATTTCTTCACAAGATGATCCAACTACTTCCCAGGAAAATGCCAACGAATTTTTCAGAAAGATTTTTAATACTACAATAACAATTAAAGAATTTTCGGGTAGAGAATTGTTCAATTTTTGTAATGAATTGAACAAAAAATACAAACTCGGGCTTCCCGATGAAGTCGCTTTCTTGGTTTCAAAAGGATTTCCTAAAAACCCCCGAAGAATTATACAATTTTTGAACACATTCCAGGCTGAAGTTCTATTTGCCAAAAAACAGGAAGAGATAGGCAACTTAGAGAAAGGCATAGTTAGTGGGAACATTCCTATGTTAGCAAAGTTGAATATAATTAGGGAAGAATGGCCAGATTTCTACAGCCTAATAGTAAAGGATCCTGACCTATTAAATGCTGTAAATGAAGCTGTAAATGAAGTTATTCGAAAAAAATGACATCTCTCAAGGCGAAAATAGTAATAAGATTGAATTTGAAAATGGAATTTACCATATAAAAATTCCTGAGGAATTATATGTGTTTTTAAAAGCTACACAAACAGTTGCAGTAAATGAAATTGAGCCCTTTATAGTAACTCGTGATTTCTTTAAGGAAATTCCGGATGATTTGGATAATTCAATAACATCCCAGAATTGGAATGCCATTGAAAAGGAACTCAAAAGCAATAGAATAAGTTTTGAACAGCTTTTAGATAGAATTGTATACATAATAAATGAGAGAAAAGGTCTATTTATGGCTTCTAAATTTAACATTCTATCGCTAATTTTTACAATTGCAAGAGACCAGAGCTATTCTGGGAAGTTGGAAAAAAGTATTAAATTTAATGTTGCATTTAAAAATGACTTAGAAAATGTTTTAAAGCCCAATGACATAGAAGATTTGGTGTTTAATTTCAACCCTGAAGGATTAGTTTCTTTTAGCAAACTGCTTTATGAGAACAACTTCCATGGTTTGGCTGATCATATTGCAAATGCTATCAACAACATAAATCAGATCACCAAGAAAGAGATTAAAACTATAAAAGTATTTATTGATGAATACAAAAAAGATCGGGAATATCTTAACAAAATTAGAGGTAGATTATCGAGTATTATCGCAAATAATCCAGAGTATTACACTCAGATAATAGAAACATCGAACAAAAATGAACTTTTAGGATTGCTTATTGACCCTAAAATCATCCCTACGATCACAGATTCTTTAGTGGCGGATCCCGATAAAAATTCTACTTCGATTAAACTCAATATACTTACAGATTTCTATCGTGCCGGTATTATGCCTGACGAAGATTTGAAAAATTTTATAACAAAAATTTTAAGCTTTATAAGAGGAAATGAGAGCATCGATTCCTTACAGTTTTGGCTTTCTTCTTTGAAAAATTTAATTGAAATAAAGAATCAAAAAAATATAATTAAAATTGAAAGTTATCAAAAAGATATTTCTGATGCTCTCAATGAAAGGTATGGTTTCTTGCAGAATCAATATTCTATCACTAAAAACATAGAATGCTACAAAACCTTTTTAGATATTACTGGAAAACTATATATTGAATCAAATAAAAGGTACGGAAAAATGGATTGGCTGATCCACTTTTTTGAAAGAAGTACAAGGTCGGATATTTATATGTATGTAAACAGTACTTTTAAAAATATCGTAAGTAGTCTTCCTGCATACAACTGGCCTTTTGCCCAGAACATCATAAATAAATTTTCGCTTATTAAGGACTGGAATGAGAAAATGGGGATTGCAGAAACCATAAATGTAATGCTTGAAAAAACAGAAGATGGAAAAGGATTGTCCCGGCCTCAGATAAATAAAGTACTGGGACTGTATAAAATGCTTCTCAATGACAAAGATAAAGTAGGCAAAGTTAAAGAATACTTTAAAAGAGTTACAAAGAACGAAATTATAAAGGAAGAATTCAAGAAAGTATTAAATAGCTCAACTAACATAAACGAAAAAATTACTCTCGTTGGGATAGCGAATGAGATTGATCCCGAGATAGCACAAAATATGGTGAGCGATATAATTCAAAAGACAACGTGCAGTAATATACTGAATATACTGGAAACTCTAAAACGAGAGCTCGGTACAGAAACATTCAAGAAAGAAATTTATGATGTACTTTGCAATATGAAAAGCAGTGAAGAAAATTATAAATGCTTTTTAGAAGCTATTGCAAATGACGGCGATTTGGTAAAAAGCTCTCTGAAAGAGAACCTGCCTGCCCTGCTGGTTGAAAAGCTCACGCCACTACTGACGAATGACAACACGAATGACATAGTATTTGCTTTGAAACAGTTGGATAAGTTTAAAATACCTGATAGTAAAAAGTCTCTAATAAAGGGGCTATT
>CAYYKP010000154.1:0-2418 GCA_964468055.1 uncultured Caldisericales bacterium
TTTAAGCTTTTGGATAGTTTGCTGTTGATTAATTTTCTCTTGGTATGCTTGTCTTTCCTGATCTGTTTCCCGTTGATATTTCAACTGATCAATGTTTCGATTTTCTTTAGCTATATTTTCACTTAACAAGTTTGCTTGCTGATCTACTATGAAATTATTAAATTTTAAAATATTAATTTGTTTTGTTACGTCATCAAGGTTCTTTTTAGCAATTTTGCTTACCTTTGCAGTTTGTTCAAGATTGGTTTTCTTTTTTTCTAATAAATCTATTTCTTGTTTCTTTTGATCTTTATTAAACTTTTGATATTCCGGGGTTTTAATTAAATCTGCATGTGCAACTTCCATGGCTTTAAGATATTTTTCTTTTGAATCATTCCATTTGCCAGTTGCCTTTAATGTCTCAAGATTTCTTATAATGTCTTCTGCCTGCTGAACTCTTACAACGGTAGGGTTTGCATTTCCGAGATCGATATTGTTATTTGCAGATTCTACATTCGGGATTTGTGGTTTCCCTTTTTTCCTCGTTAACAAGGCATTTTTAGTCCGGCCATATGCCCCCGTGATACCATGCACAAGCCCGAATGTTCCAGCACCTTCTATAATATGTTGAATAAATTCTTCTGGACTATCTGCTGGCTGTGTTGCACCTGCTCCTGCGCCGAGGGCTATAGCATTACCAGCTTGAAAAGCTTTAAAAGTCTTGATTTCAGATTTTGTAAGGGGTTGTTGTTTTTCAACTTTCTGAAAAATTTTACCTATAGTAGGGGAAAGTTTTGCGGCTGCTTCTTCAAGTAAACCTCCTCCTGACCCAAACATAGCCATAGTCCCGCCTAAGTGCATGGCATTTTTTAACCTACTGGCTTCGGGATTATTAGGGTTTACTTTTTCAAGGACGCCATAAGAGGCCCCTTCACCCCCTGCTTTAACTCCATATGATATTACTTTTGATGACCCCATTAATTTAGAAACAACCTCAGGAACCATACCTGAAGCATCAAGGACCAATCCTGTAACTTCAAGTGCTTTACTTATAGGAAGCATTCCGACAGCCATACCAGCCAAGTTAGCTGCCCCATATCCTATTTTTTTAACCATTGAAGCATCTGGACGTATCAGGTCTGTAGGGGAATAATTAAAAGTAAGTCCTGCTCCAAATTGTTGTGCAAGCCTTCCGCCAGTTTCTCCAAAAAGATTTTCCGTTAAATCTACCCATTTATCACCAAGATTTTTTTGACTCTGCCTTTTCCATTCCTTGCCAGGTATGATTGTAAAATTTTTTGGAAGATGAATACCGCTTTGCTGAGTCTTTAAAGTAGTAGGTTGTATTTCTTTTTTATAAGAACCGTTGCCACTAATTCTTTCTACGTAATTAGATGGTTCGCCGTCTGGTTTATAATCCTTCATTACTTTTTTTGTATAGGCTTGTGTTTCTTTAAAAGGAGGAACACCTCCATACTTTTTTACATTTCCCGGCCCGGCATTATATGCTGCAACAGCTAAATCCCATTTTTTGGACTTGTCATATTGCTGCCTGAGGTACTTCATTGCCCCCGGAATAGCTGAATTCGGGTCTAAAGGGTTTACACCTAATTCTTTTGCAGTGTTTGGCATAAATTGAGCAATACCTAACGCTCCGGCCTTACTTTTAGCATTTGGATTGAAATTAGATTCAGTTTTAAAAAGATTATGCCCAATACTGTAAGGCACTCCGTATTTTTGTGCTGCAGCTTTAATCAAAGCATCATATTTAGTAGAAGATAAAGTATCATATTTAATAACAGGTGAATCAAAAGGTTTATCTGTTATTGTAAATCCAGTAGGAAGTTTTATATTTGATGAGTCTTGCAATGAGGTTGTAACAGAATTGATTGTTTTTTTATTGTCAGTTATTACAGGCATGATTTAGATCTTCCCTTATTTATTTCCAAAACCGTAATTATTTTCCCATGGATAACCATGAGGATAAAATTTGTTTTTTGTATCTCTTTTAAGTTGCTTCCAACGATTACTGAGATAATTTGTTTCGTGTGGAATAGCCCCCCTTACTACTGCTTGCACTTTTTCACTTGTTGTCATAGGATTGTTCCCAGATGAAGAACGACTATATGAGTCAATATCTGCTTGTGATAATTCTTTTCCATTCTTATCATATGCCTTACCAGTTTTAGGATCATATCCAAATTTTGTCCCATCCGGTGCTATTACAGTAGAAAGCCGGGCATTTACTCCGGGCATGTCTGTCTCTCCTCTTCCAGGAACTTGTTGCTCACCAGCTTTTGATGGTCCAACAGTTCCTCTATCAACAGGCGTTATTTCCATTATTGGTTTAGTATCTTGTCCAAAGCCAAGAAATCCTGTCCCTTCAACAGGTTCAAATTCACCTGTTGGCGTCCATTGAAATTGTCCTAACCCTGCTTT
>CAYYKP010000155.1:0-2401 GCA_964468055.1 uncultured Caldisericales bacterium
GTAAGCTGAAATGTAACCCACATTATGAAGGCAAATAGCGGAATGCCAATCCATTTATTAGTGACAATACTATCTATTTTATCCGAAGCACTCAATTTTTCCTCGACTGATAAACTCTTTGATACGCATTTCAGTGCAATACTTTCTACAAAACCATACCTTCTTTCAATAACTTCTGTTTCAAGATCATATCCGAATTTACTTTCAAGCTTTGCTGCTTCTTTTGTAGCAAGTGAAACAATGTTCTCATATCCATTACTCTTAAGTTTTTCTATGAACTCACCATCTCCTTCCAGAAGTTTTACTGCAGCAAATCTTGCGGGATAATCCAAATCAGCTTTTTCTAATTCATTTTCAATGACGGATAGTACTTCTTCAATTTCTTTGCCGTAATTTACTTTAAATAATTTTGATTCTTTTCCACTTACTGCAATAATTGCCTCTTTCAGCTCGGTTAAGCCTTCTTCTTTTACCGCAGATGTCATCACTACAGGCACTCCCAGAATTTCTTCGATTTTCTTCTTGTTAATTTTTACATTCTTTTTTTGGATAACATCTGCCATATTCAAATCCAATACAACATTTGCACCAAGCTCCAAAAGAGAAATTGTTAAATAGAGATTCTTCTCGATATTTGTTGTATCCACAACGGAAACCACTACATCAGGTTTATTCTTAACAATAAAATCTCTTGCTACTTTTTCGTCTATCGAGTAGCTTGTAAGGCTGTATGTTCCTGGAAGATCCGTTATAACAAATTCATATCCTTTATAAATTAGTTTTCCCTCTTTCTTTTCAACAGTTACTCCGGGCCAGTTTCCCACGTGTGCGTGCCCACCTGTTAATGCATTAAACAAGGTGGATTTACCTGCATTGGGATTTCCTGCCATGGCCACTTTAATTGTTTTAAGTTTTTCTTTTAATGGCATTTTACACTCTCCTTTCGCTCCTACTATGTAATGATTTCCATTTAAAATACCTTTTTCTCCTTTTAAAGCTCCTACAATAAAGTCCATATATAAGGAAAGTTCTTTGTCTATAACAAAATCTACGTTATCCTCTTCCTTAAGAGAATCCTTTATTGCATTGACAATTTTTTCTTTTTTGAACTTTGTCAAATCTATTTGTGTCATTTTGCGGTATTCACAAATATCTTTGATGCAATACCTTTTCCTATTCCAAATTTTCTGCCCGCAACTTCAATAATAATCGGACCGTTGCCGGAATTAGAAACAACCCTTATAAATGTCCCGGGATATATTCCCATTTCGCTGAGCCTTTTAACAAGATTTCTTCCCGAGACTATCCTTGTCAATTCTACTTCTTCTCCTTGCTTTACGTAAATAATCGGCATCATGTTCTCTCCACAATAATTTTTTCTGCTTCTTCTTTTCTTAATGAAAGATGGTATCCTTTAACAAGAATATCTATTGGATCTCCCATTGGAGCGATTTTCTCCACCTTTACAACAGTTTTCGGGATTATTCCCATATCAAGAAGTCTGGTTTTGAGCTTTCCGGCTGCAGTATCTATCCGCACAATTTTGGCTCGATCCCTAACCTTCAATTCACTTAACATCATTTTTTTGCCTCCTTTCTCCCTACATTCGGGAAGTTTTCCTGTATTTATGAATTCTGTAAAATGTTCAATCCACCTATCCTTTCCATTTAATCTTGATTTTTCCATAAATTCCACAAATTTTGTGATTTGTACAACTGTTTCTTTATGCAAGTCATGCTCAATTTTATGGGCATCTTTTTCAGCTATACTTTCACTTATTCTCAAACCGCTGTTCAAAAATTTATAAAGCATTTTATGCTTTTCATACAGATTAGCTGCTTCATTTGCTCCCTGTTCCGTAAGTTCTATGTATCCGTAGTGTTCATGAGACATTAATCCCCTTTTAACAAGTTCTTTTACCGCTTTTAGTGCAGATGGAAGTTTTACATTTCTTCGGGCAGCAATATCTTTTAGTCTTACGTATTTTTTTCTCTGCTCCTCCAGATAAACATCAAGAAGATAATCCTGTAAACTTTCAGTTAATTCCAATTTTTACACCCCCTTTATTGTTCCTATGGCATATTTTATTTAAAGGACATTTGTCGCACACATTCCGATATAAAGTTCTGGCATCAATCAAGTTTATTTTTTCCTTTAAGTAAAGGCTGTAAAGTACGGCCTTTACTTCTTTTTCGGAAAAGCCTGTTTTACGTGCAATTTCCCTCACACTTATCGTACTTTGTTTTTTTGCAACTGCAAGTATTATGCTTTCCATTTTTACCTCCTATTAGCCAATGCTAATTAACTTATCCTAAGCTAAGTTTTACTAATTATATCAATTTTAGAATTTTTTTCAATAGAGAATGAAGAAATTTGAATCACTAAAATATTATTATCCCAA
>CAYYKP010000156.1:0-2396 GCA_964468055.1 uncultured Caldisericales bacterium
CTGTATTTGCCCTTATGAGTTTGCAATGTACGGAACAAGGCGTAAATTCTGCCTAAAACAAGCGGCCTATTTACGATAAATTTCTCATATAGCTTTTTATAAGAATGATATTTGTGGTATTCACGCAAAAAGTAATTACTCATTTCAATGGGGGAAGGGGGACGCACAGGGGAAAGTATCATATTGAAAAAATCATACACCGCCTTTTCCCCGTCTCTTGAGCTTTTCCATCCGTATATGTTTTTTATTTTTTCAATGCTGGTGCCCGCGCTGATGTGCTTCTCCAAACGCTTAGTTGCATTTTTCTTTATAAAATATTTTGCAATGTTATTTTCGTTATGTATACTACCTGTTCTTAAATTTTGAAGATGTTTTGTAAAACTTTTCAGTTTTGCTTTCATTTGCTCCTTTTTCCTGAGCTCTGCAAACAAAACAACCTCTTTGATATCTTTCGTAGCCTTTTTTCTCGTGTACCCCTCTTTTATATCGGACGGTTCTTTTATTTTTAAATTTTCAAGCTTTTCAAATACCTGTTTAAATTGTCCCCGAAAAAGCGGCGTAAAATCGTTTCTCTCAAAAATAGTAATTTTAAATTGCCTTTTCAAAAATAGTGCAAACTCTGCATTTTTATTTATAGGAGGAATGAGGAAAAATGCTTTATCTTTCTCTTTTAATATTGAATTGCAACAGGCAATTTCGTAGGAAAGCAGCTCTTCCGCTTTTTCAGTATTTCCTTTTAACATAAGAAGCCTAAAATTTGTACTAAAAAACGAGTTGGGAGGTTTCACACCGCAAACAAGGTAATTAAACAAATACATTTTATAAAATGCTGCCACTGCCTTTGAATGGTCTAAAAGCGTTATATCGTTTCCGTATCTGCGCGTTTCTGAAAGTGCGTTTACAAAATATTTCTCTCCGAGGGTTTTTATAAACCTGTTTATTTTCGCAATACTTTTATTCTTTTTCAAAAATACGCTGAGCTCACTGTAAAAAGAAAATCTCATTTCATTAAGTCTGTTTACCGGCACTTTCGTTTCCGCGAAAAAGAAATTATCTCTTACAGTATACTCTTTCGGCTGTTTTCCTCTGTTTGCAGGATTTGACGCATCAAGGTGATCAACGGTTTTCAATAATTTCATCAGAGGATGCTTTTGTATAATATCCTTAAGGGGGCACTCCGCACCGAGAAGGCACCGATTACATCCGTGATGTGCGCAAAGAAAGTGCGAAAGTGAAATGGAGAGATCTATCCCTCTTATGCTCTTTTCCCCCAGATGCTCCGACAGAGGTTTAAATAAAAATTCTTTTACATTTTCCGGAATTTTATCCCCGTCCAGAAACAGAACCTGCCCGTGAAAATCCTTTATGCGCATCCCCTTTGCTTTGGAAAGTACAAAGAATTTGGAAAGCTTTCCCAGGTCATGCAAAAATGCACCGATTTCGGCAAGTAAAATGAAATCTCTATATTTTGAATACAACTTTATTTTCTGAAACATCCTTTACAAACCCTTTTAAGATAGGATTTACATCTTTTGGCGGAAACGGGTAGTTGAACATTGGGCCAAGAGGTTCTTCGTTATAATAAGGTCTGTTGCAGTTCGGGCAGCCGCTCGTCACAAACACAAATGCATTTTTAAGGGCACTATCCATATTATTCCCTGAGAGAGAAACAAGTTCTCCTTTTTCGTTAAACTTCGGGACAAAATCCTCCCCCCTTGCAAACAGATACCGCATTAATTGAATTCTTCTGTAACGCAAAAGACTGGGCGGCTTTCTATCTTCAAGCCTTGTTCCTTTTATCGGAGTAAAAGCAAAAAGCCCAGCTGTAATTGTATTTTCAAAAAGTATTTTCATCACTTCATAAAGCTCTTTGTCCGTTTCGCCCATTCCCACTATAATATGCGTAGTAATCTTGTTCGGAAACAATTTCCCCGCACGCAAAATCAAATTTAACGATGCCTGAAAATCACCGCCGCGATAATTATTGAAAGTTTTTCCACTTGCAACGTCCAGAGCAAGCCCTACCCGCTGCGCACCGGCGTCAAACAGAGCCTTTACTTCGCTTAGATTTGAAAGCCTAATTGAAACAGACACCGGCAGCTTTGAAACTTCTTTAACGCTCTTTATAAAGAAAAGTGTATTTTCCAAAAAATTCGGGCTGTTCACGACCTGAAAGCAAATCCTTTTGACTGCATCAGGGGCATCTTTAATTGCATTTCTCAAATTGTTCCAATCAGTTTTCGGCCAAATAACACGTGATAGATATTCCGTTGAACCATGCGAACTCTGCGACTGAGGACAATATGCACAGTTGTACATACACCGCTCGCCAACCATAAGATACAGAGTTGTCGGTGGTGCAGGCAATTTAATATTTCTCAAACCTAACACTCCCA
>CAYYKP010000157.1:0-2383 GCA_964468055.1 uncultured Caldisericales bacterium
ATTGCCTTACAGAACCCGAGGTTAAAATATATACGTATCAGGTAGAAGCCTTTTCTGAAAAAGATTTTAAATAAGCTGCTACCTCTTTTTAGCTATTATTATGCGTTGAGTGATTCCCTTTGTTCTTCTTTATTAGCAGGGTAGTAAGAATTGCAACTAATACCAAAAGTGCCGCAATCACAAAAATATATAAAGTCCTGCTTGGATGTGTCGGCAAACTGTTTTTTTCCACTTTCTTCAGGGATATCTTATTGTCTGCCCCGCTGTTTTCATTGTGAATGATCTTTGCACCGAAATATTGAACGTTGAGTTCTGTTTTTGATTGGCTCAACAATTTTTTATTATCTGCAAGAAACTCCATATACTTTACAAGGCGCTCTTGCAATTCAGGGTTTGCATTTCCATAATCAGCGAGCTCCTTTATCCACATATCAATTTCATTTGTTGCAGCATCTATCATTTTCTCATTTGAAATAGTATTTTTAATTGAAACTCCGCTTTCCGAGTTAAATGTGAGATCTTTTAATACAAACCTGGGATATAAAACACAGATTGAATGTCTTGCTGAATTTATCCTAAAATAGTTAACGCCGTATTTTGTTGTATAGTTGGGCTCTTGCGAGGTAAGCAAGTCTATCGTATTTTTGAAATTCGACTCTGTTTGAAATGAACCTAAATTTAAAGAAACAATGTACCTAAAAGGCGGGGATTTTTCGTAGTAACATTTTATAGGAACCTTGGCTTTTGCTAAAGAGCGGTAGAATTGAAAAACTGGCGAAAATAAATATCCATATTCGAAATTTCCCATCCCTGCAGGAAGTGTATAAACAAAATTAATCGTCGCATAAAAATTTTTACCTTCTCTTGCATTTAGTATTTCAACTTCAGGGGTGAAACACTCCTGAAAAGGATACACCTGCTCTCTCCGCAAAATACTTGCAAAAATGGGATTTATTGCCTTCCATGTTTCTTTTTTTGAAACTTCTTTTGAATATTCAAGCCCTTTCTGCAGAGCAAGGAACCCTGCGTAAGGATCGTCTCCTGCAAATTCTGCATTTGACAGATGAAGAAAGTAATATGCAATTACTTCTTTTTCTTCTGCATTTTGGGGATTAGCCAGATCGTCTCCGAAAATGTCAGAAAAGAAACCGTACATATTTTGCGGGGAACCCGCGAAACTCTTGATTATGGCACTACTATCAATCCCGTATAACCCCTGATCAGATATCGAGGTTCCTTCTAACGGATTAAATCTTTCCAAAAAATTATGTGCGTAGAGTGCTGCTTCAAGAATTTTGTTTTTTACACCTCCTTTTTTTGTATGCAAAAATGCATTGTTTAGTTCATTCCTTATAAACTTTTCAAAATCTGCAGCACCACTCCCAAGAAGAAAATCAAACTTACGGTTAGATACACCAAAACTGCCAAAAGGGTCGTCCGGAAGAAGTGCTTTTGCATAAGCGTAATAATCCTCTTCACTGTTTGTTTCCATCGCTTTATCCCTTAGGGGTTTTATCTCTTTATAAAAATTGTATGGCAAGAATTCAATTTCTATGTTTTTTGTAGGCTCGTAATCTTTTAGATGATAAACAATGTGGTTTCCTTGGATTTCGTATCCTTCTGGTGAGATAGAGATTACATATGGGTAAATTGCTTTATCCTGCATAGAAATATCTATATTTAGCTCGCCAATAGTTCCCTTCCACAATGCTCCTGTTTTAAGGACATACAGGAAGTATCCGGGCTCGGGAAAAACAGTGTAATCTACCTCGACCAATTTCTTTTCATTCTTTGCAAAATGAACCGTAAAAATAAGCCATGGAGAATCATACTTAGGATTTACAAGTTCCGCTTTAACCACTTTTCCATTTACCTTTACCATAGGCTCTATAAAGCGGAACTTGCTCTTTATGCGTGGAATACCGAATGGAAAACCAATTTTTTGTTCTGTTTCATTGCCCGTGTTTTTAAAAACAAATTTTGCTTGTACTTTTGCATTATCAGAAGCCCTATCCGTATATCGTCCGGCTTTTCCTTCAAAAAATGTAATAAACAAATCCTCTTTTTCCATTTCAATGCTGTCGTTATGATATGGAATAACGTTAAGTCCTGCTTGATACACAGGCCCTCCGTCCGCATAACTAACTGCTGTGAAGCTGTTTAAGAGAAGCAACACTAAAATTACACATACTAATAATTTTTTCATTTTTGCCTCCGCCTAAAATTATATCCTTCTATATATTAGATGCAAAACTTGCAAAAAAGTTCCATCATTTTCCAAAAATTTTGAAATTTACGTAAAAATAGAATCTTAAAAGTATTTAGTTTACTTTTATTCCAGGAGTATAATAGAGGACAATAAAACAGTTCTAAGGGCTCTTTT
>CAYYKP010000158.1:0-2353 GCA_964468055.1 uncultured Caldisericales bacterium
TTATAACAACTACGTTTTCCATAATTATAGATGACAGAGTAAAAACAGGGCTTGCAGCATTCGGAATTATAATAGGAACAATTTTAATAGGCACAATTAAACCGATAAAATACATAAGCTTTGCAAACCTTTATGTGGGGAAATTCGGTATTTATTTCCCAATAGGCCTTGCACTCTGTATAATTTTTGCAGTGCTTTCCTTTGTGTTGCTGAATAGGAAAGAATTTTAAATATATTTTTAAGAGGGCTTGCTAAAACGAAAAATGTATTTACTTCTTAGATAAATCAATTTTTATCTTTAGTTCCTTTTGTTGATTTGCCGTATCCCGTTTTGCGGTTTCGTATTTTTCAAGCCCGGTTACTTGAACCTCTCCGTATTTTTTGAGCTCTTTTACGAGAGCGTTTATTTTTTCTTCTTTTATGATACATATATTTTCATTTTCCCATTTGCAGTATTTATCCATTGCGATCTTTGCTTCTTCTTCATTTGCGTTTTTGTTTAATACGACTTTTATTTTGGGAAGTGCATTGTTCGTTAATGTTAGATTTTTTGAAGGTGTGCTTTCCCGGGGAACGAGTGACTTATTTATGCCATCCTGCATCCGGACGTTAGAAGAGGGATTTATAAAAAACGGTAATCCCTCCTTAACAAAGAAAAATGATAGAAAAGCCACCACAATAAGAGATGCAAATACAAGTGTCAGATGCCTTGCACCGGTTTTCTCCGTTTTTTTATCTCTGCTCATAACAGCATTCTTTATTTTGTCATGTGTAGGGATATGCATTTCAGAGAGCACCGTCTTCATCTGCATTAGCTCATCAAATTCCTCTATGAGTTTTTTATTTTTGAGAAGTTTTTTTGCTTCTTCTCTTCCAACGTTTTTTTCTATTAATTCTTCTATTTTTTCTTTTTTCATCACTTATTAGATAGATCACTGCCAAAAAAGTTCCATTTTATTATTTCCTCTTTTAAATGCTGCCTTGCACGTGCTATTCTCGAGCGTATAGTGCCGACAGGAACATTCAGCATTTCACTTGCTTTATTATACTTCATTCCTTCTATATCAATAAGGGTAATAATTTCTCTTTCCCTATCGTTAAGATGTTCCATTCCTTGCCATATAATATCCTTTTTTCTGTCTTTTTTATATTCTTTTGGTGTAGGATTGTCAATAGTTTTTTCCATTGCATCCTTCTCATATTCCTTATGTCTTGTTTCCATCAGTAATTCGAACTTTGTCCTGTTTACGGTGATTCTATAAACCCAGGTAGAAAGCTTTGAATTCTTTTTAAATTTTTTAATTTCCTTCAAAGCTAAAATAAGAGAGTTTTCAACAATGTCTTCACTGAGATTCTTTCGCCTTGTTACTTGAAAGACAACGTTGAACAGGAATCCGCTATATTTTTCAACAAAAATCTCTTTGGCATCTCTATTACCTCTTTTTAGTTGTTCTATAAGTTCTTCTTCTTCCATTTCAACATTATTATAAATTTTTCCATAAAAATAAAAAGTGATATAATAAAATTATGAAGTACATAGTTTCTGCTTTAATTGCATTTTTTATAGGTTCGATTCCCGTTGCTTATATAGTGGGTAGAGTAACGAGGCACATTGATATAAGGAAATATGGCAGCAAAAATCCTGGCGCAGGAAATGTGTTTCACCTGATAAGCGTGAAGGCAGGACTTGTTGCACTTTTCGGAGATATGTTTAAAGGTATGCTTGCCTTATCCATAATACGTAGAATCTACTATTTTTCCCCGACACTGCTCACATATTTCGGGTTTGTTGCTGTTTTGGGGCACGTTTACTCGCCTTTTCTGCAATTTAAAGGAGGAAAGGGTGCAGCAACTACCCTGGGTGATTTTTTATATATTCTTTTTGTCGCGATGCGTTTTGAGGCTATCTTGATCCTGTCTCTTGTTTTAATTCCCTGGGGTATTTCTCTTTACATAACGCATTCGCAGGTTGTAAGCCTTGCTTTTGCTTTTCCGTTCTTTCCGATTATTATATATTTTACAACGCATAACATCAGTTTTGTTATTGCCATAACCATTTTTATGATTGCACTTGAATTTTTTGGGATGGAGTCATTCAAAAGAGAGTGGAAAGTTTCATATTCGAAATATACATCGCGGTTTCTTAAGAAAAACCGATAAAAAATGTATTCCTCCCGGCTTATGCCCGAGAATCTTCTGTTGACGCCGGTATGTTATTTTTTATTAAATAAAAACTATGAGTATATTCTGGGACATACTGCAAAGATAAAAATTTCTTGCTGATGCTGAGAATGAGTTTTCTATTCCCGCTTATATTTATTCTTGCCTCACTGTTTCTTGTATCGTTATCCTT
>CAYYKP010000159.1:0-2335 GCA_964468055.1 uncultured Caldisericales bacterium
AAAATAGAATTCTAGCGAATGGAAGTTAAAAATCTAGCGGTTTAGGAAATAGAAACTGCTGGAATAAAAAAGTTCTAAAAAACCCTTTGTAGTAATACTCTTTTAGTGTAGAAGAACTAAAAGAGAGGATTAGAAAGGATGTTAAGAATGAACAAAGTTGAAACAATACACAAATTATACAATGAAAAGAAAAAGTCATTACGAGAAATAGTAGACATAACAGGTCATGCATTTGAAACTGTTCAGAAGTATGCATATATGAAAGATTTCAATATAAAAAATCGAATAGTACAAACCAGAGAAGGTAAATTAGACCAATACAAGGATTTAATAGACAAGTGGCTGGAAGAAGATGTAAACAGTCCTAAAAAACAACAGCATACAGCTGAAAGAATACATGATAGGCTTGTAAAACTTTATCCTGAAGGATTTAACGTTTCTTCCAGAAGTATAAGAAGTTATGTAGCGCAAAAGAAAAAAGAATTAAAAGCATACAATAAATGCTACATCCCACTGGAACATTCAGCAGGTACAGCGCAAGCAGACTTTGGGGAAGTGTATTTTATTGAAAACGGAGTAAAACAAAAAGGATTTTCTTTAAATTTATCTTTTCCCTACAGCAATGCAGGATTTTGTCAGCTATTCAAGAGTCAAAATCAGGAATGTCTGCTACAGGGATTAAAAAATATATTTGAATATATTGGTGGAGTACCTGTATCAATTACTTTTGATAACCCTTCGACAATAGTAATCAAGATAAAAGGACACGGGAACAGAGAATTAACAAACATATTCATAAACTTTAAACTTCACTATAGGTTTAGTGGGATTTTCTGCAATCCTAACAGTGGACACGAAAAAGGTTCAGTGGAAAACAAAGTTGGCTATCAGAGAAGGAATATGTTTGTTCCTGTACCTGAATTTAAAGATATAAATGAATTTAACAAAGAATTACTTAAAAAATGCACTCAGGATATGAATAGAATCCATTACAAAAAGAATAAACTCATTTCAGAACTGTTCAAAGACGATATTCTGGCAATAAAAATGCTGCCTAATAAACCTTTTGATGTTTTTAAATTACAAAAAGGCACTGCTGATAAATACGGAAAAGTTAAATATGACAAGAAGCTTTACTCAACAGCACCTGCTTTTGCGCAAAGGGAAGTATGGATAAAAGCAAGCGCAAATGAAATTAAGATTCTTGATGAAAAGTATAACCTTATTCAATCGCATAAAAGGCTTTATGGAGATCGCACAGAGTCAATGAACTGGGTTCCCTACATTGAGCTTTTGGCAAAACGACCTAATTCCTTTATGTTCACAGGCTTTTTTAAGGAACTTCCCCAAACAATCAAAAGCTATTGTGAACAGTTGGAATACCAGGAGAAGAAAACAATTTTAACTGTACTGAACAGGATGGTTACGAATACTGACATAGAAACAGCGATTACAGCGTTCTCTCTTGCGCTGGAAGAAGGTTGCAAAGACGCTGATAGTATTTGGAGTATGTTTTACACGTTAACAACTCAGCCTGTAATTGCAAAAGATTTAGAGCTAAATAATTCTAAAATACCTAATATTATTCCGTTTAACATTAATATGAAAAAATATGATGTTTTAATGAAAGGAGGTGAAAAAGTATGCAGCAAAAGATAAAAGAACATTGCTCCGTTTTAAAACTTGGCGCAAGAATTTCTGAGAATTACAAAAAAATCAATGCGGAAACAAATGAAGAATTTCTTGAAAAACTTCTAAAGACAGAGATTCAGGCAAGAGAAATCAATAGAAAGAATACCCTACTTAAAACAGCCAAATTTGATGTTGTTAAAACTTTTGAAAAATATTCGTTTGATGAAATCGAAATTCCGGCAAACCTTGATATTGAAGATATTAAGTCTGCTTCTTTTATTGACAAAAAAGAGAACTTAATTCTTTACGGCTCTGTTGGCACAGGTAAAACACACCTTGCAACAGCAATTGGAGTTGAGGCTTGCAGCAGAGGTAAAACAGTTAAGTTTTTCAGGACAGCTACGCTTGTAAATAGTTTACTGGAAGCAAAAAAGAATGAAGAACTTAAAAAATTCCTGAAACAAATTGAAAAAACAGATCTCTTAATCTGTGATGAATGGGGCTACATCCCGTTTGAAAAAGACGGCTCCCAGCTTTTGTTTCAGGTTATCTCTGAATGTTATGAAAAAAGAAGTTTAATCGTTACTACAAATCTGGAATTTAGCAAGTGGAACGGTATCTTCTATGATGAAAAACTCACAACAGCTATCATAGACAGAGTCATACACCATGGACACTTACTAATGTTCACGGGGTCTAGCTA
>CAYYKP010000160.1:0-2308 GCA_964468055.1 uncultured Caldisericales bacterium
TTTAAAATATTTTTTTGTTTGCCGTGTTGCATATAATAAAATATGCTAAAGAAAATTATATTATTTTTAATAATGTTAGATATTTTATTTGTATCAATTTTTAACAGCGCATTCGAAGAAACGCATGCTTATATTTTTATCATTATTTCTTTTATCACGCTACTGTTGTTTTTATTTATAAAAAAAAGCGATATTAATAGATTAAAATTTGATTATCCTCTTATAATACTTGTTGTGTTTTTACCTATCTCTATAATTTTTTCTTTTTATAAATATATTAGTTTGTTAAATGTCTATATTATTTTAAGCGCAATCATTTTTTACTTTATTATGATAAATATTCTTGATAAAAAAACAGTGCGTTTTGTAGAAATTAGCATTGTGTTTATAGGATTACTCAGTGCTTCTGTAGGTTTTCTTGCTTACGTTTTTGTTGCTAAGTACCCAAATTTTGCTCTTTCTTCATATTTTAGTAGCCATTCATTTTTAGTAGGCACTCGTATTTGTTCTTTTTTTCAATATCCAAACAGTTTCGCAGGTTTTCTGCTTATGCCTTTCTTTTTTTCTCTTCACTTTTTGAGAGGTGCTTCTAATCGGAACAAAATTTTGTGGTACATTATTTCCGGTTTTTTACTCTTTGTATTCTATTTAAGCGGTTCCAGAGGAGCGTTTATTATACTGTTCCTCAGTGTAATCATGCTTTATTTGCTTTTTGATGTTAAGAATTATAAAAGTATTACTTATGATTTGTTTTTTGTCAGTTTAGTCACAGTAGTTCTCATTTTCGCAAATAATAAACTTATACATCCAGATATTTTGGCTAACTCTGAACGTATTAAAGTTTTAGTAAAATTTGCTGCAGGAAAACAAAACAAATCTCTTGCGGATAGAATCCAGCTTATGCGGGGCGCAGTAAATATCTTTTTGCATCATCCCATTTTCGGCAGTGGGCTTGGTACTTTTAAAGATGCAATGCTAAAGTACAGAACCGGATTATTTTTTGCTGTTGAACCCCACTCAATGCCGTTCCGCATCCTTGCAGAAACCGGGATTATTGGCTTTGTGACATTCTTCTATTTCTTTACAAAATCTTTTTTACGGGGATTTAAAAGAAATTCCTTTCTATTTATTGCTGTCCTTTCAATATTTCTTCATACGTTTTTAGATCTGGATTTTGCATACCCAATAATTGTTTCGCTTATTTTTATCGGATTTGCCATTCTTACATATAATAAACAGTTTAAGTCTTTTGAGTTTAATATTCATTTTAAGTACGTGTTACTGATCGTTATTGTGGGGCTTCTCGCCATTTCCATTATCCCTAATTTTACTGCAGCTATGTTCGGGCAGGGAGGAGAGTCCCTTACTGCTGAAGGAAAATACGAACAAGCTTTGAACAGTTTTAAAATTGCAGCTAAAATAAACGGGAAGGATGCTACATATTATTCTCATTTGGGCTATTGTTACGGAAAATTAGCTTTTCAAAACTCTAATAAATGCGATGCGTACATTAAAAACGCGATAGATCAATATATTCAAGCTTCTCAGCGTAATACACTTTCTTTTATCTACCCTTTGCATGTAGGCAATTTGTATCTTTTGTCTAAGAATCCCCTTTCATTTACATTTATTGATAAGAGTTTTTCTTTAAATCCGTTGTGGAAGCCGATTCTTGCGGACAAAGCTCTTGCTGCTGCTTATACCTTGGAAAAAGATAAGGAAGCAATTAGTTTAGCAAATAAAGCCCTTGATTTTAAAGCAGATAAAGAAGTATATCGTTCCTTGAAGTATACAAATGCTAAAGAAAAAGACAGCACTGCCTATACTGCTATGGGTTTTGCCTATAGAAAAAGGGAATATTTTGAAAAAGCTATTTCATTGTATCCTCACAATGGGTTTGCTTACCTTGGCCTTGCATATAATGCAGACAGTTTGCTTGATAGAATTGAATACCTACGATTTTCTCTTGAGGTAAATCCATGCCTGAAAGAAGCAAGGAAACTATATTTTTCTGAAGCTCCGCTGATTAAAGTAAATTATATGAGAAATTTGTCTGATAGCAGGGTTTCTATCGGCATTCATGTTTTAAGAAACAGAGAATTATTAAAAAATATTGTAATTGTGTGCAGAACTCCCGACGGAAAGGTTTATCATGTGAAAACTGTTTTTCCCAATCAGGAAAGTGTTATTTTTTCAATTCCAGAAAAAGTAATAAGTAGTAGTTACTATCACATAGAAATTTTAGGTGTAGACAAAAATGGGTTTACCATTTCAAAAACTATTTCTCCGTTGCTTGGCAAAAAATAGC
>CAYYKP010000161.1:0-2307 GCA_964468055.1 uncultured Caldisericales bacterium
GAAAGCAAAGTATAAAGAGAAGTGGAAGTTTTTAGAATAATATCCGAATATTTTTTAATGTCATATATTGCCCCGGGATTTTTATCGGGATGCCTTTTGTTCAAGAGCGTAAGCGCCTCATTTGCAAGTATAAGCCTATCTTTGGGATTGTTTGCTTTAATGAGGATAATCCCTTTTCCCAAAAAATCCGAAAGATTTCCTATTAATACACCTATGGAAGGGGTTGAACCCGGTGGAAAGAATACCGTTTCGTCTATCAGAGGATTTGATGGTGCAACGATGCCAATGACAGTATAAATTGACGGGCCGTGTAATCCTCTACTTACATCATGAAATACCGCGACTTTTCCTACACTCAAATGCGTTTCTTTTGCATATTTTGCACCAATCACACAAACTTTTTTCCCTATATCATTTTCTTCAATGAATCTTCCCTTTGCCATTTTCAAGCCATATATTGCAAGGGTTGTTGGTGTGGCACTAAGATACCTTATTTTTCCATCCATTTCCGGCCATTCTTTACTCCTGAAGTCTACCATACCCCTACTCCCGATAAGCTTTTTTACGGCAAGATAATCATCGTATGTGTAGCATGGATTACCCAGTGCAAAATTGTTTTCAGGCTGCTTGCTTAAACTCAAAAAAGGAAGATTAGTAGTAATGCGTATTATTTCGGGGTGAATTTCTTGAAAAACTGATACTGTTCTTTTGACGGAAGCATCCCTCAAAATTGTAGGAAACAATGTTCCTGTTATAGAAACTGCAATAATAGTGATAAGGATTACTTTTGTTATGCTGAATTGTCTTTTGTTTTCTTCTGTTTTTCCTTCTTGCATTCCTTCGGCAGGCGCAATTGTTACGATTCTTTTCAAAGAGAGGTAGACAGAAATAAATGAAATAACGAGAGATGTGGCAATGCCGAATATTACGGTTCTCCATCCGATATATAATGAGTGAGGGGTGAACATTGTTGATATAGGAATACCATTTGCGCTAATCCCCCCTGAAATATTGACCCATTTCAATACAGGGTAGAGAATAAGGAGAATAATAAGAGCAATGGACAGAGATAAGATAGAAATAGGAACATACTTCTTAAAATATTCGTTGAACAACATTCTTTTGCTTTCTCCAACTGCCCTCTTAACAGAAATCTCTTTCTTCTTATTGAGTAATTCAAGGACTAAAAAACTAATTGCAGTAAATATGGAAACAAAGATAAGGAATATTACTGCATAAAGAATATACTTAATCTTTTCTTCACGTGATTTTATTGACAGAAGGGCGGACATATTTGCATCTGTTGAGGTAATTTTCGGGGATACATCATCGTTTCCTTTTAGTCCTTTATCCTTCATTATATTTTTTAAGGCTGAAAGAGCTTCCTTATATTTACCTTTCTCCGGAAGAACATAAAGAGTATTTCCAAGCAAGTACCGTTCTCTACTGTGGGCGAAACTTTCCTCCTGTTTGGGAATTTTAATCTCACTTAATGGTACAAAATTTTCCGGAAGAGGTGCAAATGCTTCATTAGGCCCAAACGATGCAAGCAGTGCGTTACTTGACAAAGGTTTTAATACGCCTATCACTGTATACCTCTCTGTAAAATGTATAGCTCCTTCATTATTGACATTTGAGAGGGAAGTTCCCAAAATGCTTTTGCCAACAGGATTCTCATTGCCAAATGCTGCTTTGCTTGCCATGTCCGTAAGTATTAAAGCATTTGATGGTGAACCCTCAGAGAAGTAGCTTCCATACTCAAGTGGCATTTTTAAATCATTGAAGAATTTAGGAGATATGAACATCATAGGAGCTGCAGTACCTTTGATCTTTATAGCCTGACTGCAAGCAAAACCGTCAACTACAAATGCATCTTTAATATGCGGAGATTTCTCAAGTTTTTCTGCGTCTCCCTTTGTTATAAAATTAATTTTATCCCAATCCGGTTCTTTAGTTTTAATAATGTTAGGTGGTGAAGAACCTTCGGGCGGCTTTTCCCTGCTTACCGTTGGCAAAAATTCCAGTGGGTCATTAATATTTTTTAACTCTTCAGGCTCACTTTTTTCCTTGGAAGGATCGGTAATTTTTGCAGTGAAAAACGGTTTAAATGGCAAACTGTTCATTTCTTTCTTAAGTTCCCTGCTGTTTCCGTCAAGTACGGACATAGAAAAGCTTAATGTGAAAAAAGAAAAAACAAGTACAACAATTATAATCAACGAAATTATGCCTTTAAGCTTCTTTGCCATATTTTATATGCACTCCTTCATATTTGTAATTATATTCCTCTTTCTTACTTTTACAATCTGC
>CAYYKP010000162.1:0-2298 GCA_964468055.1 uncultured Caldisericales bacterium
TCAATGCTTCTTCGGGTTCTGGTGGTTCTATTTCTCCCTCAGGCATAATCAATGTGAATTCTGGGGAATCCAAGACATTCACAATTACTCCGAATCAGGGATACGAAATAAAAAGTGTTTTTGTAGACGATAAGTCAGTTGGGACTATAACAACTTACACGTTTTCTAACGTTAACTCGAGTCATACGATTAAAGCAGTATTTGAGAAAAAAACGATTACTATTGCATTGCAACCAGATAATCCATACATGACAGTAAATGGAGTAATGAAAGAGATAGATCCGGGCAGAGGAACAAAGCCAGTGATTGTTAAAGAATGGGGAAGAACTGTTGTACCGATAAGAGCTATTGTTGAAGCACTTGGTGGAACAATAAGCTGGGAAGGAACAGAAAGAAAGGTTACAATCAATTTTAACGATACAGTTATAAACTTATGGATAGATAATCCTAAAGCAGAAGTAAATGGCGAAACAAAATGGATAGATAAAAATAACCACGATGTAAAACCCATTATTGTAAACAGTAGAACAATGCTGCCATTAAGATTTGTCGCTGAATCGCTCGGTTGCACGGTTAATTGGAATGGAACGACAAGAACGATCACGATAACATACAGCGGGTGAATAAACAAAATAGATATTTTAAAGTAAATAGAACTTATACAAGAACTTGACAAAAAAGTTTTTAGTATTATTATGTAATTAGGTTAAGTATTTTTATTAAAAGGAGCAAAATATGAAAAAAATCATTACAATTATGCTTGTTATAGCAATGTGTTTATTTGTTCTTACTCCTTATACATACTCTTCTAAGCTTAATACTAAAAACTATCAAGCGTTTGGTGCAACTGAAGCAAATCTTGGGCAATCAATTATTATTACCCTTCACCCAGATAACCCATATATGACGGTAAACGGCGTTTCACAAGAAATTGATCCAGGCAGAGGAACAAAGCCCGTAATCATTCCTAAATGGTCAAGAACGGTTGTTCCTATAAGGGCAATTGTGGAAGCATTGGGCGGAACGATTAATTGGATACCAGAAACCAGAAGCATTACTATATTGTTAGGCGATGTCGAGGTGGCCCTTCAAATTGGTAATTCTACAGCAGTAGTCAAGTCCTCTCCAGTGAAAATTGATCCAAATAATGATGATGTAAAACCAATTATTATAAATGATAGAACGATGCTTCCATTAAGGTTTGTAGCAGAATCCCTTGGCTGCGATGTCGGATGGGATAATGATACAAGGACAATAACAATTACATTAGCAAATACTCATTCTAACCAACAACCTGTTGCAGTTTTTACTGCTAACCCTACCTCTGGTACAGCACCATTAGAGGTTACTCTCGATGCGTCAAGCTCTTATGATCCAGATGGAAGTATCATGAGTTATTTATGGGATTTTAAAGACGGTAACACGGGAAATGGAAAAACAGTAAAACATACTTTTAATGTCAAAGGAAGCTATAATATTGAACTCACTGTAACAGATAATTTAGGGGCTGTATCTTCAGTTACAAAAAACATTATAGTTTCAGAAGCTATTAACCAACAACCTGTTGCAGTTTTTACTGCTAACCCTACCTCTGGTACAGCACCATTAGAGGTTACTCTCGATGCGTCAAGCTCTTATGATCCAGATGGAAGTATCATGAGTTATTTATGGGATTTTAAAGACGGTAACACGGGAAATGGAAAAACAGTAAAACATACTTTTAATGTCAAAGGAAGCTATAATATTGAACTCACTGTAACAGATAATTTAGGGGCTGTATCTTCAGTTACAAAAAACATTATAGTTTCAGAAGCTATTAACTTTTGCCAAATCGGGGTTCCTTATATAGCATCCGACGGTTTAACTGTTATATTAAATAGCCTTACTATTATAGAAAAATCAGGCAGTTACCAGTACTCTATAAGTTATACTCTAACTAACAACACCAAAGATAAAGCTATTGATGAAGGTACATTCAAGATGTATTATAAAAATGAAAGCGGTGGATTGCCTCAGTATGGATTTTTTGGAAAATTATTCCCAGGTGATACAAAAAATAGGACTTATACTTTTGAAGAGGTAAAAAGTAAACCCTTTAGTGTCTTAGAATACTCAAGTGATAATTTCTTTAGCCCTGAGCCCTTAGTTAATTCTTTGAAATGGGAAGTACATGTTCCGTAAAGCTTTTAAAAATTAGAAATTTTTCTAAGTTATGAAATAAAATATAAACAATATGGTTCTTTGCTATAAAATAAACCATAAAAACTGTTAAACGGAGCCTTAAGGCTCCGTTTTTTA
>CAYYKP010000163.1:0-2285 GCA_964468055.1 uncultured Caldisericales bacterium
ATAAAGATGAAAAGAATAGAAGAACTACTTTCAATATCTAAGAGCACCACATACAGAAGAACTAAAGCTAAGAAACAAAAAATAGAAATTATCTGCTAATATATTTGTAAGGAAGTTTTCGCAATTTCATAGTATTAGACTTGTAAAGATAACGCCTTCCACTGCTGGTAAAGAAGTGATTTAGCTATTGCAAGTTTCTCAAAACCTTCTAAACTTATAAACAAGAAATAAAAATCGCTCGATTTAGAAACAAATTAGGAGGCTAAGATGTCTGATGAAAAAGAAATAAAAACTTTTGAAGAAGAAGCAGTAAAAAGAGGAAATAGCACTCTTCATTCATTTATTGCACTCCTCCTTGCGGGATTTGCAAATGTTGGTTTATTGAATCAAGGAACAAGTAATATTGTAGGAGGTGAAGCAGGAAAATCCATAGCAAAGCTTTTAAAAGAAAAGGGTATTCTTGTTCAATGTAAAGATGACAGAATAGAATGTGTAAGGGAGGCTGTAGGTATTTTTGAAAAAGAATTTGAATATCAAGGAATTGTTTCTGTTGAATCAAAGTCAGAAGATGGTTCTGAGTTTCTTCTAAAAGTGAAAACTAAATCTTGCAAAATTTGCCCGATACAGGTCGGCAGAGCGGCATTAAAAGGAAGTGCATGCTTGTTCCCTCACTTCTTTTTAACTTTCTTTAATAATTTCCTGCCCTATAAGGTTGAAATTGTCCGTCAAAATAACGAACCTTTATTCAAAGACGGCGATTTCTGTATAATGTATTATAGGTTTGTCTAAAGTAACGAGTTAAAAATATGAAACCATTCATTAAACAGGCTTTGGGATAACGTCTTATGGATAATGTATGTGAGCAAAGATTAAAAGGTTTCAACAGAAAAGCATTATATCAACAAATAGTGGAATTTATCCGTAAGGAAATAGAAATTTTTAAGAAGCATGGAGCAGTCGTAGGTATAAGCGGCGGCATTGACTGTGCAGTATGTGCAAGAGCAGCCATAGATGCACTTGGTAAAGAGAACGTTACACTTGTTCACGTTACAGAGAGAGATACCCCTAAAGAGAGTACAAAATATGCAAAGATTATCTCCAAATATATAGGAATACCTCTGAAGATTAAAAATATTACATTACCCTTGACTACAATGGGAATATATGGTTTGCAACCCATAGCAGGATTTATGTCCACAGAAAACATGAAAACAGCATATGCAAGAAAAAGGCACAAAAAACTAAACAATGGCGCACCTCTATATATTAAACATTTGCTTGGGGATGGAGATGAACAATTCAGGAAAGATATAGCTTACTATGAGACAAAAGCCCGTTTCATTACTGTAGTTTTATGTATGTATGCAAATCTTGAAAATAAAATTGTAATAGATACCGGCAACAAGACTGAACTCAGCATTGGTTACTATGCAAGATACGGAGAAGCGGGCGACATTATGCCCTTAGCAGATTTATATAAAACCCAGGTAATAGAAATAGCAAAGTTTTTGAAATTACCTCGCGAAATAATTAACCGCCCTCCCATGCCCGACATAATCCCTGGTCTGACAGACGCCATGAATGTTGGAGTTGATTATGAAATATTAGACAAAGTTCTTTGTTTGCTAAGCAAACAGAGCGAGGAAGAAATTGCAAAGAATCTCAATTTAGCACCTTCAAAAGTATTGTATATAAAGGAAATTACAGAACTTGCAAAGCCTTTAGCTGATATTCCTATTAAAGCTAAAATTAAATATAATGATTCATATGATATTTAGCCACTTTGCCCTCTGAATCTGAGCTCTGAGACGAAAATAATGATAGGGTTTTGTGCTGCTCCCCTGAAAAAGCTTTACAAATAGGAACAAGGCATTATCATATTTATGAGCTTATATAAAAGATGCGTTTTGTGTTAAATCACTCCCCTATCCTTCAATATCTGCTTTGTCTCAACAGAAGAATACCTCAAATACACGGCAGTGGTGGGGAGTGAAGCGTGTCCTGGGATGCGCTGCACAATCGTAACAGGCACGCCGTTCCTCAAAAGTTCTATCGCCCTCGTGTGCTTGTCCACCTGAGAAACAGGTACGCCATCCTGTATCGCCCGCGCCCTTTTATTGCTGCCCTTACCATATGCCTCGGCCGTGCATCCTCTTCGTCGAAGTAGTACGCGTCAAACGCCCTTGTGAGGCGCTCAAGTTCATCGGGGACGATGTGGTAAACCACTTCGCTTTCTGAGAGCTACTGAATCTGCCCTGCCTTGTATGCCGTTATCTTTGTATCCA
>CAYYKP010000164.1:0-2259 GCA_964468055.1 uncultured Caldisericales bacterium
GCTCAGATTAGGAGAAATGATAGAGAGTTTTGCAGTCACTCAATTTTAGAGAACACTACATTATTGGAGGCTCAAGCTTATAAACACAATCACCGGTACTCACGAAAATGTTGTTATTAACTACTTTCATTGATATTACTGCATGTAAATCTTCTTTGTTTATCTGATAGAAAGTTCCGTTTTTGAACTGGAATAGTCCATTTGAACTACCGAAATAGACGTTATTCTTGTCACATACAATAGAGGTAATGAACCCGATTGTACAAGGTAAAGAAGACATGGTTTGGTTGTCTTTGGTAAGATATAACTCATTTCCAGAAGCAATAAAAGTTCCTTGAGGAGAAATACACATAGCTGAGATAAATTTGCCTTCGGTTCCTTTAAGTATACTGACTGTTTTTCCTCCGTCAGAAGATACAATAATGCCGTTGGACTCTGTTAAAATATATATTACATTATTATGAAAAACTATATTTCTAATATGTATTTCCTCTCCGTTAGTTGGACTAACAGGAATGTTTGAACTATCCGGACTAACCGGGATATTTGAATTAACTTTCCCCCATACATTATTGCTTAAATAGTAAATTCCATTCCCTGAAAAATCGTATAGGCGATTAGAAATAACCTGAAGAAAGTTTCCTAAAGGGACATAGTTAGAAGGATTAGCCTTTGAGATAGTATTCGAAATTGTATAAATGCCACTATCAGTTCCTATGTATCTTTTTCCCTGAAATTCTGCTTCAGAAAAGGCCTGCTCAAGCAGCCCTACATTTTCCTTAAAATTTAGTACATTTATCCATTTGCTGTTGTTATACCGATAAACACCCTCACCTCTTGTACTAACCAGGATATCTGACGAATGAAGAAAATACAGAGGGGGCGTCAATACATTAACAGGAATTACCAGAGAGTTACCCGAGATAGGATCCACGATCAAACCATTTCTCATTGTACCAATAATAAGTTTGTTATTATACTCACCCATAGATGTAATTTCTGTAAAAGTGCCAATCTTCTCAAAGCCGTTATCTTTATTCGCATACAGCCCACTGCCAAAGGTAGAAAAGTAAATTTTGTTATTTAACACGTATAAAAAATGGACTGAATTTAAAGGAATACTCCTTATCATACCTACTGATGTAAATCTGTTTGTATTTCCCACGGATGAGAAAATTTCGACATCATTCTTTCTCTGGATCGCAATAAAAAGTTTATGCTTTCCTATAAAGGCTGCGTCAATCTTTCTTTTTATTGTTAAAAGCTTATTCGTTTCTATATTATAGCGATAGAGATTTATTAAATAAGGGCCGCTATTCAAATAAAGACCATAACTTGCAAAAATATAGAGATTCTTGTTAGATAAATAGAGCCTTGCAATACCTGCTATATTTCTTCTAAGCTGCGCAAAGTGCTTACTTTCCGGATTGTAGCTGTATAATCCAGACTGGCATCCTATAAATAGAGTGTTGTTTTTTTCACTATAGCAGAGCGCTCTTGCCATAGAGAACGGCGTTGGCGCAATTTCATTTTGTCCTTTACTATTCAAAAGTATAAGTTTACTGCTTCCTTCTACAATAAAAATTCCTTTTGAAGTAACGGCAAAATCTGTAGGGTTTCCCCTGTATAAGACAGTGAAATCCTTACCATTTTTGGAAGAAACAAGACCATTTTCAAGGAGGAGATAAAGCGTCCCGTCCTGCGATTTTCCAATCTTGTATATAGCAGGTGAAGGAAGTTCCTTATTAATTGCTACCATTGGCATACTTAATGTCTTCTCTGGTTTTACCTTGTTTAATTTGTAATTCAATACGATATCCTTCTTTTCAAGAAGAACATTTTCTTCAAGCATTTCATAGCCATTTTTCTGGATAACAAAGCCAATAGCATCATTTCTTGTTTTGATATAGAAATTGCAAGGTGTCTTTAGGGGCTCCCTGTTCAGCAGAAGTACTTCTGCCCCTTGCGGGGATGTATTAATGTGAATATGATACTCTGCGGGAGTGAAATATTCTTTTAGAGCAAAAATGCCTGCAACAACAGCTACTACAGTAAGAATAAGCCCTACGGGTCCAAAGATACTTAAAGGATTTGCATCACTTCTTTCCCTTTTAGTTTTAGTAATTCTTACTTTTTGCATACTTATACCTCCTAACTTACATAAATTTCCCCCTCCTTACTGTTCTGCAGTAAGGAGGGATTGAAGGAATAAACTTACATTCCTAAATTTATAGATATACCAGCTGCAGCAAGATGTGC
>CAYYKP010000165.1:0-2247 GCA_964468055.1 uncultured Caldisericales bacterium
TAAGGTCAGATATGGATGCACTCCCAATAGAGGAGGCAAACGATATTCCGTATAAATCAAGAAATAAAGGAAAAATGCATGCTTGTGGACATGACGGACATATGGCTATGCTTCTTGTTGCAGCTAAAATATTATCTTCACACAAGGATGAATTTGACGGTAATATCAAATTTGTTTTTCAGCCTTCTGAGGAAAAGGATCCTGGGGGTGCAAAGTTCATGATTGAAGACGGCGTTATGGAAAACCCACATGTGGATGCTGCGTTCGGAATACACCTGTGGACACCCCTCAAAGTCGGAACTATTGGTACAAGGCCGGGAGTAATGATGGCAACTGTAAGTGAATTTAATATAGAGCTTATTGGAAAAGGCGGGCACGGAGCATATCCGCATCTTTCTGTTGATCCAGTAGTAGCTGCAGCCCAACTCGTAACATCACTTCAAACAATAGTAAGCAGGGAGGTAAACCCGTTAGATACAATAGTTATCACAGTCGGTAAATTAGCATCTGGAGATGTGTTTAATGTAATTCCAGAGAAAGCTTTACTTGTAGGTACAGTAAGAGGTCTGAAAGAAGGAACACATAGGGAGATGCGGAAAAAGATTGAAAGAATTACAAAAGGTATTAGTGAGGCATTTCGTGTAAAGTACAAATTTAACTATATTGAAGGATATCCTGTCCTCATAAACGACAAAGATATGGTCAGAATGGTAGAGGAAGTAGGAAGAAAGGTGGTTGGAAAAGAGAATGTAATAGAGGTACAACCATCAATGGGAGCAGAGGATATGGCTTATTATCTGCAGAAAGCAAAGGGTGCGTTCTATTTTGTTGGGGCTTCAAATAAAGCGAAGGGAATAACTGCACCACATCATTCCGCATACTTCAATATTGATGAGGATGCATTGCCAATAGGTGTAGAAATGCATATAAGGACGGCCCTTTCGTTCTTAACGTCATAAAAACTTTATAACAGAAGGAGCAATATTACAACATTGCTCCTTCTTGTTTAAAAATTAATATAGGAAAAGAGATGATAGAGATGAATAAGTATCGTTTCTACATAGTGGATGTATTTGCTGAGGAGAAATACACAGGTAATCAGCTTGCTATTTTCAGAGATATAAAAAGTATTTCTAATAAAAAAATGCTTCAGATTGCTAAAGAAGTGGGTTATTCAGAAACCACCTTTATCCTTTCTGAAGAAAAACGTAATGGTGGATATGACGTTCGTATTTTCACCCCAGGAAAAGAAGTACCGTTTGCTGGTCATCCAACATTAGGAACTGCCTACATAATACAACAAGAAATTATTAAAAAACAGATAGAGACATTAATTCTAAATTTAAAAGTAGGGCAGATTCCTGTCAATTTTAGTTATAATAAGGAACAAGTGGATATTTTGTGGATGAAGCAAATGAATCCGAGTTTCGGTCAAATCCTCGATCCAGATTCGATTTCACAAGTTTTAGGTATTAATAAAAAAGAAATAGACAGTAAGTTTCCTATTCAAGAGGTTTCAACAGGCTTACCTTTTATCATAGTCCCGCTAAATACATTAAGTACTTTAAAGCAGGTAAATATTGATAGAGACAAGTATTTTGAGTTAATCAAACATACAAAAGCTAAAATAATATTTGCTTTTTGCCCCGAGAGTTATCATAAAGAAAATGACTTAAATGCCCGTGCTTTTGCTTATTATTATGGTGTACCAGAGGATCCAGCTTCAGGTAGCGGAAATGGATGCTTAGCTGGATATTTAGTGAAATACCGTTACTTCGGGAAGAATTGGATCAATGTTCGAGTTGAACAAGGCTATGAAATAGGTAGACCTTCGCTTCTTTTCTTAAAGGCAAAAGATAGGAAAGGAAAAATAGATGTATCTGTTGGCGGGAAAGTTATAATGATTGCTAAGGGTGAGTTTATTTAGTACTCAACCTTCTTAGTAACTTTTTTGTTAGTAAATGTAGCTGAACTTCAGTTTATAACTATTATTACACGGTTTGATGCTACATTTATAATATATACAAGGAGGTATAAAAGTGAAAGAAAAGGTTAAAATTGGGATTATTATTTGTGATCGTTACCGTATGTGTGCAGGTGGTAAGTGCCTGAGAGCCCTACACAACAGAGAGGGAGCCTTTAGTATTTACAAAAATAAAAATGTAGAATTGGTTGGATACACCACCTGTGGTGGTTGTCCGGGCGGAAACATTGAATATGCACCAGAGGAAATGAAAAAGAATGGTG
>CAYYKP010000166.1:0-2244 GCA_964468055.1 uncultured Caldisericales bacterium
ATCGGGCTTTCCAAAGCAAACCTCCTTGACTACAACCTCCAATTTGTCTACCAAAGCAGGTATACTGTAATATTTTTCAACGAACTCTCTTCCTCTTTTGCCAATCTGCTCTCTTTCTCGTTCGCTCATATTATAAAGTTTTAATATTGCGTCAGCAAGAGCCTGAGAATCATTAGGAGGAACAGTAATCCCTGCACCTGCTTCTTCAACAAGGTTATTAATAGAATTTGAAAGAAATATTATTGGTTTTTCTGAAGCAAGATAATCAAATAACTTATTAGAACTTATTCCAAATTTAAAAACAGGAGAATCTATTAAATGAAAAAATAGTGCATTAGACCTATAGAGGATTTTGGATACCTCATTTTTGGGTACAGGTTTGCTGAACTCAACATTATCCAAGTTTTTCTCAATTGCCATTCTGACCAATCTTTCTTTTTCTGGCCCGTCACCTACAAGAAGAAATTTAATCATTGGGTTGCTTTTTTTTAATAATTCTGCCACCTCAACAAGAATATCAAGATTATTTGCCTTACCAATAGTTCCAGCGTAGGTTATTAAAAATGACGAGGTATCATGCTCTAAAATGCTCTTATCCTCATCAAAATTAAACCTTTCCAAATCAACACCGTTAGGAATCCACACAATCTTATTCTTAGGAATTTTAAATTTTTCGATATATTCATTGGCCTTGGGTAAAAGAGTTATTATTTTATCCGCTCTCTTGTAGAGGAATCTTTCAAGAATACTTAGCAAAATAACAAAAGGATGCCACTTAGACATTCCCATATCGATTAAGGTCTGAGGCCACAAATCTCTAACTTCCATAATAAATGGGGTTTTATACTTTTTGGAAAGCAAATATGCAGTAAATACTGCAAATAGATGCACTGAGGATCCTATTATTAAGTCAGGTTTTTCTATATTAACTTTTCTTGCTGCTTGATAAGCCGTAAAGGAATATGAAAGCATATTAATAACCCTTCTCCAGCCATTACCAGAGTATGGAAAGGTTTTCAACCACACAAATCTGACACCTTCATATTCTTCGACAATGAATTTGCTCTTTTTATACTCTTTAGTCTCTCTGCGAAGACTATGATTAAAACTTGATGCAAATATAGTTATTTCGTATCCTCTATTAACTAACTCTTTTCCAAAATCAAAATGTCTTGTGCCCCCGGGCAGATCTGGGGTAATAGCATAATGATTAAAAATCCAGATATTTTTACATTTCTTCATTCTTTAAAATCCTTACTATTCTTTCACTTGCCTTTCCACCACCATAAAAATCTATCCATTTGGGAAATTTTTTCTTTCTCAATTCTTCAAACACGATTTCTAAAATTTTGTCTTTATGCGTTCCCGCCAGATTATTCCAACCGGCATCTACCAATTCTACCCATTCAGTTTCTTCCCTTACTGTTACGCAAGGCACTTTAAAAAAATACGCTTCTTTCTGTAAACCTCCGGAATCTGTTATAACCAATTTTGCATTTTTCTCCAATGCAATCATTTCTTTATAAGAAACAGGTTCGTTCAAAATTAAATTTTCCGGAATATCATTCAACAAATTAAATTTCTTCATTGCGTCTTTAGTTCTCGGATGAACCGGAAAGAAGACTTTATAATCATTTGATATTTCTTTAAGAGCCTCCAATATGTTTTCCAGGTTTTCCCTTATATCTGTATTACCTGCCCTGTGTATAGTTGTAAGGATGTATTTTTGTGGCGTTAAATTATATTTGTTTAAGATTTGTCTTTCATTTATGTTTCTACTTATTCTCAAAGCAATGTCAAACATAACATCTCCCACGTTATATACATTTTTTGTAATTCCTTCATGTTTAAGATTCTCTACCGCAGTTTTTGTTGGAGCGAATAAGATAGTAGAAGAATGATCTGTTAAAACTCTGTTGATTTCCTCAGGCATTTCTCTATTGAAACTTCTCAGTCCAGCCTCTACATGCGCTACAGGTATATGAAGTTTTACGGCAGCCAGGGCGCCTGCAAGGGTGGAATTTGTATCTCCATATACAAGAACAAGATGCGGTTTTTCCTTTAATAATACTTTTTCTATCCCAGACAGCATTTTCGCTGTTTGTTCTCCTTGAGGTCCTGAGCCTACACCCAGATTATATTTCGGTTTGTAAATATTTAATTCTTCAAAGAAAATTCCAGACATATTAAAATCGTAATGTTGCCCGGTGTGCAACAAAATTTCGTTTATTTTCTGTTTTCTTA
>CAYYKP010000167.1:0-2236 GCA_964468055.1 uncultured Caldisericales bacterium
TTATGATTGACATTGATTTCTTCAAGAGAGTTAATGACACGTATGGCCATGATGCCGGAGACTGTGTGTTAAGGGATATGGGGAAACTGCTGAGAGAGAACTTTAAAAGTTCAGACTTTGCCATTAGATACGGTGGTGAGGAATTTCTAATCATCTTACCAAATACAAAAGGTAAAGAAACATGTAAAAAACTCGATAAATTGCGTAATTACATAGCAAGTAAAAAATTCTGCAAGGATAAAGTCAACATAACCATAAGTGTCGGCGTAAATGAGTGCAGCCCTGCTTCCGATTTGATTAGTTGTATCAAGAAAGCAGACGAAAAACTCTATAAAGCTAAGAATAACGGAAGGAACATGGTTGTATGCTAAAACCTTTCAATAGATTTAGTAAGTGTCTCTTGAAGCTTTCGCCTTTCCGTAGATAACATTACGGTGAAACTATCCATCATTACGAATAGAGCTTCTAATAGGATTCAGATTCCTTCCAAGAACCACTCCCCTTAGAACCCCAAGAGAGATTCCTGCTTCATCGGAGGTGAGTGACATCCTATACTTCCACACTTCTTGTTTTACTTACTTCTCAATAGCAGAGATTGGTATTACACCTAAACCGCTTTCTACTAGTTGTATTCTGACATAATCAGTGCCTCACGACACTGCCCTGTACGCTATCCTAGATAGAAAAGGCTTAGACATATTTTAGTTCAAACCTCATTATATCAAGAAAAACTTAGTAGTTAACACTGCAATTTTAATTCCTTTATAATAAAATGTACCAAAGTTAATATGGTTACTTTTAACGAAATATTCGCTAATAGGCAGAAGATTGAAAGCAAGGATTAGGGAAATGGGAATAGCAAAAGAACTAATTGATAATTATCCAATTACTGTTGAATTTCTTAATGGAAAGTCGTTTACAGATATAGGCATAGAAATGAATATAAGCCGTGAACGTGTAAGGCAAAAAGCTAACAGAGAGATTAAACATCTTATAGTAGAACGGTCAATACTTGCCATAAGTATATTGAATACCGTTGGCAAATACGGCATTACATTCGCAGGCAAACACACCAAAACCGGTAGGCTTTATTTTCTCCTTACGCGGCAATTAGGATTGAAAAAATACAATGGTAAACAATTTATTGTTTTATATAAAGATAGAAACAGATTAAACACTAATAAAATACAGAACATAATCTTAAGTTTCGGTTTACCACTGCCATTTGAGGAAATATTCAGAAGAATAAGCAATCCCATTATACTTAGCTATGCTGTTAAAAAATTGATGCCTATAATTCGAAATACAGATTCAGGGAAATGCATCGTTTACTACAAAAGGTTTTGTAAGTTCAAGAACTTAAATCTTTACATAGATAATGGAGTTAGAAATGTTAATGTAATATCTGCATTAACAAAAATACCACGAGCAAAAATGCATTCTATACTTTTAAAGCGATTTAGCTTAACGGTTAAGGATAATATAATCGTACCGGCGATGACAAAACAGCGGTCAATGAACAGGACAATTAAGGTAGCTACAATGCTTACAGCTGAGGTTCATCAAAGACTTAAGTCTTTATCTATAGCTTATCATGAAACTATGAGTACATTTGTTTACCGCAAGATAAGCAGCATACCAGAGGAACACCTTATAAGTATGTTTAACGAATGGAAAGACAAATATATACAAGACACTAATAATCGACCAACAAAGATGTTCATTATGTCTTCCAGTGAAGATATAAACAATATGTTGGGAAAACTTGCCAAAAGATCTGCTGTATCAAAATCCTTTTTCTTAAGAGCTATTATAAATAAGCTAATAGAAGAATTCACTAACAGGCTTAGAAACTTTGGTCTTGCAGAGAAAACGGTACCAGAAGAGAAATTATAATAGTTTTCAAGTTATGAAAATCCAATATTACACTATAAAATATCTACAACTATAATTCCAAGGATCAATTGGGGAATTTTACTATATAGCCTTTCTTCTAGAAGATACCTTACTCAAATCAAGTTTAAGAGAATATTTAATCTCTACGACAACCTCTATTAGTTTCATGGAACAAAAAGGCATGCAAAATTTAATTAAGTAAATCAAGAATCATGGCTGATAACCACACAAGTATATACCACATTAATCCAAGTAAAAATCTATTTCCTTAAGAATAAACTAACTTACAGCTTTACATCCTTCAGCCAGGATCTATTCTTCATATGCCAGTCAACGGTTC
>CAYYKP010000168.1:0-2232 GCA_964468055.1 uncultured Caldisericales bacterium
TCAGGTCTCAGTGGGTGATAAGCTCTTGGGGGTTCAAATCCCCCCTTCCGCACCACACATATAAACTGGTCTTAAAGAACCTTGTGTTATAATAGCATTCTTCCACTCGATTCGGAAACGTTCGGTGTAGGCTTCATGGCCATAATTAATTAACAATCCATATTTATAAAGTTTTACACAAGGAAAACTTTTCTATAATATTCCATATAAAATAAATACCTTTTGAATAATTCCCGAAAAAACTTATCCGGATGATTCTACAAACATAATAGTAATTTCCTTTAAATTAGGGTTCCAGGTGACAGTGCATCCCATTGCCTCCATAACAAAACGGACCGGCACCATTGTTCTATCATTCATAATAATTGGAGTAACCTCTGGATTTTTGGAATCAATTAAATAATATTCTCCATTTACTTTAGCACTATTCTTATTAATCCATAAGTTTATTATATTTCCATTAAATAGAATCGTAACCTTTTTTTCTTTTCCGTCCCAATTTATGTTTCCCCCAAATGCCTCCACTATTGCACGAATCGGCACCACAGTTCTACCCCATTTTGCAATAATGACAGGAGAAGTGTTTCCTCTGGGGTCAATTTCTTTTTTTACTCCGTTTACAGACATATAAGGATTACCAATTCTAAGAATAATCTCTGCTTTTTTAGGTTCAGGCAATTTTGTATATTGCCCGGAGAAAGCAATTATTTCACCATCCTTCACCTCTTTTTTTATACTCTCAGGCGTTTTGTATCCCTGCACGTCATCAAATGACACAGTATATATTCCGGCAGGTACATTTTTCACAGTATATTCTTTGCCTGAGCCTTTATATGTTTTAACACCAGAGACAATAAAAGAAGCTGAATCTAAGTTTGTTGTTACTACGATAGCAGATAAAATTGGCGCAACTTCAGTATAAGTAGCCTCAAAATGTATAGAGCTATTTCCCGTTAAAACAAGCGTTTCAGACGGAGGAGTTTTATACCCTTGCACGTCTTTATAAGTAATTGTATATTCTCCTTCCGGAACACCACGTACAACGTATGTTTTTCCTTTACCATAGTAATCTCTTGGCCCCTTAATCAAATATTCAGCAACATCTAAATTTGTAGCAATGGTAATTATACCAGTCTTCGACCCCAATGCATAAGCCCATCCATTATCATCACCAAAGTACAATGTGCCGTCGTTTCCTATAACAGGGGAGGAGTAGATAGGAGCTCTTGCATCAAATTTGAATAGTTCATCCCCTTTATCCGAAACAGCATATAAAGTTCCGTCCAAAGTACCGAAATAAATCGTGTCATCGGATGCAACACAAGGAGAAGAATAAATTTTGCTTCCAGAGTTAAATTTGTAGAGCAGTTTCAAATCATTTGAGAGAATATACAAAAAACCATCATAGGAACTAAAGGCAATGGAACCATCCGAAAGGAGGCCTGCAGAGGAATGTATCTCTCCATTTGTCTTGAATTTGTTTATAATGTCTCCTCCCAGAGTAAGTTTATAAAAATCTCCATCCGTAGAGCCTATATAAATATAACTACCGAAAATAAGAGGAGTCGCACGAATCTTACCACCTAAATTCGTTTTCCATAAAAGCTTTCCAAAATCAGTCAAGCAATAAAGATATCCGTTATCTGCACCAAAAACAATTTTGCCGGAAGTATATGCAGGAGAAGAATGTATAGGCGACCCTACGTCATATTGCCACTTGATTTCCGCAAGATCATTCGAAAGATCTTTTGCATATAAATATCCGCTATCTGCACCAATGTACAAAGTATCATTTGCTACAACTGCAGACGAGTAAAAATCAGTATTGATAGGAATTTTCCATTTTTTTGACACACTAGATAAATTAAATTTATATAAATAAGAAGGATTACCTCCTGCAAGATAAACATTATTATCGTATATCACGGGCGTAGAATAAAGATTTTTCCCAAGGGAAATAGAAAAAACGGTAGTTCCCTTCTGAGTCTCCATTCCGACAAAAATACCATCCGTTGATGTAAAATATACAACTCCTCTGCTGTCAAAAATTGGAGAAGCTAAAATGTGTGTATCTATCCTATGTTCCCATTTAAGTTTATTACTTTTAGGCCCTTCCACCGTTTCTCTTCCCGTCCTTGCCATATTTACTCTGAACATGGTAGGGAACACTGTTTGTGCACTGGAACGTTGCAAGCTGACAAATAGCGTGAATATAAGAAACAAAATAGTTAA
>CAYYKP010000169.1:0-2168 GCA_964468055.1 uncultured Caldisericales bacterium
TCTTCAGCATAATGCGGGTTTTTGATAATTTTTATTAATTTATTCTTGAAATCGTCGATATTTTTAGGATTCACAACAACTGTATGGACCCCATTTTCTAATTCTGGATAAACTCCCTTATTTTTATTATATAGTTCCTCACTCAACATAGTACATCTCCCAACAGACATAGCTTCTCTCGGTAAAATAGGCGTATGAGTCAAAATTGGAAAATCTCTTTCGGGAATGACAATGCAAGTAGATATTTTCATGATTGAGGGTATTTTCCAAGGTGGCACAAAATGAAGAATTATTGTTTTGTTTCCTACCCGTTTATTTTCAATATCAAGCTTTAATCTTTGGTTATTTGATTCTCCACCACAGACTAATAAAAGGATGAATTCCTCCTTTATGTTGCTTAACGCTTGGGTTAATTCAAATATACCCTTGGTTATACCTACTTTACCTATGTAAGTTAGTATCGGCACATTGATATTTTTATCTGTATATTTAGTCAGGTCAAAAGCATCTGCATTTGGGCTAAATGCGTTTGTGTCCACACTTACTTTATTGAGAAAAATTTTATCTTCTGGAATCCCAAGGTTTTCAAAAAAGGACTTCCCACTTGGGTATGTAACGATTTTGTCTACCCTTTTAAATATTTCTATAAATAATGTATTTAAATAAGGAGAGTTAAAAAGCCTTGTTATATCACTGCCAGCATGCCTTAATATTTGAGGTCTTCCTGTTATTGTTTTTGCTATATAGCCACTAATTGCATAAGGCAGAATATACCAAGAATCTATTAATTGGAGATTGTATTCTCTAATAATATCTACTGTAAGAGAGGCTATCTTTTCAGTATATGGTTTTGTATAAGGAATAAAAAAAGGGTCCACAAAAGGGTTAGTGTTGTGAATAGAAACATTTTTAGGATGTAACTGTTTCAAGTCATCAACTTCTAATTTTTCTCGATATTTTGATTCAACCTCCCACGCATTAGTAACGACATGCACCTCATGGCCTTTTTCTCCAAGACCTCTTGCCAACCAATATGCTTTTGAAGATTCACCACCTTCTATAGGCGGATACTTCGAAATTAAACATATTCTCATGCTTTAAACCTCCTTAAACGCGATGGACTGAGTCTTCTTATGCTTCTTCAAAATGATGATTTTTGAGAATTCTTTTTATAACTTCTCATACTCATAGTCATGGTGGTTTCTCTTATCACTATAATAACTCTCAATAGTAGCGGTTATATGTCTCACTTCTCTCGTATCGGTGATTTTTATGGCTAGGTTTTGGAATTTTTTTCTATCACCATTACCCTTTATATCTGAATTGAACTGGTATAGCTCAATTTTTCCATCAAGTATCGTAATTCTTGCATGAAGTGGGTTCGGCCCTTTTAAAACATAAAAATGTATTCTTTTAAGAATTTCGTCAGGATTTGGGTCTTTTCCTTTGAATTGCTCCTTGAAATTTTCCTTGAAATTTTTTACATTTTTCTTAATATATTCGAATTTTTCTTGTTCGGATCCTCCCGAGACTAATTGATAAGTTGCCTTTGTGTTTTCCTTTCTTAAAAATTTATATAAGTTTTCCCTTTCTTTTTTAGATTCCGGGCTGTCTCCACTAGTAAGAGAAAAATCAACACCAAAAATAATTAAATTTCTTTTAGGCAAATTTTTAGAAAAATAATCATCGATATCGACTACCAAATCTTTAAACTCCCAATAACTAATCACTTCTCCAAGTTTGGACGACGAATCGTTTAAGTTATTAGTTGAATCGTTTAAGTTATTAATTATTTCTTCATTTAACGGTTTGAGGTTGTATATAGTAAAACCAATCAACAAACCGCCTATAACTAAAGACCAATATATAATAAACAAGCGCACAATATCCCGGCGGGGCATTGAAGTAAAAAGAAGAGATCCGAAGAAAATAAAAGATAGCGTAGTTATACCAATGATTGGGCTTACTACGTATCCCCAAATTTTTTTAAATATTTCTTTCCTTTTGATCCTTAACCCCCTATGTGATTTAACTGTAACTAAGGGCTACAACCTGCGCCACCACCACCTGCGCCACCACCACCTGCGCTACAACCACCACCTGCGCCAACACCTATGCCACCACCACTACAACTACCGCCACTTAAACCGTAACTAATATACCTGTTA
>CAYYKP010000170.1:0-2151 GCA_964468055.1 uncultured Caldisericales bacterium
GTCGAACAATTATCTTGTAACCCTATCGCATCGCCAGGCCAAGAAAAATTAATACTACTCCCAAAACTATGTTGTGCCAATGAGCCATGTGTTACAGGATAAGTATAATTTCCTAGATATAATGCAACATGACCGTGACCATTTGTATAAATAAAGAATATTACATCGCCTACATAATCTGGACCGTTATGCTCGCTTAGAAAAGTACGGATTTCGCTGTCCCAATTAGGATTACCATTTACTTTAATCGAAGTAAGTCTTTCTGCACGATTATTGCTATTTAAATAAGAACTTATTGTCCATATGTTACTTACACCATTGTACGTTTTTACATTTGGGCATCTTTGAGTTTCAGATAGGGAAAGTCCTCCCGCATTTAATGCACAAGAAACAAAGTGTGCACAGTCACTATCCATGCAGTTGTTAGCCATATAAACTTTGTCTGGGCAGACAGTGTTTGCATATGTTTGAGCAAAGTTATAAGCATCTGTCCTGTTGTAAGAAATTGCGGCTTTTGCAATTTCTGGTTTCCTACCTTTTTCAAAAAACACATTAGAAAAACTTGCAAAACACAAAACTAACACCAACAAAACTGCAAATACTCTTTTACTCCACTTCATTTTTAATTCCTCCTTTCATCTTTAATAAACTATAAACATACTAAAAGTAGCTTAACTAAAAACATTGCAAGGCAAAAGCCTTGTCCAACAATAACCATCTTTTTTCATCAATCATTATACCAATTTTCATCAAGCTTTAGACTCTTTTCAATAGCTATTAAACCCTAATACCTTTTCATAACTTATTTGCTACCTTTTCACTTTACAAAACCTTTTATAATACTTATAAATCCCTTTGTTCCCACCCATTGTCCCGTTTTGGAAATTGCCCTTTCTATTTCATCGCTCAGCTAAACCATGAAAGGTTCTTTTTCATCATTTGCCATTGACCACCTAAGTAAAAAGCGAGATCCTTCGCAAAAACGGCTCAGGATGACAGAGAGTGATGAGTTCTGGAAGCTCTGGAGAGAGATAGTCTCTGTATGACGGAATGGGAGATGGGCGAGTTCTGGATACTCTGGAGGTGGATAGCCTCGGGATGACAGAGTAGAAAGGAAATAACAGGCTCGGGACGACACGGATAGAGTTGGTCATTCTTGAGGAGCACTCCTGCAATGAAAAATCTTGTGCCCATGTTGTTATCCTTGAGGGAGCGAAGCGACCAAAGAATCCTGTAGTTGTATTTCCGCTTTGGGGGGGAGTATTGAGGGAAGGCTTTTTAACCCCCTCAACCTATTAGATCCTGAAATAAATTCAGGGTGACAAAGAGGGGCGCCATTCTGGATGAAGTGAAGAATCTCGTAGTTTGCTCTTCCACAGTAAAGAGAATGCAGAGAATTCCATAGACTGTTTAGCCATTTGCACCAAAATCCCATTGTGACCTTTTTGTTCAAGTTCCCATCTATTGATCGCTTGTAGTTAAGTTCTCTACTGAAAAATGGTATCCAGAATAAAGGACATGATGATTTGAACATAATAACCCCTGACGAACTTTTTAAAAGTTCTTCCTTTTGACCAACTAACCTTTTTTGCCTAACAAATAAATCTTTCAGGTTAAATTCTTCCATTTCAAATTAAGGAGAGCTTATACAATATTCCTTTTTCGCCAACTATAAATTGCATAAATCTCCTTGCTTATTTTTATTCTATATAAATTACTTTTGCTGTCAATACTATTTTGGGAGGTTTGCGATAATTTTTTTGAGGTTGTTTAGTGCTATCTATAAAAAAGGCAGCTATTGCTGCCCTTTAAAAGTTTACTTCTCTTTAATTTATTTACCCGCCGTATGTAATCATTATTGTCCTTGCATCTGGGTTCCAGTCGACATCACAACCGAGTGATTCTGCAACGAAACACATTATCAACCAACCTGGAATAAAACTGTCGTTTCAAAACTTGACCCTTTATTTTCTTATTTTTTAAAAGCCTTAAAACAATATTTTAGCCTTAATTAAATCTCCAACAAAGCGCATAAAGTCACTTAGAATATCTAAAATTTTCTCAGCTTCTGTTGCATTTTTACCTTCGTGAATTAGAGCGCTTCGAAGATCATAACAGTACTTAAAAAAATCTCCTGGTTCTTTACCATGA
>CAYYKP010000171.1:0-2151 GCA_964468055.1 uncultured Caldisericales bacterium
ACATTTAAAAACCAGGTTTCTGTATGGTTTTTTCTTTCTATTTGAGTTTTAAACTATAAAGTTGATGGTTTATACCTCTATGCATTTTTCAGTTTAAATTTCTTTATTTTTTGTAATAAATTTGAGTAGATTAATAATAGTTTTTATTTTATTATTTCTTTTCATTTGAAAATCATACTTACGATGACATGATACGCATCTTGGCTGATAATCTTCTAATATTCGTTTGTATGAATGATCAACATTACTCCAATCTCTGGCTTGTTTACCACAATCTATACATTTATAATTTTTAGCAGGACCTTTTATTTTTATTATCCAATGATGAATACCTCTATATCCAACATTATCACCTTTCCAAGTTACATTATTTTCACCAGATATTTTTTCAATCATTTCTTTAGATTGACCAGCCAGTCGTTTACATTCTGGTGAACAATATCTTTTTCTTTTTAAAGCGTTTGGAGTGATATATTCTGTAGCTCCACAATATTGACAGGTAAATAAAACTTTTTCTACCCAGTTTGGACTATCTTTTCCAAATTTACCATACATCCCATTGTTTTTTCCTTTACTTGCACATTTCTTTGAACAAAATTGTCTTTTAGCAGCTGCGCATGGCGTTAACATTTTGATTGTACCACATACTGGACATGACCATTCTATTCTTTCTACCCACCTTCCATTATTTTTACCAGACGTACTTGCACGATTTTCTTTAGAATGTTTTTTATGCTTTTCAGTTTGTTTATATCCTTTTTTAGTCATATATTTAAATTTTTAATAATTAAAAAATCCCGCTTTCAGTGGTAGAAGCACGTACTCGCGGGATTGTTTTAAAAAATGATAGTTGCTTCTACCAACTATTCATATTATACCATACATTAATAACATTGTAAATGGCGAACTTCAAAAATAAAGTAATTTATAAAGTATATCAAGAAGACGGAACGTTTATCTCTGTTTTGACTGATGTAGTTTCTGATTTTTCTATTTATCGTGAATGCAACGGGGGTGATGGTGAGTTCACAATAGTTCTAAATAGAAAGATCGACGATTTCGGTGAGGACGCTGAGATAAAATTTAATAACAGAATAAAAGTATACTTGCAAAACGAATATAATCCCTTGGGTGATAAACTTATTGGATATGGCTATATTACAAGCTATAAGCCCTCGCTTCGAGGAAAAGAAGAAAGAGTAGAAGTAACTTGTTTGTCAGCAGTATCTAAATTGAAAAATGATTTTTTTAGGCAAGGCACGTCGAATACGTCTGTGGATATTTCAGTCGAGCTTACTTCAATGCGAGCAGACGAAATGTTTGAAGCAGTTATAGATCATTATAGAAGTGTTGAGAGCAACTCAATGATTTCAAATGACTATACAAATGTAGATGCAACTGTTGATAATAGCGGAAATTCAATATCATTTGATAATAGATTTTTTAACCAGCGTCATTTAGATGCAATGCGTGAAATTTCAAAGTTTCTGCCTCGCAATAAATCAGGCGGATATTTCTACTATTGGAGAATCTCAACTGATGGAAAGCTCTGGGTTAAAAATATATCAACTACGGCAGATCATACTTTCATAATTGGAAAGCATATAACTGAAATTTCAGGATTTAAGACAATAGAAGGAGTTATTAACAGGACATTATTCTGGAACGAAAAAGGAAAAATTGATCCGGACTTTGTTCGTCTTACTTCTGAAGACGTAACAAGTCAGAACAATTATGATATCATAGCTAGTTATATAACTGATTCAAAAATAACAAATGCAGCTGCTGCTAGTCTTTTAGCTGCTTCTAGAGTCTATGATAATAAAGATGCTAAAGTTCAAATTAAATTAACTCTAAACAGAGAGTACGATCTTTCATCAATTGTTCCCGGTCAGACTTGCAAAGTGCTCAATGCTAAGGAGAATCCATTCAAGGTTGGTTCTGACACTGTTCTATTTATTCACTCTGTTAACTACGAAGTCGATTCTGCAGTAATAGAAGTATCAAATGCACAAGAAAGATTTGAAGATGCAGTGGAAGAAGAAAGACTTCGATTAGATCAGGAAATGACGTGGTATGGCCGCATAAATCAGTCATTAACAGCTGCTCAACTTGCACCTGCAAATAGAGCATGGACTACTACAATTTCTT
>CAYYKP010000172.1:0-2097 GCA_964468055.1 uncultured Caldisericales bacterium
GCAGAGTGGTTGATCTTGCAAAGCTCCTTTCTAATAAAGCCGGTTTTTAGATAAAGAATTATAAGGAGGGTGCAGATGGGTAAAAAAACTATTAAAAACATAGAAGTAGAACATAAAAGAGTCCTTGTAAGAGTAGATTTTAACGTCCCCCTCAGTCCCGAAGGGAAAGTAATGGATAATTTTAGGATTAAAGCAGCCATACCTACAATACAGTACCTTGTAAACAAAAATGCAAAAATTATTTTAATGAGTCACTTAGGCCGCCCAAAAGGTAAAATAGTAGAAAGTTTAAAAATGGATTCTGTATCCGAAGAACTTTCAAAATTACTCAATATGCCTATTAAAAAATTGAATGATTGTATAGGAAAAGAAGTAAAAGATGCTGTAAGTGTGATGAAAGATGGAGATATAATTCTTCTGGAAAATCTTAGGTTTCATAAAGGAGAAAAAGAAAATGATCCTATATTCACAAGAGAACTTGCATCTTTAGGGGACTTATATGTAGATGATGCATTTGCAACAGCTCACCGAGTTGCAGCTTCCACTGTTGGCATAGCTTCGTACCTTCCATCAGTAGCAGGACTATTAATGGAAAAGGAAATAGAAACTTTAGATAGGATACTTACGGCACCCGAACATCCTTTCGTAGCTATATTGGGAGGAGCAAAAGTTTCCGATAAGATTGGCGTAATTCAAAACCTTATGAATAAAGTTGATGAGTTTCTTATCGGAGGAGGAATGTGTTTTACTTTACTTAAAGCTAAAGGATATAAGATAGGGTATTCTCTTTGTGAAGACGAAAAGATTTCCTTTGCCAAAGAACTAATGGAAAAAGCAAAAGAGAAAAAAATAAAGGTAGTACTTCCTACGGACGTGGTCTCTGTACCCGAAGTAAAGCATAATGCTCCCTCAAAAATAGTAGATATAGAGGAAATACCTAGGGACGGAATAGGTGTAGATATAGGGCCAAAAACCATAGAACTCTTTAAAAAGGAGATTAAAAAGGCAAAAACAATTATATGGAATGGTCCTTTAGGTGTATTCGAAATAAAAAAGTTTGCAAAAGGTACATATGATATTGCTGAATTCCTTGGGAATTTAACGGAAGTTACTACTGTTGCAGGAGGAGGTGAGACAGCAGCTGCCTTAAGAAGATTTGGAGCAGATAAAAAAATAACACATGTATCTACAGGTGGGGGGGCCTTCCTTAAATTTCTTGAAGGACATTCATTGCCGGCTATTGAAGTACTTGAAGAAAAATGAAAATAACCCTGAAAAAGACTTGAAATAAAAACCTAAATTCGTATAATATGAACGTAAGCGAGGTAAAACGAGATGACAACAGGAGCAATAATAATAATTGGTTTAGATTTAATTTTTGCAATAGGGGCGACACTTGCAATTTTGTTTATGAGTCCAAAGGGTGCAGGCTTAGGAGCAATATCCGGTGGGGCAACAGTTTTTCATTCTAAAAGCCCGAAGGATGCTCTTCTCGATAAGTTAGCAACCATTTTTTCTATTGCATTTGTTCTAACATCCATTTATTTAGCAGTATTTAAAGTATTTTAAAGTAAGAAGTGCCGGGATGGCGGAATTGGCAGACGCGTACGTTTAAGGGGCGTATGTGGAGACACGTGTGGGTTCAAGTCCCACTCCCGGCACCACTCATTATATTAGGGCGGATAGTTCAGCGGTAGAACGCTTGCTTTACACGCAAGAAGTCAGAGGTTCAAATCCTCTTTCGCCCACCATTATCTGTGCCGAGGTAGCTCAGCTGGTAGAGCAGGGGACTGAAAATCCCCGTGTCGGCGGTTCAACTCCGTCCCTCGGCACCACATTTTGAAATTGCATAATTCATTATGTTAGTATAATTCATAATAACTATACCAAATTTGTTCACTTTCCCTTATATCCTATCAACTATATGTACCAAGTATGACTAAAACGTACTTTACAACTTCTATTATAAATTATAAAGTCTTGATGGAAATTCTTTATTATGGGATACCGAACCTATTTTGCAGTAAACAAGCATCTTATTTGTGAGTACGATTTTTATTTATCTTACAATTTACTTGCCAAGTATTCCTTAGATAG
>CAYYKP010000173.1:0-2091 GCA_964468055.1 uncultured Caldisericales bacterium
ATACCTTATCTATGGGAGAGGTGTAACAATCCTCCATATATATTAATAACATCTTTAGCATAGATAGAAACCATACTTATCCACAAGCAGGGTAAACCATACAAATACAACACAACTGATGGGTTCAGTATGCTCAAAATGCATATTAACCTCATAAAATAATGAAATAATAAGATGCATTTGACCATTTCATTGATATATTTCTCATAATTCTCTGTAATCTATACAAATTAGACAGAAATTTATTGTAATTTTCTCAGAACTTCCTAAAATTATCACTGAGTGATAAAGAATCGCTCAATTTAGGGATATTATAATGCCACCCCTCGGAGTGTTAATAGGAGGGGTAGGTTTCTCCAAATTACAAATTGTGTTAAAGAGAGCTGCTGATGGTTCAGTTACTGCAGCTATCAGGTACGGTGCATTTATAAATACTCTTATAGAATTTATTGTGATAGCTTTCGTTATTTTCTTAATCATAAAATGGATTAACAGCCTAAAATCAAAAGAAGAAGTTCCGAAAGCTCCACCAAAACCATCAGAAGATATTATTTTGCTTAGAGAGATAAGGGACCTTTTACAAAAAACAAAATAAATTCCCATTGCGGAACCCAAATCTTGCAGTAAGCCTAAACCAATAATATTTCCCTATTACACCAGCACTTTTTTCATTCTGGAAAAATGAAGGGTTCTATCTTTTCGTAAAAGTATTGAAAATTCTTTTACCGCCCTGTAGCCTAATTTTTTATAAACAGCTATAGCACCTAAATTCTCCTGCTCTACATCCAAAACTATGCTATTGTTCCTGATTCTTTTTGCATCCTTCTCAGCGACAAGCATAAGTTTTTTTCCTATACCTTTACGCCTGAACTTTTGATATACTGCTATATTACTAATATAATATTCTCCATTATTGAGTTTGCCAACAGTTGTATTAAATCTCATAAGAGCTAAAAATTTACTTAAAATAAAAGGGCCGACTTCCTTGAATAGTAAAAAACCTGTTCTTAGATTTTCCCTATTTTTTGTTTGCCAATCATAACTCAAGATCATACCCGCCCCTTCATTATCAACTTCCGCGAAATAGACATGCTCAAAGCTAAATAGGTTTGAACGATGACTAAATAAATTTTGGAGTACTGATCTTATTTTCTGCCCAAAAAGTATAGGAAAATAAGGTGCAGAAATTAAAAAAAGCTCGGCGAAATCTTTACTGTCATTAAGAATTGCTTTTCTTATTGTAACCATAAAACACCACTCCTTTAGTTTTATTTTAAATTATGCTATATAATAACCATTTTCCCTAAACATCAGAAAAGTCATATCCAAAAGTTCACTTAAGCATAACCACGCTCGTGATATATTTTAGCACTGCCCATTGTTCAGTCAAGCGTATATAACACCTACAAACTCTTGTAAAAACCACATATAAGGTTATAATTTTTACAACTGTTTGGGAGTATCTGAATTTAAAAGAAAGGTGATGAGAAAAATGAATTTAAGTAGGGGAATGGCGTTGACATTCTTGTTTGTTTCAGTTATTGTAAACGGTATTGCAAACTTTCTTTTGAAAGGTGCTGCAATGGAAAGCCCTGCACAGGCTTCTGGGATACTATTAACGAAGACTTTTTGGATAAGTGTAAGTTTATTATCTTTGGGATTTTTCATTTATACCATATCTTTAAGGAAAATCGAAGTTTCGATAGCCTATCCATTGGCAGCTTCCCTCACAACCTTGCTTGTTGTAGTACTATCATTCATCTTTCTTAAAGAAAAATTGAATTTTTATCAGTACTTAGGAATAGTCCTTATTTTAAGTGGTGCATGGTTACTTGTAAAATAACAATTAAGCACCTGCTAAAAACAAGGAGGGTGATTTTCCAAAAGATGCCTGCATAAGCCCATCACCTATACGAAGTATTATTCAATGCTGGACGCATAGTTTTAAAAAGGCAACGGACGTTAAACATATAAAATATCCGTATTTAAGCAAGTTTAAAAATTTACTAAATATCAATCCCCTAATACTCACTCTATGTTTTTAAAACTTTACCGGTAAATGCATCTACTTCCGCCCAGTTAGGTTTCCCG
>CAYYKP010000174.1:0-2027 GCA_964468055.1 uncultured Caldisericales bacterium
TACACGGATTTGCAAGTTCAAATTTCGCTTCGCAAATCAGGCTAATTAGCAGGAGTAATAGGAAGAAAGTTTTGCCAACGGCAGAATTAAGTTCCAGAGATTCACAAAGGCAGTATGCTCAGGCTTCAATAATCAATTTCCTCTTTTCACTTTTAATGAGCCTTGCATACTTACCCTTGCTCAACAATTCATTTTCATTTTTCCCACATTCATATTGCACCACCTCGCTTTTTTTGTACATACCTTTTTGCGGCTTCATTTCCTCGTGCTAACTTTCGTAAAACTAATTTTACTTTAATCGTCTGTTTTGCTCTCAAGAGTGCGGATTGTTCATATACCAAAACTTGCAAGCACACATTAATAAACCAAACCTATTTGCAAAACTTTTACCACCTCTTCATTAAATTTCTATCGCATTATTAAACGTATTTTCTATGAAAACGTCCCATAATTTTCAAAATTCATTTTCATGCATTTTTACACCTCTACTTATTAGATGCAAAACTCGCCAAAAAGTTCCATCATTTTTCAAAAATATTTTTCATTTAATTTCACCTTCTATATATAAAATGCATTTTCTGCAAAAAAGCCACTGCAACATGGAAGGATTAACAATTCAATTTACATCCCCTTAAAACCCTCTTTCGCTTCTCTTGTAAGATTTATCTCACAGGAAACATTAAGATTCTATTTTTCTGGCACAGTAAAGATTATTATCCCGTTTTTAATTACCGCCATAATAATTGTTTTCCCGTTATTCATAACAGCAAAATCATTCACACTTAGCCAGAGCGTATTAACATCTTTAAAAAAATCAAAGCAGTTTGGGCACAACCACCTATACGGGTAAACACCGTTTTGCGTAAAGTATCGCAGACCGTTGTAATGTGTAAGAAATGTATAATTGTCTGTCCCGTCCATCGCGCCTTTCTGTATAACCTTGTAAAATGCATTCGTTTTACCAGGCGAAGTTTCAGAAACAAACACACCCATCCTTTTTGTGTTAACAAAAAGTTTATCTCCTGCAGGTACAATTTTAGCCACTCCAAAATTATCTGAAATTCTTACATAGCGGGGGACATGAAAAGCTCTATATCCTGAAAATATATAGAAACCTCTAACCTTTTCCGGCACAACAGCAGATTCTCCGGCGTCCAGCGCCGGATTTTTAACGCACTCTTTTTCTTTATCAAGGGCATTTTTTAAATTTATTCTATATAGGCCACTACTATTTGTTCCTATGTAAAGATATTTGTTTGCAATCGCAAGTGATGTGATTTTATCACCTACAAGGCATACTTCTTTTCCATACGAATCATACGAGTTCGTTTGAAGCACCTTTAATATATTGAAACGCACCATATATCCGGTAAAATCACAAAAAGATAGATATACATTCCCATAATTATCAATGGCCATCACAGATGGAGGATTGAGCTGCTCGTTCCTTATTTCCCCACCGAATACAAGCTCCTTTTCCGTATCAGCCGCTGAGTTGTACAGGGGAATTTCAGTATGTTTTGGGTCTTTTGTAAAATAGCCTTTTATCCCACAGACAACAATGTCCCCACTGTTTAATGCGGAAACATTGTCTGCAAATTGTGCTGTTGTGATATAAAAGTTGAATGTGTGCACTTTCCAGCTGTTCCCATAGTCAGATGAAGCTGCAATTGCTTTTCCGTAATACACGGCAATGTCTCCGCCTTTTCCAACAATTACATCCGAACTGTTTGCATTAAAGTAAGCAAGCATTACATTTGCTCCCGGGCCATAATCTTTCAAAGATGCCATATCAAAAATTTGTTCAATGGTCTTCCAGTTATTTGTTGCACGATAAAGTTTGCCAAAACAGGTAAAATAAATAAAATTTCCATCCGTAGACACAAGCACTTTGTCAATATTTTCAAATAATTTTTCGTTGCAGAGCATTTTCTGCATTTCAGAGCATTTCGATAAATCAAGGCAGGAAAACGGACGATTTGCATCATACTGAAAAACAGGTTTTGCTCCCGGGCCTGCAGGTAGTG
>CAYYKP010000175.1:0-1998 GCA_964468055.1 uncultured Caldisericales bacterium
TTAAATACCTGATTTGTCCACAGCATAACAACGACATCTATTACAACTATCACGATAATGTACAACCATATGTGTGAGGTCCAACCTGTTACTGTCAAATCTCTCATAGGAATGATTGCGTATGTAACCGGATTAATGCGTGCAATTATTTGCAGCCATTTTGGCATGACTTTTATTGGGAATAGTGCGTTACTTGCAAACATAAGAGGCATCATAAAGAGATTTATTACTGCCATAAGTGTTTCTATTGTTTTTATTTTTACGGATAACGCAAGTGAAAAACCGGCAAGAATAAATGAAAGAAGCATTGCAATTAAAAGTATAACAAGTATTCCTAAAAATCCTGTTGCAAAATGAACTCCGAAAAGTATTGCAACAATAACAATTATTACAGCCTGGAGTAGCCCTTGAACAGCTGCTGCAAACATTTTTCCGAATGGTATTGCCCCGCGCTTTATCGGTGCTGCAAGAAGTTTGTCCAAATATCCTATTCTTCTGTCCCAAACGACTGTAGTTCCTGAGAATATACTTGAAAACATCACAGTCATAAGGATAACTCCAGGTGTCATAAATGTAAGATAATTCCCGGTGCCGAGAAATTGTGCAGCCATTGGGTTATTTGTAAGCCCGCTCATCGCGTTTCCCATAAGCACGAGCCATAGAAACGGTTGAATTACTGTAACTATCATTCTTGTTTTCTGTCTGAAGTATTTTTTTAGTTCTCTCCAGGCAACGTAATATGAATCAGATATAAGTGTTTTCATCTCTTTAACCTCCTTGTCATCATTCTGTTTTTTCTATTTTCGCTTCTGTTAGATTCTGCTTCTCTTATTGTTTTCCCGGTATATTTCATGTACACGTCGTCAAGTGTTGGACGCTTTAAGCGGATTGAATCGATTTTTGCATTGATTTCCGATGCGATACTGAACAGCTGCGGAATCATTTTGTCTCCGTTTTTTTCCACAACTATGCTGTAAACTCCATTCTCTTTTTTTGATATGGATTTTATCCCTTCCTTTGCTTTTACCCCTGTGAGGAATTTATCAATATTTTCACTTTCTTCTGCGAAGGTAAGTGTAATTAGGTCTCCTCCGATCTCTGATTTTAATGTTCCGGGTTTGTCTAATGCCATGATTTGTCCGTGGTCAATAATCGCTACTCTGTCGCATAGGGCATCTGCTTCCTCAAGATAATGAGTAGTAAGAAAAATTGTCATCCCGTTCTTTTTAAAATTCTTTATATATTCCCAGATTGCAGATCTTGTTTGTATGTCAAGCCCCAGGGTCGGTTCATCCAAGAATAGGATTTTAGGCTGATGTATAAGTGCTGACGCAATGTCCAGCCTTTTCATCATTCCACCTGAAAATGATTCTACGAGGTTGTCTCTCCTGTCCCATAGCCCGAACATCGTGAGAAGCTCTTTAGCGCCTTTTTCTATTTCTGTGTCGTTAAGGTGAAAGTATTTTCCCTGTAGATATATGTTTTCATATGCGGTAAGTCTGTCGTCTACCGCTGTTTCCTGCGATGCATAACCTTTTGCAAGGCGTACTTTGTATGAATCTCTCTGAGCGTCAAATCCGTCCAGTGTAATCTTTCCTTTTGTAGGCCTTAAAAGCCCTATTATTGTTTTGATTGTGGTAGATTTTCCTGCGCCGTTTGGGCCCAAAAAACCGAAAATTTCACCGTAGTGAACTGAAAAACTTATGCTTTTTACAGCTTCCACTCCGTTTGAGTACACTTTTTTTAAATTCTCTACTACAATTGCTTCATTCATTAAACACCTCCATTTCTAATTTTTTTGTAATATTTTTTAAATCCGTAAATTTTATTTTAACAATTTCATAAATTTTTCCGTATTGCTCAAGCCCCTTTTCCGTAATTTTATAGATATGGCGCGGATGTATGCCTTCTAAATCCCATTTTCCTTCTATCAGATTGTTTTCACGCATTTCTTTCAGAATCGGATATATAAAACCCGGGTTAGGTTTCCATGTTTTG
>CAYYKP010000176.1:0-1948 GCA_964468055.1 uncultured Caldisericales bacterium
AGACGGGGTGAATATTACACCCGATGAATTTTACAGGTTTTTATCCGAAAAGCAAGGATTGCCTAAAACATCTCAGCCCTCCGTAGGGGATTTTATTGATACGTACAAGGCCCTTCTCGGGAAAGGTGATGACATTATTTCTATTCATATTTCGGGCGGTTTAAGTGGCACAGTTAATGTTGCAGAATTAGTTAAAAGGACATTAAATACAGATAGAATTTGCATAATAGATTCGTTGTCCACTGCTCTGGTTCTCCAATTCCTTATAGAAAAAGCCCTTGCTCTAATAAAAGAGAAGAAAAGCTTTGAGCATATTTGTTCTGCATTAAATGCAAATGTTAAGAAGATGTTGTCTCGATTTATTTTATATGATTTGAATTATATGGTAAAAGGCGGCAGGTTGAGTAAAGCAGAAGCTTTCATAGGATCTATCCTCAACATTAAACCTCTTGTTTCCTTTACGGATGGAAAAGGAAAGATGGAGGGAGTCACTCGATCGTGGAAAAAGGCAAAGGCAAAATTGCTGAATTATGCTGACCGTATTAATAAAGATATCGGTATTGAGAAGATTGGCATTAATTACGGTATGAATTTGGATGAGGCAAATGAATTCAAAAAAGACGTGGAAAATCTCTTGAAAATGCCAGTGGGAATGTTACAGGTAGGCAGTGTTCTCGGAACTTATGCAGGTCCGAGGTGGCTGGGGTTTGCCATACAAACGAAATAGTATTTTAAAGTTTATAATTTCTAAATTCAGCATTGATTAAAAACCTTTTTGTGCTATTACGTTATTAAATATACAATTATTCGAGGAGGAATTACTTGCGGATTAAGCTGAAATATAGTTCCAAAGAAGCAGGTTTACTTTTGCCGTTGCACTATAACAGCATTATTCAAGCTTTAATTTACAATACGTTCTCAGAGGAAATTGCAAAATTTCTACATGCGGAAGGATATCAGCATGAAAAACGTCATTTTAAGCTTTTTACGTTTTCCCGTATATTAGATAAAGGACAAAAAATATCCGGATACAAGCTAAATCAGAAGAAGGAACTTTTAAAAATTTCACAGGACTTTCATTTCAGGCCTAAACGTAATTCCGATGTTGAGGAAGCTTTGTATTTTGAAAAAGGCATTGAATTTTACTTCTCATCTCCCAAGAATGCGCTCATAGAAGATATGGCAAGCAAGGCGATTTTAAATCCGCAGTCTATGCTTCTGAATCAGGATATTTTTATCTCTTCGGTGAACGTACTTCCTCAAATTAAGTTTACGAATGCGATGAACATTAAAATGCTTTCACCTGCTACTATGTACAGTACAATAAAATCAAAAAGCGGTAAATCGCTTACATATTATTATTCCCCTTATGAAGAAGAATTTTCGCGGCTTATCAGCGAAAATGCAAGGAAGAAAAATTTCCTTGTAAATGGCAGCGAAACCGATGGCACTCTAAAGATAACTCCGCTACATTTTGAAGAAAAGCGCAACAGGGCAGTAGTGTATTTTAAAAATACACGCATAGAAGGATGGACAGGGATATTTACGTTAAAGGGAGAACCTGAGCTTATAAAAATAGTATATGAAGCAGGCATAGGTGGTAAGAATCCCGAGGGTTTCGGGATGTGGGCACCTTTCGAAGAAAAAAAATTTTGATACAACGCAAAAATCAAGGGGATGGGAATACGAAAAAGATAAAAATCAAACTCGATGATTTGTTGGAAGCGTATGATTTTGGTGTAGCGGAGGTAGATTTCTATATTGACACCAAAGCTAATGAAGTTGTACACCATATGGATGAGGCATACGACGGAATCCCGGAAGAAACCAGGTTAGAGAAAACGATAGAGAAATATCCGAACAGGTTTATCCATATCCCAAAACGAAAGTCAAGAGACGAATATCAGTGGATGGCAGAGTTTACAGAGTCACTTGCAGATGAAAATCT
>CAYYKP010000177.1:0-1939 GCA_964468055.1 uncultured Caldisericales bacterium
TATTTTTAGGAGAAAAATGGATGCCAGCAGTGCCGGCGATGCAGGTGTTATGTATTTATGGAGCTGCACGATCACTGGGTGCAACAAATGGTTCACTGTTTGCTGGTTCAGGTAATCCGAGGTTTGATACAAAGGTAACATTTATTAAACTAATTTTTTTAGCCATACTTATTTTTCCGTTAACAAAGAAATGGGGAATTACTGGTACATCACTAGCTACCACTCTTCCAGTATTTGTTTCCCAAAGCTATAGTTTTTATAGAGTATTACACATTCTTCAGTGCAAATTACAAGATCTTCTTATGCCTATTTTTGTTCCAATTATTGGTGTAGTTCTTATGTTACCTTTAATCTATATTATTAAGAATCTATTATTACCAGATATTTTGATATTTACAATAGATATTATTATAGGTACTGTTATTTATTTGTCTTTTATATTTTATATCAGCAAGCATTATAAAAACTATGATGTTATAAAAACAGTGAGAGAAGTTATAAAGGGTTTACGATAAAATAATAAGGAGATGATTAATTATGTTAAAAAAACATAATGTTTATTGCACCTTAAAGAACGACCTTCTTTGAAGGTCGTAATGGGTTTCTCTAAAGTGGTCAACTCCTAATGATGTTACTGGAAATCTTATTGTTGTAAGGAGGCGAGAATAAAATGCAAAAGAAGATGCATATACTAATTACTGATTACCATTGTGCTTCTAATCGTGGTGACGCAGCTATATTAGAGGGAATAATTCATTCTCTCGGAGACTATTTTCCCAATGCGTTAATTACAGTTATGACAGATTATCCTGAATCAGCAGAAATTATCAATCAAGTGAATTCGGTAAAACAAAAGATGGTTCCATTTCGATGGGCTGGTATAAAAAAGAATATAGCTAGTTTGTGTCTTTTGATAGGGGCTTTCTTTTATAAGCGAGGGATCGACCTTCCAGGGATGAAAATGTTAATTAAGCGACTATCGCTCGAAACATACCTAGATGCCGATCTTGTTATTAGCACTGGCGGTAGTTTCTTGAATGACTTTTATACTCCAGGGAATTTAGGTCGGCTTTGGGGACTTTATTTTGCAAAAATGTTAGGAAAGCCAGTTGCTATTTATGCTCAATCAATAGGCCCATTAAACAAACCATTTTATAGCTGGATAGCACGGTATGTTTTGAACAAAGTGGATTTGATCACTCTCAGGGATCGTGAGTCGAAGGAGGTTCTTAATTTATTAGGCGTCATCAAACCTCTAATATATATAGTAACAGATGCGGCATTTAATATTGATTTGCACGAAGAGAAAATACTGCAAAGCAAACGCCTGGAGAGCAATTTAATACCTTCAACCAACCGGTTGAAGGTGAGTATATCAGTGAGGAAATGGGCTTATTATGGAAGAGAAAATGGTCATGAAAATTATATAAATGCAGTAGCTAAACTTGCCGATTGGTTGATTTTAGAACAGAAAGCACAAGTGATCTTTGCTTCTACTTGCACCGGGTTTGCCGGTTATCATAATGATGATCGAGTTATTGCACACGAAGTCATTAGCCGTATGGAGCATGTTGTTAAGAAGAACCCTACTATTCTGTACGGAGAGTATACACCTCAGGAGCTTTCTCATTTTTACGGTATGATGGATTTACATATAGGAACAAGAATGCATTCAAATATATTGGCTATGTTATCCGGAACCCCGGTCGTGGCTATTCAATATGAATTTAAAACCAAGGGCTTGATGGAGCTTTTTGGACTTGAAGACTATATAGTAAATATTAATAATATCACGGCAGATTCTCTAATTTACTTGGTAAAAAAAGCTTTAGAACAAAAGAGTTATATAAAGGATCAAATAAACAATAATTTACCCAGCATAAAGAAGGAATCGAGGAAGCCAGCGAAATTAATTAATGAACTTATTCACGCTAAAAAG
>CAYYKP010000178.1:0-1881 GCA_964468055.1 uncultured Caldisericales bacterium
CCTACACTTTTATAGATACTCCCGGAGCATATAGTTTAACTCCAACAAGCGAAGAAGAGAAAGTCACAGACAGGATCGTATTGGAAGGTAATTATGATTTTATAGTACAGGTTGTTGATGCAACTTCCCTTGAAAGGAGTCTTATAATAAGTTTGCAGCTTGCAGAGCTTAAGATACCATTTATTATAGCTTTAAACTTTTATGAAGATGCACTAAAAAGGGGAATTTATATAGATACTAATTTACTTGAAAGTAGTCTTTCTGTGTCTGTAGTTGAAATAAATCCCGTAAAGAAAAATGTGCAGAATCTTATCAAAAGAATAAATGATGCTTCTACTTCCAAATTTGCCATTACTTATGATGACCATATAGAAAGTGCGATTAATAAAGTTCAGAAAACATTAAACTGCAAAGGAAAACTTTCAAAAAGAGGAATAGCAATTAAACTACTTGAAAATGACCCTATTGCAGCGAAACTTTTTAACGACCCTGAGGTTGGATCTATAAAATCTCAGTATTCTGACACACACCCCAACATTGATAAGGATATCATAATTACAAGGGCAGGTTATGCTTCACTTCTTGCCAAAAAAGTTTCAGAAATCAGATCAAGCAGGAAAGACAAATTAAATTGGCTTGATAGATTGATAATTAATAACCCGGTGGGAGGGGCAATGTTTACATTATTTATTCTCTCAATAATATTTTTAACCTTATTCTATATAGGGGGATGGTTCCAGAATTTCTTGGGATTTTATTTTGATAAATTACTTAATTTAATACAACCATGGCTAAGCTCGCAAAATTTACTGGTCGAAATGCTCGTAAAGAATAGTTTTATTGGTTTAAGTGCAGGATTAAGTATTGCAGTTCCTTATGTGGGAATATTTTATTTTCTTCTTGCATTAATGGAGGATAGCGGAATATTGTCAAGATTTATCGTTGTTTTCAATAAAATTATGGATAGAATAGGATTGCCGGGAAAAGCAATTATTCCAATATTATTAGGCCTTGGATGCAGTGTCCCCGCGATACGATCTACCAGAATTTTACCTGATTTTAAAAGCAGGCTTAAAGTTTCTATTCTTTATCTCAGTGTTCCCTGCTCTTCAAGAACTGCCATAATCTTTGGTGTAGTCGGACATTATGCAGGCATGATTTATGCATTAAGCATTTATATTATAGCTTTTATTGTTCTTATCATAACTGCGAAATTACTCAACATTCCAATACCTAAAGAAAAACTTCCCATTATTGAGGAACTTCCTCAATATAGAAAACCTTTAGCAAAAAATTTATTAGTAAAAGCATGGGTTCGAATGAGCGATTTTGTATATATAGTCATTCCGTTGTTAGTTGTAGGGGGCATGTTGTACGGCGGGCTGTCATACTTTAATCTTGTAACACCAATTATTAAACCTTTAAGGTTCCTTACAATTAACTGGCTTCATTTACCAGATACAACGATTGTTCCTCTTATATATGGCTTCCTCCAGAAAGATTTGGTGCCGGCTATGCTTGCAAATGTATTAGGAACTGCAAACTTTGCTATTGTAATGAGCAAACTTCAACTATTCATATTTGGCTTAGCTTCAACGTTTCAAGTTCCATGCATAATCGCATTTGGAATGTTAATTAAAGAATTTGGAATTAAAAAAGCCTCAGCTATAGAGATTGGCGCCTTCATTTACGGAATAACATGGGTAGGAATTATCCTCCGTATTATTCTTGCACTGCACAAACTTTAGTAAAAATCAATTAACTTAGATTAGTGTTAAATCTCCATTTTAACGACAAAGTTTTGTAAAAACTTCAAGAACCTAAAATCCCCTTGTCTATACTTATATAATCTAAAAAATCTTTTATCAGTAATTTAATAGA
>CAYYKP010000179.1:0-1836 GCA_964468055.1 uncultured Caldisericales bacterium
ACAGAGATTTAACATTATAGTTAGAATGTGGGGCAAATAAATAATTTTGTGAAAGTTCTCATAAAAATGAAGAGCTAAATCTGTTTCTTAAGTTCTTGTCATAAAACAGGGAATGCAGGATAATGTATGCGGCATGGCTCCATGCAAGAGGTGTAGCTGATTCTGTTGGTTTGCCATCCTCAAAGATCTGCTCTGGCAAAAGATATGTAGATGTTGCAAAATGCTCAATAGCCCGTAAATAATTTTTTGCATCTCTACCTCTCATTAATTTATATATTCCTCTTTCTGCAGTTAGAATTATCCACAACTTGCCTTCGGGTTTGCTTCCGTCAAATCCGTAAATATCTCCATTATACCTGTAGAATGAAGGTCCTCCCGGAGTTTCTACACGCAAAACGTTATCCACAGCTTTTATGCTATTTTCTATTAGTGGGCTGTTCGGTGAATATAAACCCGTAAATACGAGATAAAGGAAATCTGTAGAAATCATTTCCTGCGGTGTAAAATACTTTCCTTTTAGATACATTTTATTTTTACCAGGATTTCCCTTTGATATACGGACAAAATATTCATAGGGAGGAAAGATGCCATGCTTTATATAGCAAAACCGGTAGATATCTTGAGCAAATTTACCTGCTTTGTCTCGATATATTTCTGCTTTAATCCCTACGCTTTCCCTCATATCCGCATATGTGTTGAGTGCTTTTGATTGAAGACTCATTGCATACGGCGAGAACCCTGCGATTTCCTCCCAGCGTTCCTGCTCGCTCCACGGCCCGTTTTTTACAATGTAATCAGCACTTTTTTCAAGCTTATATATCAGATCACTTCTCTTTAAAAAATGTGCAAGGATTATGGGAAATGCTATTTGATCCATCTGAGTAGCACTCCAGCGCTCATTGCCATTTATCGTTGCATTTTGCTTAAAGCTCCCGTCCAGGCGCATTAGTTTTTCAACCATATAATTCAAAGACGAATTTGCAAACTTCTTATCCCCCGCAAGGTACATTGCAATAGATACAAAAAACAAATCCCTTGCCCAAACAAGGTGGTATCCATTCTGCTCGGAAAGTTCAGCTTTACTTCCCCAGGGAATTGCAAGTGATGCAACAGTTGTGCCTTTATACTTCTTGTCTTCCATACACTTCATTGCAATGATACTTCTTTTATAAAGCATTCCTTTGCCTTCCAAATGCAATTTTTCAGCGTATTTTTCCCAGTCAGCAATAAACCTGTTTTTTGTTTCTTCAAAGGTGGTTTTATTTTTAAAAAGTGGTTTTTCCGCACTTTTCTCGTTTTTTCCAAACGAAATTCGTAACAAGAACTTATTAGAATTTATATGTAAAAGAGCAAACTTTTCATATTGCTCAGTAGAAAAAGGAATGTTTGGATTTATAAGCAGAGCTGCATTTTTGGTTTTTACAAAAAGAGTATTTTCCTTTATCCGAGCGGCCTCTATTTTCTCAGGAAATGCTATTTTTAAAGTGTTTTTATAAGAAGCACTTTTATACATTATAAGCAGTTCATCGGAATCAGGATTTGTTAGAACTTCCTTTTCTACACACTTTGAAAAAATTCTGTAAAAAGGAGCGTAATCATTTGGAATTTCTAAGGAATAATCAAAATCAGTTTCAGATATTTTGCCTTCCAAAAATAGGGTAATAGAGTGAATAACAATTTTATCAGGAGATGGGAAATATATTTCTGTAGGTCTTCCCCTTCCTATAGTAAAATAGACGTGTGAAGCATCGGAAAGAGCAGTACCAATTCCGTCCTTCTGTCCGGTTGTCCAGTGAGAAATTCTATCCTTTAACTCCACCGAGCGCTAATCCTGAA
>CAYYKP010000180.1:0-1834 GCA_964468055.1 uncultured Caldisericales bacterium
TCTTCAACAAAAGGAATTTTGTTTGTTATCCCGTACACAGAAGATGATGAACTAAAAATAAATTTTTTAACATGATGGTCTTTTACAACTTCCAACAAACTAACAGTTCCAGCAACATCGACATCAACATATTCAATTGGACTCAAAAGTGAGGATCTTACTCCTGCTAATGCTGCAAGATGGACTACATAGTTTATATTGTTTTCTTGAAAAACTCTCCTTAATAACTGTTGATCTCTAATGTCTCCCACATATAATTTAAAATTGGGGTTTGAAATACAATTTTTAATATTTCTTCGCTTAATCTCCGGATCGTAATAATCATTAAAATTATCAAGAACAATTACGGTCCAACCATTTGCGAGTAGAACATCACATAAGTTTGACCCAATAAAACCTGCGCCACCGGTTACTAAAATTGTTCTTTCATTCATTTTCTTCCAACCCCCTCATAGATAAATCCCTTTTCTTTAACTAATTTAGGATCCAAAAGATTCCTAAAGTCTGCAATTTTAGGCTCTTTCATAACTGCTCGAAGTTTATCCAAATCTAAAGCCCTGAATTGATTCCACTCCGTAACAATCACTAAAATATTTGCATTGGTTGCTACTTCATATTCATTATTGCAATATTCAATCTTGTCACCTAGTATTTTTCTTGTGTTGTTCATGGCCTTTGGGTCAAACGCTTTTACTAATGCCTTTTTCTTCAACAAATTCTCGATTATCTTCAAGGAAGGCGCCTCTCTTATATCGTCAGTTTCGGGCTTAAAGGAAAGACCTAAAACGCCAACAATTTTATCCTTCAGACTACCGCCTAACATTTTCTCTATTTTTGCCACCATAATATCTCTCTGTCTCTCGTTAGCTTGAATAGTGGCTTCTACAAGAGTAAGCGGAGATCCATATTTTCTTGCTGAGAATGCTATAGATTTAGTATCTTTTGGAAAACAAGATCCGCCATATCCCGGTCCAGGATGCAGAAATTTTGGGCCAATTCTTCCATCTAAACCTAATGCTTTTGCAACATCGTGAACATCAGCTCCTACTTTCTCACATAGATTAGCAATTTCGTTAATAAAAGCCACCTTCATCGCTAAAAAGGAGTTTGCGGCATACTTAATAAGTTCTGCAGTTTCAATATTAGTGATTAGAAAAGGAGTTTGAATAAGGTACAAAGGCCTATAAATAGATTTTAATACCTCTATTGCCTTTGGGGCTTCTGCTCCAATAATAACCCTATCTGGATGAAAAAAATCATAAACAGCAGATCCTTCTCTCAAAAACTCCGGGTTAAATGCAATGTCAAAGTTATTATCGGTTGAAGCCTTGATAAATTCGAGCAAACTTTTTGTAGTCCCTATTGGAACAGTGCTCTTTAAAACAATCAGTTTATAGCCTTTTAATGACCTTGCAATGGTTTTTGCAGCCTCGTAAACCTGAGACAAGTCTGTTGAACCATCCTCATTAGAAGGAGTGCCAACTGCTATAAAAACGACATCCGAATTCTTTATAGCCTCAACTGCATCGTCAGTAAACGAGAGCCTTCCTTCTTCCATGTTTTTCTTAACTAACACTTCTAAACCTTGTTCATAGAAATAGGGTTCCCCGTTTTTAAGCCTTTCAATCTTTCCTTTTTCTTTATCTATGCAAGTAACATTCCAACCAAAATCTGCAAGCCCCGCACCCGTAACTAAACCAACATAACCAGTGCCAACTATTGCTATTTTCATATAACCTCCTTGTATAAGTTTAACAAATCTCTTGTATATCTTTCAATAGTATACTCTTCTTTGATTTTTTTATATGCATTCGAGGAAATTAAATTCCTAAGC
>CAYYKP010000181.1:0-1833 GCA_964468055.1 uncultured Caldisericales bacterium
CTTTAAAGGGATAAAATATAAAACATAAGGAGGCATTACAATGACCACTTTAAAGAGACGAAAGTATAAGGCATGGTGGAAAAAAATATGTATTGGAATAGTTGTCACTGCCCTCTTAGTGACAGTTATAGCTTTTCCAAATAGAGTTAAACAAGCAAAAGCGGATAACGGCCTTTCGCTCTTCTACACTGTAACTATAGAAAAAGAAAAAGATACAATGCATTTAGAAATTCAAGTTAAAAACATATATCAAGATAAACTCTATCTCTCATTTACTAACAGCGGATTTCATGATTTCGATTTAAAAAGAGACACTTACCTATCTAATATAAAAGCTAGTACGGAAAAAGGCACTAATCTTCAAGTGGAGCATGCTAAAGGATCTTTAAAATGGCAAATCAAAACAAATAATATTCACTCTCTCACCTTTTCTTATGATATTCCAAAGGTCTTGTATTATAAAAAAGAACTCTTTGCTTACATCAATGATAATGGTGGCACTTTAAAACCTAAATTTATTTTTATGTATCTTTATACGTATCCTCTTGCAAAAACGAATAGTGTTAAATTAAAGTTAAATTTACCAGAAGATTGGCCAATCGTAGTTACTCCATATATAGATCTCGGGAATAATACATATCAAGTACCTAAAATCACAAATAACCTCGATTCGGATTTCATTAATGGGTTAAGCTTATATTTTGGCAAGATGAAATATTACGCTGAAAAAAGGGTAGAAGGTAGCAACTGTACCGTAAAGTATGGCGTACTGGAAAACGATGAGAGAGAAGGGATATGTGGGTATCCTTCTCTAAATCCTCAAGAAGATATTGATTTGTTAGTTCAAAGAACAGCGGTTTTAACACAAACTCTTACGAAAATATTTGGTGAAAATCCATATCCAGTAATAGCCATATCCACTACTCCTGGATATATGATCAATGGAGAACCAAAACAATTTAATATACATCAGGTAGCTTACTGGCCACCAAGACGTTTTGATGAGATGGCAGGTCATTTAATAGCATGGTGGATATCATCTGCGAGTTGGTTTTCGCCGGCATTTTCTAACCGTTTAATAGAAAAGGGCATAGAAGAGGAATATTTGGGAAACAAATTAGCATACAAACAGACAAATGATAAAACCTACTTAGGAAAGATATATGCGCATTATTTAATTTATGAAAGAGGATTACAAACAAATATTAAGAGGGAAGAGGTTAATGCTTATTATAAGGGATGTGTAGTGGGTCTCTACCTTGACAAGCTTATACAGAATGAAACTGATAAAAGTAAATCAATTGAAGATGTAATTGGGTATCTATACAAAAAATATAAAAATACAGGCCATGAAATAAGTGATGAGGATCTAAAAGAAGCAGTAAATGTTATAACCGGACAAGACAATTCTGAGGTATTTAAAAAATATGTAGATGGAAATGAGGAAATCCCACTCTCAGACGTTATTCAACCCTATAAAAACAGCTTTTCGGAGTTTATCAAAGTGTTGAATTCTGATAATTGGAAGTGTTGCGAATATCACGGGTATGCAATTCCGTTTTTAATTAATACAGAAATTGCTTTAGCAATACCGGGACATCTACCAGCTCAAATCTTAATTGATGATTATTATCGCAAGTTTGCTGCTCAAATTGCCGAGAATTACAGTATAGATAAACTAACAGAAGGAGATGTCGAAAATGTGTTAAGCAATATAACCGGTAGAGATGAGTCTAATTTCTTTGAGATATGGAAAGACATATACCCGGGTGTAACATTAGAGAACATTAAAAGCTGGCTTAAAAGTTATTTCCCTTATAGACCGCAGAATAT
>CAYYKP010000182.1:0-1830 GCA_964468055.1 uncultured Caldisericales bacterium
GACTTGAATATATTCTATTGACAGAGGAATTTTTTTGTATATAATGCGGCTGATTTTATCAACAGATGAAAAATGAAAAAAGAACAAAGATTAGATGTTGTTGAAGTTAGTGAGAAGCCGCCGCCTTTAAAGCGAACGGTTCAGTGTTTCATTTTTTACAATATACCCTTTTTCAGAGGGGAGGGTTATAATGCAAAAAGCAATCATCCTTTGTGAAGGTAAATTTGGCAGCACAGAGGGGAAATCCGCACATGGTCTGGTACGTTATTCAAAACGGTTTGTAATTTCAGGGGTTATTGATTCTATGTTTGCCGGTAAAGATACAGGCGAGGTGTTAGACGGAAATCCAAATGGAATACCATTTTTTAGTAACCTTGAAGAAGCGTTGGAAAAAGTGCCTGATGCAAAGTATCTTATAATCGGCGTTGCAACAGATGGCGGAAAGTTGCCTTCATCTTACCGCGATATTGTGAAGGAAGCAATTGAAAAAGAAATGAATGTGATAAATGGCCTACATCAATATCTTACCGATGATGATGAGCTTTGTACGCTTGCAAGGAAAAATAAAACACATCTGGTGGATATAAGAAAGCTTGCGCGTGGTAGCCATTTCTTCACAGGAGCAATTTTTACCGTAAAAGCGATAAAAATTGCCGTACTTGGTACGGATTCTGCTGTCGGAAAGCGTACTACTGCTCTTCTAATAAAAAACGCTTTAAATAGTATCGGAATTAAAACCGTATTTATCGGCACGGGGCAAACTTCTTATATGCAGGGAGAGCGATATGTTTCTATTATAGATTCCACGCTAAATGATTATGTTTCAGGAGAGCTTGAACATACTGTCTTACGTGCCTATAATAACGAAAAACCGGATGTAATTATTATTGAGGGGCAAGGGAGTATTTTACATCCGGCTTATCCGGGCGGTTTTGAAATTATATCTTCCACAAAACCTGATGCGATAATTTTGCAACATAGCCCTAAAAGATTGAAATTTGATGGGTTTGAGAAGTATTATATCCCTTCTATAAGGCGTTTTATTCTTGTCCTGGAAAAACTTTCCGATAAAAAAATCATTGCAATTACTTTAAATCATGAAAAAATAAAGGAAGAAGAGTTTTCGAGAGTAGAAAGCGAAATAGAGCATAAATTTCACATTCCGTGTTCGGATCCTTTAAGGGAAGGTACTAATAAAATTGTGAGCATAATTCTTCGCAACTTCCCTAACCTGAAGAATAAAGCGCGTGAAAAAAAGAAATCAGGATTTTACTTTAAATAGTGTAAATCCGGTTTCTTTGTCAAACATTTTTTGGATTGATATACCTTTCAGTTCAATTAAGGTAAGCTCGCAGGTCGCACAGATGATATTTCCCTTTTCTAAAAGATGCCCGCCAAAAAGGATGCCGTTTTCATCTGCCATTATTCCATGAATGTGGATTTCTACTTTGCCGTTTGTATTTGATATAAAACCGGATGCACCCAATAGTTCAAACGGACCGTTTCTACGAATCGGAGTGTGGTATTTTTTATTCTGGGTGATGTATGTATATGAAGCACTTTCCAGGCTTCCGATTGCAACACTAATTTGTGCGGTTTCAAATGCGCTTTTCGAAAAAGCTTCCTCTATTGAAGGGATAAGGTCGGATTGCGGCAAAATGCGTACAAACGCAATTCTCCCTTTTTCTCCTGTTTTTATGGATATTCTGTTCATGATTTTATCTTATCAGATTTGTCTATTAATTGCAAATCAATGAATTACCTCAACCGAAATCTATGCGAAAATGTATACTTATTCGTTGAAGTCTATATAAAAATTTTAGATTAAAT
>CAYYKP010000183.1:0-1788 GCA_964468055.1 uncultured Caldisericales bacterium
GTTGAAAAACTGTTGACAAACTTGTCCTCAACCAAATACCTTCCTACCATTTGCATAATCTCTATAATCTTGTTAAAAGCAAAACCATCATTAATCAAATGAAACTTTATTTTCGGAACAAGGACAAGATAAGTTCCTTTTTTGGATTTACGAAAGCCTTCATCTTTTTTTCTCAAAGGATAATATCTTGTAAGCCTTTATAAAAGAATAAGCAACTGCTCTCCTTTGTGAAATCTTGCTAAATCTACTTCCCTTTGTGTATCAAGCTCTTTTAACTCATTTCCTGTGCGTGAAGTTTCCCAAATTAGGTGGTAGTGTATCTTCTTGTTTTTACTTTCTTCTTTATCCCTTATCCTTGAGGATACTTGATAGGTTTCCGCACTTTGAATTTCAATGCCAAATAAGGAAATAACTATGAGAGTTTTTACATAAGATACATCCACATTCATATAAAATATTTTCAAAATACCAGATACGGCAAATAAATGCTTTGTTTTAGAGGTAAAAATCCAAATTATGGAGATAATATAAATATTAACTGTGAATGGTAAAACGCGAGCGTAAAATTAGGATCCCTCCAGACCTACCCGCATTGACAGCATACATTGTCATTAAATACTTACTTGTAGGCATCGCCAAAGGCATCAATAGTACTGTCGGAATAATTCCCTAATTTAAAACTGCTGATAGTTCCTAATATTTCAGCAAGCTTTTTATTCCTTTTCCCAACGGTGTTTCCCAATTTATTTGAATTAACATCCAAATTTCAAACAAGCTTTTTAAAAAGCCATCTACTACCCTGTTGCACCATCTATCATTAAGCATTATGGCGTTTACATAGGCGTTGATTCCAAGTTTTCTTAGAAATCGACGAAATTGACTGTTTAGATAGTGAAAAATCACTTAACTAAATCTTCACATTTTGAAATGGCATTTCATAGGACGCTGCTTGATCTTTCGGCATGATTGATAGTCCCTAAAGCAAGTTTAACGACTGTTTCACTTGACATGGAAATGACCATATTCGATAAAAGTTTTCTTCCAAGTGGTATACACTAATGGCTATATTGCGAAATAGCAAACCTTTTGCCATTTACTATTCTTCCTGCAAAATTTATCAATCCCTTATCCCTGTTTTTTAGACTTTATTCTCTATAACCTTCTTACTACCATCTTTAAGTTTTCAAATATTAGAACCTGATACCAGTCCCATCTATCCACGAATTATTGCAATCCACCATACATCATTGGCATACCAATTTCTCCTACTGTAGCGTTTCCAGCTTTGAAGTATTCCCGCCAGAATTGGGCAATTCTTCCCGCCCGTTTGGGGTCGAGATATTTTTCCTGCGATGCTTCGTTGTTTCCCCAGAAGTACCCCAATCCCATCACATAAACAGTAACATTTTTCCCGAAATTAGCTTGGTATCCATCATCTCTTACCTTAAACCACCACTGGAATGGGCGCCCTTATCAAAACACCCCCTCTACGGTTCATTTTAGCCACTCTGAGAAACTTTCTTTACCTATCCCGGAGCGAAATAGAGCCTCTAAAAGCGTGGTAAGGTTCGGTCAAAACATAAATCGTTGGTTAAGGGCATAGAGAATGCCCTAGCGTTGCCACCTTGGTAAATAAATTCGGATAAAGTTCTTTCCCTTTAAAAGTAACTTTAGGACGCTGGACTGCAGAGTCAAGTAACTTCCAATCTCGAAGTCCACCTACCCCACCAAAGTTTCCCAGGATTCGTTCGTGGATTAGAATGACTTCCTCAGCAGTGAGGTATTTCA
>CAYYKP010000184.1:0-1757 GCA_964468055.1 uncultured Caldisericales bacterium
AAATGAAGTAAAAATTATTCCTCTTGGTGGAATAGGGGAAATAGGAAAAAATTCCACATTAATTGAAGTAAACAAGGATTTATTATTAATAGACTGCGGGTTTAAGTTTCCACCTGCGGATATGCCGGGAATAGATTTTATAATACCTGATTATTCATATTTGAAAAAGAAAAAGAAACACCTGAAAGGAATTGTACTGACTCATGGCCACCTGGATCATATCGGGGCACTGCGCTATTTGCTTGAGGACGTAACACCACCGTTTATTGCAGGCTCACCAATAACGCTGGGGCTTGTCAAGGGGATGGTGCCGGAAAGAATAAAGAAAAACATTAATTTTAGAGAAATAGACGACAGAAGTAAAATAAAAACAGGAGCATTTGATATCGAATTCATCAGAGTAACGCATAGCATACCAGGCAGTTTTGGAATTGCAATTCGCACACCGGAAGGAATTATCTTTCACACGGGAGATTACAAGATAGACAAAACCCCGGTTGACGGAAAAAAGATGGATGTAGAACGCCTAAGGCAGCTTAGTAAAGAAGGAATTATTGCACTCCTTTCAGACAGTACAAACGCGGATGAAAGCGGATTTACCGGTTCGGAATCTCTAATAGGAAAAAACATTGTTCCCATATTTGAAAAATCAAATGGCAGAATTATCGCTGCAACATTCTCAACAAACATCCATAGAATCCAGCAATTTGTAAATGTTGCAGGTAAATTTAACCGCAAAGTAATTTTCAATGGTCGTAGTCTGGTTGAAAGCGTTAAAATTTCAAAAAGACTTGGATATTTGAAAATACCAGAAAATATAGAAGTAGAGTTGTCTGACATTTCCACTCTGTCAAAGAAAAATATTATGCTTATTACTACGGGAACGCAGGGCGAACCAATGTCCGGGCTTGTTAGGATTGCAAACAAAATGCACGGTAGTATAAGTATTACAAAAGGAGACACTGTAATCGTATCCGCTGATCCTATTCCTGGCAATGAACGTACCGTGGCAGACACAATAAATAAATTATTTAAGTTAGGCGCGGACGTTTACTACCGAAAAGAAGATGGAATTCACGTTTCCGGCCATTGTTCTCAAGAAGATATCAAGTTTATGATAAGGACAGTAAGGCCTAAGTATTACATCCCCGTACACGGAGAATACAGGCATCTTGTCTTCGGGAAAAAGATTGCAATCAGTACAGGTATAAGTACCAAAAATATATTTATTTTGGAAAACGGGCTTGGAGTGAACATATCCGGCGGAAAAATGAAAAAAATGCCGAGAATAAAATCAGGCAGTATAATTATAGAGGGCAACGCTCAGATATCGTTAAAAGGAAAAGAAGGCAGCCCGATATTCGCAGAACGTAAAGAAATGTCAAACAAAGGTATTTTATCCATTGTTGTCCTACTAAGTAAAAACGGGAAGATTAAAAAACCCGTATATGTAGGAACTCACGGTATAATGCTGTCCAGGGGGAATGAAGGCGGAATAATTAAATCCATTAAACAAAAAGTAGTTGGAACTGTTGAAAAATCTGCTAAAATAAAAGAGCGCGGTGAGGTAGAAAAAGAGATTGAAAAAGCAGTGAAGAAACTGTTCAAAAAAAATTCTATGAAATCACCCGCTGTTTTCCCGTTAATAATACGAGAGAAAACAAAATAAGCGGAAGTGGCGGAATTGGCAGACGCGCTGGGTTCAGGTCTCAGTGGGTGATAAGCTCTTGGGGGTTCAAATCCCCCCTTCCGCACCA
>CAYYKP010000185.1:0-1748 GCA_964468055.1 uncultured Caldisericales bacterium
CTTGACTATAAAAAATTGCGGAGTATAACATGGTAAGGTATTTTGTCATGAAAATAAAGGGATAGGAAAAAATGAAAAGTATGGATGGGAGTGGCATGTAATATGAGCTTTATTTATCAAACTAAAAGCCATGGTAATATGGTAAATTTAAACTTTAATTTGCGTGTAAATAGGTTAATAAAAAATTATAGCATAAAAGTAATTTCTGCTATAACAAGATCATACAAGTATAAAAATGAACTATTTTAAGAATCACTACAAAAAAATCAACCTACTAAAAATAAAAGATAATGAAAGCGATATTGGGTTGCGTGAGTGTCAGGTGGGTGCATTTTGGGCTACACTTGCTCATTTTACTACCTCAGACCATCCCGCCTTAGTTGTTATGCCGACTGGCTCTGGAAAAACTGCCGTAATGATGTTATTGGCTTTTGGCTTAAAGGCATCCCGTGTTTTGATAATTGAACCAGCGGTTATTCTTAGGAGTCAGACTGCTAAAAAATTTAAATCCCTTGACGATCTTATTAAAACAGGGGTCCTTTCTGAAGGGGTAAAAAAACCGAAAGTGCATGAACAAGAAGGCAGAGTAACCTCTATAGATATGTGGGAAGCAGTTAAAAAGTATGATGTTATAGTAGCTACACCACATACAATAAGTCCTGAGCAAAACAAAAGTATTGTTCTACCGCCAGATAATTTCTTTGACAAAGATTCAGTTATATTTCTCGATGAAGCTCATCACACACCAGCAAAAACATGGAAGGCTTTATTAGAAAGATTTAAGATACCAAGACACATCTTTCTGACAGCTACCCCGTTTAGAAATGACAACCGTAAGTTACTTGCTAAGTTAATTTACAATTATCCTCTAGGCAGAGCAATAGATAAGAAAGTTTATCAAACGATCGAGTATCATTCAGTACCTTCTCGGAATCAGGGAAATAAAGATGAGCTTCTGTGTAAAAAGGCAAAGGAATTGCTGGATGATGAGAAAAGTGTTTCCCATCGCACAAAAATCATCGTCCGTACTGATAAAGTTAGGAAATGTAAACCATTGATTAACTTATATCGGTTAAATGGAATTGACGTTGACGAAGTTAACTATAAAAAGAATTTACAAGAAAACCAAGCGGTAATAGATGCCATTAAGAATGACAAGTTAGACGGAGTTATATGTGTGGGTATGCTCGGCGAAGGGTTAGACATTCCGGAATTAAAGATAGCAGTGCTGCATGATCCTCCAAAATCGCTACCATTCACGCTCCAATTTATTGGTCGAATCTCCCGTCCAATAAAAGGCTTAATTGGAAATGCACATGTTCTTGCTGATCCAAGTGATGTTAAAGGAAAAATGCGCAAGCTTTACAACGAGGACAGCAGTTGGGGAAGACTCGTACCAAAACTTGTTGAAGAAGCAATTGGAAAAGTAGCTGCTCAAGATGAATTTTACCAAACTATCCAAACACAAAAAAATTCCGTTGTTAATTTAAAAGAGATTCAACCATTTTTTAGTGCACGACTTTACCATTTAGAGCCAGAAAATCTCCACTTTGAAAGAATACCTAACCTGGGAGATGAGATACTTATTATGCATAGAAGTAATAGTGAAAACTTTTTAACATTAATTACTCAGACCTATAATAAACCACCATGGACAAAATCATCGAATTTGTACTCACCGCAGTACGATCTGCATATTTATTACTACCACCAACTCTCAAAAACACTTTTTGAGTCTACGACTTCCG
>CAYYKP010000186.1:0-1746 GCA_964468055.1 uncultured Caldisericales bacterium
ACTAAGCCTGTAGCTTGGCGATATGTAGTGTTTATCCGGACGCGGGTTCAACTCCCGCCACCTCCACCATTCTTCATTGTAATTATGGTTTTTGCCATGTGGTTCGGAGAATCTTGTAAATTTTTGTTTACTTTCCGTTATAATCTGCGGAACAATCAATAAAATGGTATACATGTATTGTGTTATTGCATTCTTTTCTGAAATTTTTTATAATGCAATAAAATATTATTGTTCGTTAAAAGTTACTCTATTGTCAAATTGTCGTATATTGCTTGCGGCAGTATAAACTTTATCCGGAACAACAGATGGTTTTTAAATCATTAAGAAGCAAATCCTTATCTTCTTTTTCTTTGATTGCATTTCCTTCTTTTTGGGCGAGTTCCATATATTTCTTGCATTCCTTTTTCCTTCCGTAAATTGTATATGCTCTTACGATTGCTTCGTAGGCAAAAGCAATATCCCAATCCTTAATGTTAGCCTCTTTACAGATTTTTAAGCACTGCTCGGCGTGGAATAATGCCTCCTCTGCTTTTTTAATTATTGCGTAAACGCGTGAAAGCAGCCATTCACCCCTTTCAATGTTAATGGCTGTACCAATCTTACTCCAATGAAAAAGAGACGTATAGGCAAGCTGCAGCATTTTTTCATTTTCTTCCTTATTTCTTTCCTTTTTGCTCAAATAATTCCAGGTTTCATTAAATGCACTTATGGCAAGTTTTCTGGAACATTCTTTTTCCGTGGATCTTTCTTTCTCTATCATTTTTACCTTCCTATATTATTTTGTATAAATGGATTATATTGTTTTTCCTCTCCTACGGTGCTGTATTCCATATGTCCGGGCAAAATAATTGTGCTGTCCGGCAATGTAAGTATTTTTTCTTTTATAGAATTTATCATAATAGTATAGGCATTTCTAAAGTCTTTTGCTGTGCCCACAGTACCTGCAAAAATTGTGTCTCCCGTAAAGACAAATCCATTTCCTTTGAGTGCAATACTTCCTTTTGTATGTCCCGGTGTGTGTAATACTTCCAAAATTGTGTTACCTATTTTTATTTTATCTCCTTCCCTTAGTGAGATATCTGCTTCTTTTGACAGAACAAGGATATTAAAGTGGACGGATTTATTTTTTTGCGGAGAAGTAAGCATAGAGGAATCGGTAATGTGAATAAGAATTTTTACATTAGGGTAAATATCTTTAATTGTGTTATTTCCTGCGATATGGTCAAAATGGCCATGAGTATTAATAATGTATTTTAATTGAGCTCCTTGCTTTTTTATAAATTTAATTAAATATTCTTTTTCCTCTTTATAGAACGCGGATGGATCAATCACTGCGGATTCTCCTTTATTAACGAGGAGGTAACAGTTTGTATTGAGCATACCAAATGTAAACATAAAAACATTTGTGTCTTTAAACAAAAACTTTTTTACAAAGTATTTACTGTTAGGCATAAAGTAATTATAGAAAATAAGTGTAAAAGTCCAAACTAATTTTGTTTTTTGAATATAGAAGTGTACAATACATAAAAAGGGAGAAATGGATATCATACTAAATTTAGGTATAGTTATTCTTATTGGAATTGTTGCAGCAAAAGCGTTGAAAATTCTACGTTTTTCCAGGGTACTTACGTATATTGTAACCATAAACGTGCTTTCAGGTGAGCCTATATTTATCCTGACATTAAAGAAATAGAAGATTTGATTACCGTTATTTCTCTAATGTTTATTGTGTTTTTGTCTACGACA
>CAYYKP010000187.1:0-1715 GCA_964468055.1 uncultured Caldisericales bacterium
AGACCAGCTTGAGCTAAAAATTTACATAAAATAATTTACCAATCTTACCTTGTTACCTTATGTAAATTTATCAGGGCTATAATTTATACTGCCTTCGTTTTATGTAATAACGCTATCAGAAAGAGAGGAACCCTCATAAAATACACTTTTGTGTTATAATACTTTCATATGAAAAAACTACAAAAGATAATTCGGATACTTAAAAGAAAGCCTGACCTTTTGAACGGCAATATTCTCGAGGAGCTTCTTATATTAGGTCTACCAGTTATGTTTGCAAATCTTGTTCAGACGCTATATAACCTTGTCGATGCATTCTGGCTTGGTAAAGTTGGAAAAGCCGCACTATCTGCACCAACCATTACATTTAATGTGGCATTTGTACTTATTGCATTTTCTATGGGAGTATCCGTAGGCGGATCAACACTCGTTGCTCAGTTTACAGGAGCAAAAAGGGATGAAGACGCAGCAAAAACAGCAGGTACCACAATTACACTTATGATTGTTCTTGGAATTATATTTGGAATTACAGGATATATATTCTCTGTTCCCATCCTAAAGCTTTTGAATACGCCAGAAGATGCGTTTCTGCCTACACTTTCATATATGCGTATAATTTTTATAGGACTACCTTTTATGTTCGGATATATGAGCTTTCAAGGAATAGTTCAGGGGCGCGGAAACACAGTAACACCAATGAAAATTATTACCTTCTCTCTAATTTTAAACACTGTCCTGGATCCACTTATGATTTTTGGAATAGGCGTTCCCAAAATGGGCGTAGCAGGTGCCGCTATTGCAACAGATCTTGCAAGGGTTATTGCAATGTACCTCGGATTCAAGTATTTATTCTCTGAAAAAAGTGAAATCCAATTAAAACTCAATGATTTAAAAATAAACTGGAAAATTACAAAGAAGATATTCAAAATAGGATTGCCCCTGTCTTTCGGACAAATGGCAACTTCCCTTGGTTTTACCCTTCTCATAAGTATGGTAAACCTATTTGGAACTGCTGTAATCAGTGCATTTGGCATAGGAAATAGAATTATATCTTTGCTGAATATGCCGGCAATGGGCTTCTCCCAGGCTGCAACCGTAATGGTAGGACAAAATCTTGGGGCTGATAATGCAGACAGAGCAGAGAACGTTGTTTGGGCTGCAGTAAAGGTTATTGCAATTACACTTTTCAGCGGAGCTACGCTAACCTTTCTGTTCGGAGGATACATCGTAAGATTCTTTATAAATGACCCTGAAGTTATCAGAGTAGGCACAAACCTGTTCCATATCGCATCATACTCAGTCCCATTCTTTGGCATAATGTTTGCATTCAATGCTGCATTCAGTGGATCAGGACACACCGCTCCCATTCTTGTTCTAAATACAACAAGATTATGGGGAATACGAATACCGCTTGCATATTTTTGGGCGATAAAGCAACAGATGGGACCAAATGGAATTTTTTATGCAATGGTTGTAAGCAATGTCATTATAGCAATAGGTGCATACTTCTGGTTTAGAAAAGGAACATGGAAAAAGAAGGTGATAAGTAAAAAACCTGCTCCTGCCACTATAATGAAGGCATAGAATCACAAACAATAATAAAAGAAGGTTTAAGCAGTTTAACAATAAAGAAACAATAATTTCAATTACAAATTTTAACCGAACATCTTTCTAAAATCCAAAATGTATAATACTTAAAAACACATTTGCATTTTTTT
>CAYYKP010000188.1:0-1709 GCA_964468055.1 uncultured Caldisericales bacterium
TTTTTACGCATATTATCACTTAAATTCAATATTTATTTTTTATTTGCAAAGGAGTATTGAATTTATTTCCAAAAGACTTCTAATACCAATTAGACTATGTTATCATTAAGGAAGTAGAATATGAACGGAGCAAGTAATGCCTATATGCTTATTGCATCGGCACTCGTGTTGTTTATGACTCCTGGCCTTGCATTTTTTTACGGAGGCCTTGTAGGTAGAAAAATGCAGTAACCATTATGATGCAGAGTTTTGTGTCTATGGGTATCTCTATCATTATGTGGTGGGCAATAGGGTTCTCTTTGAGTTTTAGTGGAACCGGTCCGATTATCGGTAATTTGAGTCATGTATTTCTTAGAGGGATAACGATAACCTCTGTATTTTCTGGCAATGGACAAATATCTTTACTTACTTTTTTTGTTTACCAGATGATGTTTGCGGTTATTACTCCTGCTCTTATGTCAGGGGCGTTTGCAGGCAGAATGAACTTTAAGACATATGTATGGCTATTATTTTTGTGGCAGTTTTTTGTATACTATCCATTTGTTCATATGATTTAGGGTGGTGGAATTCTTGCCCAGTGGGGAGTGCTTGATTTTGCAGGTGGAATTGTAGTACATGCGCTGGCCGGTTTCTCTGCACTTGCAGTAGTATTCTTTATTGGCAAACGAAAGGTAATAAGCAAAAATGTTCCTTCGAACCTTGCGCTTGTTGCAATAGGAACTGCAATGCTATGGCTGGTACGGATTTAATTCAGGTAGTGCGCTAAGAATAGATGTAGCGGCAGTGGTTGCGTTTGTTAATACAACCCTTGGTGCTGCATTTGGTGCAACTACATGGCTTATCCTTGACTCTATTTTTGACGGTAAACCAAAACTTGTCGGTTTTCTCACGGGTGCAGTTGCAGGACTTGCAACAATTACTCCCGCTGCAGGATTTGTCTCTCCCGCCGCAGCTGCTCTTATAGGAATTTCAGCTGCTGTTGTTGGTTACCTTGCAATTATGTATAAGAATAAAAAAGGTTGGGACGATGCATTGGATGTTTGGGGCGTTCATGGAATGGGTGGAGTAACAGGTATCCTCATGCTCGGCCTTTTTGCATCTAAGTCTATTGATCCGAAAGGTGCAAACGGCTGGTTTTATGGAAATGCAGCTTTCTTTGGAAAGGAACTTGTCGCTGTAGTTATAGCAGTTGTTTATGCGTCAATTGTTACTTATTTGCTTCTTGCAATAATCAACACTTTTTCCAAAGTAAGAGTTCCCGAACATTACGAAAAGGAAGGACTTGATAAGTATATTCACGGGGAAGAAGTATTCGATTTTACGAATGATAAATAAAACATTTTAAACTATAGGCTTTGTAGTTATAATACCCTCTGTTTAATGGAGGGTATTATAACTTTATAATTATCCTTCATCGGGTTTGAGTGAAATTTATCTGTTTATTAAAGAAATCTGTTTTTGCAAACAAAGCTAACAAATGATAAAGCTTTATTTTTTTTCTAATTTTTGCTATAATAACAAAAAATGGGGAGAAGTATGGGTTTGGATGAATGCGGCTGCCTTATGCCAAACTTTATGCCACTGGCAGGACCGACTCCTTAAATTAAAGGAGATAAAATGCGAAAGAATAATTTCAAAATGTACATTTCTATTCTACTTTCATTCCTTATTGTGGGAATGAGTGTGGCAACACCATTTTTTACTAAGAC
>CAYYKP010000189.1:0-1640 GCA_964468055.1 uncultured Caldisericales bacterium
TCTCTGTTCCATTCCAGCTTATTGTTCCACCTAAAGCCTCAACAATTGCTCTAATAGGGACAACTGTCCTACCCCATTTCGGAATAATAACTGGTTTAGTTCCCCTTCCAGGGTCAATTTCTTGAGAAACACCGTTTACTGTCATATATGGGTTATCTGGTTGAAGAACTATAGTAATTGTCTGAACAGGTGGTGTATAAGTAACTGTAATCGTTTTTGTTGTTTTGTTTCCTGCTTTATCTGTAGCGATTATAGTTATAGTATTTTTTCCTTCTGTAAGATTAACAGTTGTAGTAAATGAATTGTCTGATGATAGTTCAACTTCATTTCCGTTTACTGTTAGTTCTTTTATTCCAGATTCGCTGTCAATAGCTGTTCCTAATACAATTACTGTATCTGTATCTATTGTAGAATTATCAGTTGAAAAATTTATTTCTATATTCGGCGGAGTCGTGTCAATTATAACCTCTTTGTATCCCCTGAGGAATCCGAATTTATCTAATAAAGATATTTTAATAGTTTTAACGCCAGATGGGATTTCTATTGTATCATTAGCAGAAGCATTTACTTTTTTGCCGTTGAATTCTACTATAAATTTTTCGCCTCCGAGGACAGTATCGGGAAGAGTTAAAATATTATCTTTCACTGATGCATCAAAATTAATTGGATCAATCGGATGCAGCCAGTAGAGAGCACCTAAATTACTACCGCCTTGTAAGGGATAATTATAAATTTCGAATTTTGGATGAGAAGAGAAGGAAGGAAGTATTAAATTAAAATCGAATTCTTTATATTGTGGATCTTTAGTAGTTACTTCGAAAAATGCCCTTGTCAGAAACAAATTATTGTCTTTATCTTGAGATGAATTCATAAAAGAAACATTTTCACCCTTTAATGCATTTTTTGCTTCTTCTATGGGAGGAAAAGAATCGAGACTCTGTAACCTTACTTCTATTACTATTTTGCCGTCATTGTCTGGCTTATCTAAAATAGCCTCTGCTTTCTGTGGGATATTGGCAAGGTAGTTCTCTGTCTTAAGGGTTCCTATGCTTCCCCAAGAACTGCACATATATACACTTTCATCATACTTTTGGAGTTTCCATTTATCCAAAAGTAAAAGTGAGTTAGGGTCAAGTTTTATTCCGAAAGAGTTCCAGAATTCAAAGAATCCGGAATGATCTTTCCCTGTTGCATTATTCATCGCTTTTATTATATCGTCTTCTGTGAAGCTTGATTTGTTTAGACTCTCTAAATACTCTTTAAATGGAGTTAATGCTACTTTTCTATATCCAATTATATTATGAGGATAAGTAGCATAATGAGGCCACTCCTCCCCTTTAGCTGCTGTTATGTCAAGGAAAACAAGGAATAATAATTTATTTCCCCAGAAGTATTTATTTGACATCCACTCCATATAACTCTTGAAGGGTGGTAGAAGGCTAACAAAATCTTTGCTTTCGAACTTATCCAAATTTGCTACTTCTGATATATAATCTTCATTAGATTTTCCAACCACATTACCGAATGTATTTATGACTTGTCCATCTGATATCTCTTGTGGTTTTTTGTTGTCCTTAACTTGATTCCACATTTCTTTCACGAAAGTACTGAGACACTTCTTTCCATCAGTTACCTTCTGA
>CAYYKP010000190.1:0-1638 GCA_964468055.1 uncultured Caldisericales bacterium
CTGCAGTGTCAATACTTTTTATTTTGGCATGAGCATACGGACTTTCTAAAACAGTCACGTATAAAAGTCCAGGGCCAAATTCGAGATCGTCCACATACTTTGCGGCACCGGTAATTTTTTCAAGGCCGTCAAGCCTAACAGCTCTTTTTCCAACATATTTAAGTTCTTTTTTCATAGCCCCCTCCTACTTCTCTTTTGAAACGTCAATTATTGCATCAACAATATTTTGATATCCGGTGCAACGACAGAGGTTTCCTGCTATTGCTTCTCTTATTTCTTCTTCATCTGGATGGGGATTTTTCTTCAGGAGTTCTGTTGCTGTTATTGTAGTACCTGACGCACAAAAACCGCATTGAAAGGAATTATGGCTTAAGAATGATTTTTGTATATCTGTCATCCCATTTTTTTCCAATCCTTCTAAAGTTACAATTTCCTGTCCGTCTACTTCTATGGCAAGGGTAATGCAACTTCTTATACTTTTTCCATTTAATAATACGGAACAAGCTCCGCATTCTCCCCTTCCGCATCCATATTTCGGGCTCTTGATGCCTAACCTATCCCTAAGTACATCTAGAAGCTTTTCGTTTGGCATAACATCTATTGTTACGACATCTCCGTTTAAAGTAAATTTAATCTCTCTTTTCATATCAGTATCCTCCTAAACAAGCTTTTCGCCGTACTTCGGTTCATCACTTTGAAGTCTCGAAACAGACGCCTTTAATGACCGCTTGAATAATACGCCACTTATGTAAATCCTATACTCTTTGCTTGCCCTGATATCAGATATAGGTGAAATTATTTTTAACGCAACAGGTGCTACTTCTTCAAGCAACTCATCGGTAATTTCTTTTCCTTTAAGCAATTCTTCAGCTTCCAAGGCCCTTATCGGTTTTGGTCCTACGGCACAGAACGCTACTCTATATGTTTTATCTTCCAATGCGAGTGTTGCTACACCAGCCTGAGCAAGATCTTCGCCATCATATCTGCCAAGTTTGATATACGAGCCACCAAACTTTTGCTTTATTACGGGAATTTTTAACTCTTTAACAATTTCTCCCACTTTTAACACAGTTCTTCTTGGGCCAATAAAGAATTCGGTTATTGGAACTTCTCTTTCACCCTCACTATTTAAGATAACAACAACGGCATTATTTACAAGTAATGCCGGCGCAGAATCTGCAGAGGGAACGGCACTGCATACATTTCCTACAAGAGTTGCTCTGTTTCTAACTCCGGTTGATGCAATTGTTCTTGCTGATTCCCATAAAATGGGAAAATCTTTTTTAACAACATCACTATCTATAATCTCGTTAAGGGTGATTCCTGCACCGATGTGCAGGAAATCTTTATCAGACTCGAACCGTTTGAGCTCTTCAATACCTTTCAAATCGATCAATATATCCGGAACAATTGCACCAGCATCCATTAACACTACAAGGTCTGTTCCACCCTGAAGAAGCCTTGCTTTATCACCGTATTGTTTGTAAAGTGAAATGGCTTCTTTCAAAGTAGCAGGCTTTACATAATCAAAGTTACTCATAAAGTCCTCCTATTTTCCCTCTGGCATATCCCATGCAACAACTCTACACCAAGCAGATGACATTTCTATACCTTTAACGATGAATGCACCAATATAGG
>CAYYKP010000191.1:0-1634 GCA_964468055.1 uncultured Caldisericales bacterium
TCACAGGCGCAAACCATATTCCGTTATTTGTTGCAAGAAACACATATCCTTTATGGCATACGACATCGTTTATCTTAGTTACATCTTTTCCAATTTTCATTACTTTCCTGTTACTCGTGCATCAGTTTTGCCACTTTCAGGAAGTTCAAATTCAAACAAAAGCGGAGTAGAATATTGCGATGGAACTATGTAGTTAAACGGTGCCATAAAAGCAACAAAGGTATTTGTATTCTTAATGCGAGCAAGTGAAATCGTGAAGTTTGAAGAGATACTATCACTATTTAATTCGATAAGCGTTAAGTTATTATTCAAGAAATCTCGACTGAACAAAATAAAGTGTTCGTAAAATGGATTTACGATGAAAAGCTCACCTGAATTGTCCGTTCCAATAACTATAGGATACTTTAATATATCTATTGCGACGGGAGAAGCACTGGGAAACTCATTTAATACATTTGCAGAATTAATTTCCGTAAAATTATTACCCGAGTTATGAGAAACATACAATCTACCTGAATATGTGGAGATAACGAGGTTGTTTTTATATGCAGCCATGTTGGCGATATATTCGTCCTTTAAAGAAAGTAAAGGACTGGCTCCATTTTTTTATTGCCCGGAGCAGAAGTTTTACAGTTAAAGGCATATAATGTACCGCCAATGCTGGGCTCATTGAGATAAAAATATATTATTTCTTCTTCATTATAGAATAAATAAATCCATCTTCACACCCCAGTTTTTATATTTTTAAGCCCGTCTCTCATGAAATTCTCTCTTCGTTTGAAGATAATAAAACTCTTATTCTTACAATATTCTCTGATTCTCTCATAAAATTCAGCACCAACTGACAAGTAATCCTCACACTTCTTATTGCCTGTATTGATTTGTACATACATATATTTAAGAAGCTCTCTCTTTACCACAAACCCCTCCAAAGTAGTTCCCCCAGAAACGTGTGGAATTTCTGCTAACTCCAGTATATACAAAATTTGCATACTTTTCCATTCGAGCATATTGCCATTAAACTACCTCTTACAATTAATTGCTTTCACCTCTTTCATTTTTCATCCCTCTTATTATCTCAGATCTTCATGTTTTTGCAACTTTACTTTTTGCCTTTTTGCTGTGAATTTCCACCCGTCCATTTTAGCCAACGCTGTCACCTATCTTCTTTATAATGTTGTTTGTGTTTGTCCCCGACACGTATGTAAGCGGGATGTTCCTTTTCTTCGCCTTGTCCACTGCAAAGTAGTAGAGTGCATGCGATATAACTTCCGGATATATCACAAGCACATCTGCCCGGTTGAGCAACTTCTCGTCAAATCTGTTTAGCTCTGCGGAGACAAACGTGAAGTTTGGAAGATACGGCTTGAGTTTTGCAAATAACACATCATACCCGCCTGTAAATACGCCTCTTGCTTGCAAAGGCACAATCTCTTCCTCTTTTTCCTCTATCTTTTCCATTTTTAATGAGAAAACGAATTCCCTCAAAGCGTTGAGCTCTGTATTCTTTTTCTGTTCTTCCTTTAACTGCTCTTTGAGTTTACTTATCGTTTTTTCAAGATTCTGTATAGTGTGGGTCTGGTCTTGCAACGTCTCAATGCGTTTTTTTAACCGTTCATTTTCTATATTAAGCC
>CAYYKP010000192.1:0-1619 GCA_964468055.1 uncultured Caldisericales bacterium
TACCAGTATTGTTGGTAAGGTTTAGTTGGGCAATGCAACTATCACCACTATATTTAATATCACATTCTTTAGATATTTCTAGGGTAAGCTCACTTTTTGCTTCAACTGACCCAATAAAGAAAACTCCCCCCAGTAAAGATATAAGGATAGTTAATGTCAGGAATTTAAAAATATTTCTCTTCATGCTATTTACTCAACCTTACTTTGGTGTAAAATCCATTGCCATCGCATTTACCTATAGAAACCGAACAAGAAGGATCATCTGGTGGACATATCTTAGTAAATTCATAGAAAAAATGGTGAACATTGCTAGGTATCTTAGAGGCAGTTATTCCCTGGAGAGAATAATTATGCATTGTGGTATTAAGATCAAAAGTAGTAGTAGTAGCCAGATATTGGGGATCATCTTCCCCATCTCCGTTGTAATAACCAAAAGCCAGTCCCAATTTAACAGGCGACGTAGATGTCGTTGTTCCTTTTACCCACACTTGAAAGTTAATTTCGGGAAGATAATTGAAATTGACTCCTTCTAAATCTTTTGTTTCAAAAGTTCTGTAAGTATTAGCTATCCCAAAAGTATTACAGTTCGAGGGTTTTTCATTTATAGAAAGAGTTTCATTATCAACTGATCCAATATAAAATGTTGGAGGCAAGACATTATTAGCGGTGCCTGTTATCGTCCCATATTCACTTAAAACAGCAGCAAAAGATACACTTGCTGCTAACGACAATATAATTGTTAAGAAAACTATTATTTTTTTATTCATAGTCAGAGGCAAGCTTATTTCTCTTATTGTGAGATAATAAGTTTGCCTCTGATGGCTATTATAAAATAGCCATCAGATTTCTTTTCTGTCTCTATCCAGTTATTGGATTTACGCTGGTCTTTATCATATAAGTTTCCGGTTTTAGATTAATCACAAAGTCATTCTTAATAAAGAATGGTTTTATCTCTTGGGGCTGTAATGTCATCTGGTTACTGGTGTTTATTACAGAGGTCAACTTTGTCCAATCAATTTTATCCTTATTCTGGTAGAATAGCACCAAATTATCATTTGTCTTGACCAAGGTTGGTTGATAAGCATCTTTACCAATAATTGTGTCGTATCCACTCTTTGAAACCTTAATCTTTTTCCAATTAGTAATTCCATCAGAAGAAGCAGCATAACCGATGGCTCCATCAGGATTACCTCCCCTGTCATAGCCGGTATACATCATCAAGTAACCCTTATTACCTATTTTAGTTACCCACGGTTGCATTATTCTCCATTCATCCCAACTTCCACTTTCTCCTGGATGTAAAACTGAATGACCACCATTGGCTGCTGTGAATTTTTCAGTCCCATCAGCAATATCTTTAAGATTTGTAGCATTACTAGTAGCTTCAAAGATATAATATTTTCCGTCAGGATAAGGGTTTTTGTTTACTCGTCCCTGGAAATACATTTTATATCCATTATCGTCCTTAATAACCATTGGATTATCTATTTTCCCTAAGTCACCTCTTGTCTCGGTATATATCGGGGAGGTGCCCATTGTCCAATTAATTCCGTCATTAGATTTATAGATGTAAAACTTTTTTTCGCTACCAGAACCATAATTCACCATATAGTAGATGC
>CAYYKP010000193.1:0-1557 GCA_964468055.1 uncultured Caldisericales bacterium
GGCTTGGTCCGGAATCTTATCTTCGTTATCGCTCATGTGGTGCCAGGCACGAAATTAACCACTTTCCTCAAAGTTACCGCAAGTACTATATACTTTTGCAACAACTTATAAATCGTTACCGTTTTATACTTGTAATTTTTAATAAGTGCATTATAATGTACTTAAAATTAGAAAATGAGTACACTGTAATGTACTTAAAATTAAAATAGGGAGAAAGGGATGGATCTAACTACATTAAACGAGTGGTGGAGAACAAAAAAAGTTCCAAAAGAGCTAAAAGGCAAAGAGAGAGATGCTCTAAAAGAAATACTTCCAATTACTAAAAAAAGGCAAATCCTTCTCATCCAGGGGATTAGAAGAGTGGGAAAAACAACCTTAATGTACCAGATTATCGACTATTTGCTTTCAAATGGCGTTTCGCCGTACAGAATTCTCTACTTCACGTTCGATTTATCCGTAAATTCCATAGAGAAAATCCTGCAGGAGTATCAGAAAACTATTCTAAAAAAAGATTTTAGAAACGAAAAAATCTACATATTCTTTGATGAGATTCAAAAACATAAAAATTGGTGGAATAAAATAAAAATTTTGTACGATATTTACCCAAATGTGAAATTTTTCTTATCAGGTTCTACAAGTGTGCTCATTGAAAAAAATGCCAAAGAGAGCCTTGCAGGAAGAGTATTCACCTATCACTTGAAGCCGCTCACTTTTAATGAGTTTCTTAAATTTAGAAATGTAGAAGTCAACATAGATCGCATTAACCTATTTAAAAATATACTTGATGTTGAGCTATACCAATATCTAAAAACTTCAGGTTTTGTTGAAGTAATTCACGAAAAAAATGATAATATAATACAAAAATATTTCAGTGAAACAATAACCGAAAGAATAGTATTCAGAGATATACCTCTTTCATTCAACATAGATGACCCGGAGCTTTTGAAAGAACTCTTTAAAATTATTGCCGAAAATCCAGGCGCTATTATTAGATATAGTTCACTTGGAAATGACCTAAAAAGAGATAGAAGAACAATTGAAAAGTATTTGTACTACTTAAAAGCATCATTTCTTATTACTTCATTATATAACTACTCTACAAATATGCTTACAAGAAGAAAGAAGAATAAAAAATTTTATCCAATGTTCACTGCTTTTTCTTATTCCCTTATGCCTAACCAACTAAACAACAAGGCTTTCCTTGAAAAAGTTATTGAAAATCTTGTCGTATCAGAAATGAATGCAAGGTTTTTTTACAGAAATCCGCAGAAGGAAGAAATAGACATTGTCTATGTTGCTAAAAACAAACCTATTCTTATCGAAGTAAAGTATAGAACAAGGATAGATAGCAAAACAATTAAAACTATGAAAAAATTTATGCTTCAGTTTAACGTCTCGGAAGGAATTATCATTTCGGAATGGAGCAAAGAAACAGTACAAAATAAAGCTGGAGCAATTCGGGTTATTCCTTTGATGGAATTTTTGCTCAAATCCCATACCTTTTTGTAGTTTTGTGCTGTTTTCCTGTCATTCCGCTTTTCCTGTCGTTTTGAACTT
>CAYYKP010000194.1:0-1556 GCA_964468055.1 uncultured Caldisericales bacterium
GCATCTTCTGCCACTCCTTTTCCGTAGTCTTGATTGTCATGAATGATTGCAATGCGTTTAGCTTTTAGTACATCTACGGCAAACTTTGCGAAAAATGAAGACTGGGTATCATCACGCCCACATGTACGGAAAAAATAAGGCCTATTTTTATCCATAGTTAACTTTACTGCCGTACAACCATAACCTACAGATACCACTTTGTTTGCATCATAAAGGTCGGTAGCAGGCAGAGTGACTGATGAACCGTATGAAGCAATTACTTCTTTAAAGCCCTGAGATATGAGTTTTTGTGCGGCCAAAGCACTATCTTTCGGATTAGAGCCGTCGTCTTCCGTAACAACTTCAACCTTCTTCCCTAAAACTCCGCCTTTTTTGTTAATTAGTTCAGCAGCTATTCCTGCACACTGTTTGGCCCATTGGCCTTCTGCAGCGAAATCTCCCGTTAGAGGGGCCTGCATGCCAATTTTAATTGTTTCCTCAGTACTTTTCTTAGAAGAGCTTGATGTGCCGGATTTGGCACAACCTGCTACTAAAACCATGGCTCCTACTAACAACCAGACTAAAATTTTTTTCTTCATATTAATCCTCCTTATATGAAATTGTAAAAGAAAGGAAATATTTTTTTGTCAATTGATTACATGAGGTTTTAAATTTAAATTGAGTGATTTTTTTGGCTGACTTAAAAAATTGTAGCATATTCTTAAAAGTTTGTCAAATTTGATTATTGTTTTAAGAGAGGAAGGCATGGTTATAAGTACTAAAAGTAAATACAGAACGTATTGTTTGCTTTCGGATCATAAATTATTTAAAATATTTCTAAAGTATACAATTATGTTGTTTCCTCATCTTTACTGCTTTTTATTTATGCTGGCTAATGCTGTTGATGCTTTCATGAGCATTCTCCATTTTACGTTTGCGAAAAGTAATCCGGTTTATATATTTACATTTTGGAATATAACAATTGTGTTTTCAAAATTTTACAAAAATGTAAAAATCCTTATAATTAAACCAAAAAAGAAGGTGATTTGAAATGAATAGGAATTATAACTTTTTACCGATTGCATTGCCGTTTTATATGATTATGTTCCTGCTGCTTATACTACTTTTTCCCCTGTTATTTTTTCTTTATGCGGGTAGTATTGTTGCGGTTTTTGCAAGGTTGGGGCTTTCCCCTATGGTGGGATATTCTCTTTTCTGGCTGGCACTTCTCGGAAGTATGATAAATATTCCGGTTAAGAAAATCGGCTCCGGAAGGGATATGACGCAACAAAGGGAAGTGCATTTTTATGGTATACGCTATGTTGTTCCGGATACCGATAAAAAAGAAACGGTTATTGCAGTGAATCTTGGTGGTGCTGTTGTTCCCACGCTCCTTGCCGGTTATGAGCTTATACGACTTCTTGCAATGGGCAGATTCTGGATGTTTATTGCCTCCATCTTTGCTATTATCATTGTTGCTGCTGTGTGCCACCGTTTTGCGAAACCAGTGAAGGGTTTGGGTATTGCAATACCCACTTTTATTCCACCGCTTGTTGCTGTTGTAACGGCCCTCGTCC
>CAYYKP010000195.1:0-1549 GCA_964468055.1 uncultured Caldisericales bacterium
AAAAGGAAAAACCGCTCAGATTAGGTAATAGATATTTTGGAGAAGTTAACATTAAGGTATAAGAAAGGATTAAAAGAAAAATTACTGAGAAAACAAAACTTATTATTATACCTTTTTTAATAATTTCATTCTTTCCTCTCTTTTAAGTGAATTTTTTAACCATATAAGTAATAATGAATGTCAGCAGTTTTAAAATTCTTTCCGTTGATCACTGTTTTCATTTTTAGAGTTTTCATTCTCCTTTCTGCTCCCTATTTTCCATTTGCAAAATTTTGCTTGCATTTTATAAAAAAATAGATATAATATAAATGTCCTTTGCTAAGAGCTTGGGACCTACAGAGGTTTCGTCCGCTGAACCAACAATCAGCGGCCTTTTTATTAAAGATGCCATTTGGGGCTCCTTAGGATTTGTTGAAGGCTCCTGTCGGAGTCTGCTAAAAATGCAGTAATAAAGGATGACTCCTTTCGCGAAGGTTTCAATTGTATAACTACAATATAATTCCTGTTAACCACACAAACTCTTCTATCAAGTCTATAGCGTCCCTTATTTTTATCCCAGCCTTGATATAATTTTGCATTTCGGTTTTCTAACGCCCATTTAATCCAGTTAATTCGCTCTGCACGCTTACTCGAGAATATAGATTTATCGCCTTTAGCTCTATTGAGACTTTCATAGAATGCATGCTTAAACTGAGTTGGGTAAAAGTCCACTCTTATATTATCGAAAGTATAAATAGGTTTGTTCGGGTTACAATATACTTTACAAAAGTGATCATAATATTTGCTCTCAGTACTGTAATAAACAAGTGGTGGTGGCCACAACTTCGAGTTCACTATTTAATATACCCCTCGTTTAACTGTATTCTAAAAACGTTAAACTTATTTTCACCTTGTGGAGTTGCTTCACATGGTTGTCTCTTAATTCTATTAGCAATTAACTGAACAATCTCACTTTTAGCTGAGCTTTTATTATAGGAATGGCAAGAATACCCAACTGCACCTATGAGGAGATCTGCCATTTGTATAAGTGATGATTCTTTAGAGGGAAGTGCTTGAACGGATACTATGGTAGCATAAGGGTTTGCGGTATTCAAGACTTCGTGCAGTTTCTGCAGTCTATTTTTTTTACGATTAGTTTTAATATCCGTAAAAACATAATATTTGTTGTTTTTCTCAATCCAGTGATGCAGTAGCTCGTAATAAAATTTGTAAAAACCTAATTCAGGGTCGTTTTCGTGATAAGTTTTTAAATCAATCTTTTTCGTATCAACAACAATGCACCTAAATCTAATCTTTTCTTCTTCATTAAAAAATACATTTATAATTTCTTTGTAGAAATCAAGATGTGATGGGCATACATGTTTCCATTTAATTTCGCAGTGAGGAAGGCTGTATTTAACTTTTATTTCCTTAATTTTGTTCTTCAGCGTAGCCCTATAATCCCTATTCAACCAAACTGAACCAATAACCATATATCTATCGCGTGTTTTTTTTTCTGTGGTAAACAAATCTGGTCTTGATTCGTCACAATATACTTCAATTTCCATAC
>CAYYKP010000196.1:0-1526 GCA_964468055.1 uncultured Caldisericales bacterium
CTTTATTACTTCTCCTATCTTTTCAAATGTATCATTCTTCTTCATATTTTTCTTCGTTCTCCTTGATTTCTTTTTCCACCTTGTCCAGTAGTTTCATTACTCTTTCACCTTTTTGCAAAGACAAATCGTAGTGAAAAGAAAGAAGCGGAACGTATCGCATATTTTTTAACCTTCGAGAAACATCTTTTTGTATTCGCTTTGATGCTTTTGCAAGTGCATCAAGAACTTCCTGCCTTTCATCTTCTTTACCGAGCGTAGTGAAATAGACCTTTGCATACCGCAGATCTTTTGAAAGCTCGATATGAGTAATAGTAATATCCCTGAGCCGCTCATCGTCAAGGCGGTGCAGGTACTGCATCAATTCTCTGCTTATTGCAGATTCTATTCTTGCTCTTCTTAGTTCGCTCATATTAAAAGTGTAATCCTTTCATAAAAATAAGCAACAGGCCGACGATGATAAGTAAAATGCCTGATATTATTTCTATTGCATGGAAATATTTCCTGATTTGCTTGAAAGCTGCAAAGAATTTGTTAATTGCCCACGCGGTAAGAATAAATGGAATCCCAAGCCCAATGGAATAAACCGCGAGTAAAATTATCCCCTTTGTCATTGTTGTGTAAGTACTCGCAGCGGCAAGGATAGCACCGAGAATTGGTCCCACACAGGGAGTCCATCCTGCGGAAAATGCGATACCGATTAAGTATGCACCTACGAGAGTTGCACTGTTTGATTTTTTCACTTGCACCTTTTTTTCGTAGTTTAAAAACTTTATTCTGATAATACCCGTCATATGCAATCCGAATATAATAATGATAATACCCGCAACTACCTTAAATGTGTTCATGTGCCTTGAAAGTACTTTGCCAATTAGAGAGGCAGAAGCACCAAGCAAAATAAACACTGTGGAGAAACCCAATACGAATGCAATTGAGTTTATAATAATTTTCTTTGAAGAAACTTCACCGGACTGGATTTCCTGAAGCGATGCGCCAGATATATACGAAATATATGCCGGTATAAGCGGCAAAACACACGGCGATACAAAAGATAAAACTCCAGCAATTAGTGCCGTTATTATAGAAACATTAGTCATCCAAATCAACTCCTTTCAACAAAAATTTTAGCTTTTTTAACAATCTATTTTAGCGGAAAATCACTCCTTGCACAAGTGAACTAATCCGCCTTTTAAAAACAAGGATATCTCTTATCAATATATTGAAATAATTTTAAGTCATAAATCTACCACCCAATTATGAACACACTGCATCCTTTACATTGCATTTTGTAATATAAGAAGGAGTGTCCAAACTTTATCCCCACATGTTACAAGACATGTGACCTTACTCTATAAGAAAAGGCAGGCTTCATAGCTTGCCTCCCGGAGATCCCAAAATGTCCTACTGGTACCAGGTACCAGTAGGACATTTCTACAAATTCCTAAATTCTACGGTGTATAAGTTATTATAATAATCCTTGTATTTGCATCCCAATCTACTTTACAACTGCCCTGCTCCCCAAATCTGAG
>CAYYKP010000197.1:0-1510 GCA_964468055.1 uncultured Caldisericales bacterium
CTAACCGTTGTTGTTTTTTCCATTATTCCTCCAACATCAAGTTTAGCAACAGAAACAAGGGAGTTAACCTAAATATTATAAGCCATTAATTTCCAACGGGTGGGCAGTCTTTTTCTCAAGTAAGGGTGGGAAGGATGTACATACTATGCGAGAGCCAGTAGTAAAAACTTCTTGACAATCCTACGGGATACAACTAAGGGCAATAATTATTAGGGTATATGCAAAGCATTAAGACATATAATACATAAACTAAGTCATCTGTAATTTTGGTTAGGAAGGAGTGGGAAAATGGCACTATGGTTAGTAAGAGCGGGAAAACATGGAGAACAAGAGCCTGGGGCACTTGAGAAAAACGTTATATCGATCGGATGGAACGAATTTGGAGATTTATCTGGTATTAAATCTAAAAAAGAACTAACAAAATTGTATTTGGAGAAACATCCTAACTTTAAAAAAATGAGGGTAGCAAACGAGGTTGGTCAGATATGGAGATTTATTCACGAAATTCAGATAGGGGACCTTGTAGCCCTACCGTTAAAATTGCAATCAGGAGTTGCAATTGGTAAAGTGGAAAGCGATTATAAATATGAAAAAATTGCTCCTAATATAAAACATATAAGATATGTTAAGTGGATTAAAATAATTCCAAGGTCTGCATTTGATCAGGATATTCTTTATTCTCTCGGTGCATTTATGACCGTATGCAAAATAGAAAGAAACAACGCAGAGAATCGTGTTAAAAAACTTCTAAAGGGGGAAATACCCCGAGAAGAAACTAAGTCTGGAGGTACCAATAAACCCGATGATGTCGAAAGATATGCGAAAGATTTAATTATAAAGTACATAGATGCTAACTTTAAAGGGCATGGATTAGTGAGATTAGTGAATGCCATTCTAAAAGCACAAGGTTATATTACAAAACAATCACCACAAGGTCCGGATGGTGGTGTTGATATATTAGCTGCTGCTGGTCCATTAGGTTTTGATAAACCTAGAGTGTGTGTTCAAGTCAAATCTTCTTCTTCACCTGTTGATGTCAAGGTAGTTAGAGAATTGCAAGGCGTTATGTCAAAACTTAAGGCAGACCATGGGCTGTTGGTTTCGTGGGGTGGATTTACAACAGTTGCTTGGAAAGAGGCAAAAGATACTTTCTTTTCCATTCGACTGTGGGATCAAGATGATTTACTGCAAGAAATTTTTAGATATTATGAACTATTTGATGATGAGTTAAAAACGGATTTACCACTGAAAAGAATTTGGATATTAATACCTGAAGAAGATAAAGATATAGAATGATCAAAACAGCAGATAGCAAATGAATTATTATTTTATTACGCAGAGTTAACTTCTTCTCTTCCCCATAGTAAAGCTTATCTGGTATTTGCAATTAAGTGCTTGGTATAGCCTTTTTACAATACATTCACGAATCGCTCGATTTACTGCCTTATACTGTAATATACTGCGTTGTAGTATAATGCTTTATACATTGTAAAGCATTACTGCCTTTTGA